>NZ_CP024309.1:0-300000 GCF_002944405.1 Sinorhizobium fredii | reverse complement strand
CCGCCACTTTGTCGCTGAATTCCTTGTCACCGTGAAGCACCGGGATTGCGGTTGCAGCGGAATTGAGGGGCTCGCCGATTATTTTCAACGAATAACCGGCCCTGATCGCTTCATTGGCAGTTCGTTCCTCATCGATGATTCCATCAAGACGCACGCCGTCGCCCAATCGAAGATCATCTCTCGCGCTGCTGTTTGATTCGTAGCTCTTTATTTCGCCGGGCGCGAATTGGTACTTTATTGGTGGAGCATTGTACGGTTCGAGCGTGTGTTTAGCATAGGATTCTTCTGCAGATCCCGCAGTAACACCGATCACCTTGCCATCAAGATCCGAAGGCTTGGTCGCCTTGCTATCCTTGTGAACGACGGCGACCATGTAGTTGTAGAGGTACACGGCTTCAAGGTCGAATAGCTTGGCGCGCGCCGCGGTCTGAGACATGTGCATGGCAAGGTCCCAGCGGCCCTCCCATTTGCCTGAAGTTACGATATCCCACCCCGGCGTCACAAATTTGGCCTCTACGCCCATATACTTGGCGACCTCTTTGGCAACTTCAATATCGAACCCGTCGAGTTGCCCTTTGTCATTCACGAATGAGGCCGGAGGGAAATTGGCAGCCGTCGCCACAGTCAGCGTCTTCGTGGCAAGAACGCGATCAAGTACTCCGCCCGCATGGGCCGAGATAGCGAACGAGAACGACGCAAGTGCGATCGATGCAGTCGCTGTGAACCTTTTCACAAGTCCATTCAATTTAGTTCCCCTTTGCTGTGCTTGTTGCCCAGAACTTTTACTTGGCATCAGTGTCTGGTAATTTCATTTTTAGCGCACAGCACACGGCGAGTTGTGCCAAAATGCTGCGCGTGCCGAAATGCCCGCTTCAAAAAATCCCTCTTTTGAAATGCTTCTTCATCCGGTCGGAGCGTCTTCGGGAGAACTGGTCGCGTAACCAAATGCAATGCTAAACCGAGGCTCCGTGATCAGGCGGTAAACGCCGTAGCAAGTGGAGCCCGCCTCGTAATACACATGCATCTCAAGCTCCGCGGCCCGGCGTTCCACAAATGCCTTATACTCTCGTCGAGCGCCTACTAGCTTTCCCGAGACTGTGGATTTCACTGCCGGGCTTACGTCATCCACGGCAATCGAGCTGCGTGCCTGATGATAAATTGACACCTACGAAATCTCGGCCCGTACGAACTTACGTTCTAGACCGACCCAGTCATATACGCCTAAATTGAGATGCTGACCCATTCGGTGTGGCACGACTTACTAGGTGCCATCCTTCGCCCAAGAGATTTGTTCCTTGGCGAAGGCGCGATGGTGAAGGAGCCCGTGAATAGCTGTTTAGATCTTTTTCGAAACGAAGGTGCGCATGCCCTCACGCAGAGGCGTGGCCATGACCTCCGGCGATCCCCGCCATTGAATGGAGTTGACGGCGAAAAGCGCGGGAATTTCATCCAGATTGTCGCGATTACAATGGTGAGGACCGAATAGGAGAACGGCCCGACCGGACGCTACCGGTTGCTCAAAGATGGCGACGCTCCCAAGGCCCGCTCGCCAGATCCGGCACGCGGGCCAGGCCAAAGCATAAATCACAGCTCCATCGGAGCGCTCGGCCTATCGCCTTGCGTCCTGCAGGCTAAAGGGTGACCTGCTCTCCAGCAGCGCCATCTCGTCCCCATCAGTTCGCGCTCCAGCAGCCTCTCGCGGGCCGGGCCTTTCAGCTGGCCGGTCTCCAGCGCATCCTCGCTGGGATTAGATCTCGAATATCTCCCGAGGAAGAGCACTGAATGTTTCAACGCCGGTTTTGGTAACACGAAAAATCTCGCTGATTACATAGCCGAGATCTTCATTGATCCAGTTGCCGAGCATCAAATCGAAAGTCATATTCGGCTGCAAGATGGTAGCATCGCCCACCTTGAGACTGGCCGTCGGCTCGACCCATTCAATTCCCACCGCGTAGCCACATCGCGACTCCTTCTCGATGCCGTACTTGTGAAGGGTGGTGCTGAAGGCGGCAGCGACATCACCGCAGGTCACACCTGGACGGATTGCGCTTAGTGCGGCGTCCATTCCTGCGATGTGCGCATCATGCACACGGCGTAGACGCGCGGACGGCTTGCCGATCGAGAATGTGCGCGCCAGGGGCGAAACATAGCCATGACGAACCCCGCCGATCGTAAGGTTGATCTGCGAACCTTGCCGGAAGACGTCCTCGGCCCACTGGATGTGGCAGGTGGACGTTCTCGGGCTGGCGCACAGAAAGAAGTGGGTTAGATCCGTGCCCGCCTTCCCGTTCGCGCCACGTATCAGCGTCGAGGTGATTTCCGCCGCAGCTTCAGCCTCGGCAACGCCCGGACGGATCAATTCTTTGGCACGCAGCATGCCTGCGTCAGTTATGGCCGCAGATTCACGCATGTAGGAAATCTCTAGATCCGATTTGACGCCTCTGATCCAATCAACCCTGTTGCGAAAATCTACGATCTTGGCTTCCGGCAACCTTGCCTTTAATTTCTCGAGAGTTTGGGCGGGGAACAGCCTTGCCTCGATTCCAATGCATTTCCGTCCGAAGCCACTGTCCAAAAGGAGATCGATCACCGTATCCCAGCCATCCTTGTCAGGATCGGCAAGGAGAGCTTCCGGGTAGGCGAAAATGCGACCGCGTTCGATAAACATCTGATGGATCGCTGCAGGGGCATCTTTACGGCAAGTGATGAAGCTCGGCTCTTCGTCTATTGAAGAAACAATAAGGGCTTGCGGCTGCCAGCCAGTCTTGGATGTGTAGCCGGACAGATAAGTTATGTTAGCGGTTGAATTGACCACAAGAGCGTCAACGTCATGCCGCTCCATTTCCACCTTGACGGCGGACAGACGCTTCAAATATTCACTCCGCGGGAACGCCTGCGGCCCTCTTGGCATTGCCATTTTTCACTCCTCCTTAGTGACAACATCTAGCTGCGCGCACTGGGAAACCGGCACGACGGACCTATCCGCCGTGAGCCAGCAGCAGCTGGTCGCCCTTGCCCACCATCTAAATTCGCTGCTCAGGAAGTGTCTTGGCTATCAGACACCAGCCGAGGTGTTCATCGCGCATTTGCGAGATAGCGGGTAATCCCTACCCGTCACTCGTCATTGTTGCACTTAGATTAGACTCTCAAGAAAGGCGGGAAAATTGATGGGTGAGTTTTCGACATCGATTGACACTATACCAGTACGCAGCCGCCTTGCCGCCCACTCACCTGTACCCGAGGACGACGAGGCGCGGGCCAAATGATGTCAACTCTCCGCCTTCCTGCCATAAAGGCTTCATCAGAATCGAACCCCGCTTCGCAACATGCGAAGCATTCGAAAACCATCAAGTAATCTTTGCTGAAGTTTGTTCAGGCTCTGGCACGGAAAGGGGGGCGTCTCTTAGTTCATGTAATTCTCCATGTTCAATGTCCCTGATTTTATGCCGATTCTCAAGGAATAAAGCCTTGCCAAGTGACCTCTATTTCACCTGAAGCTTTTTATAATATCCATTAATTACCTTTCGCTAATGGTGCCGAATTGGCTTTGTGCCTGAGAGTCAACCCTAACCAATCCAAGTTGCACTCGAAGCATGATGTTTCCTTGATCAGACGTTAGGCGAACAGCGAAGCCGATTTTGCTGTTAATCCCCAAGCGGAGTATCACGCGTCCGTTCAAGCTGGCGATGAAGAGAAATGCCAAATGCAACCCATTTTAACCGCAATCTGGGCCCCGCGCCCCTACCCAGGATGGTAGTATTCTGAAAAGTTATTCGATGTTATTCATCGATTCCAGTATGATTGAATGGGAATACATGTCGTCCCGTTTGCGTAGAGCGGCTTGGTTTGTTGGAACTGAATGAAAGTCTGCTCTAATTGTGGTTTCCGGCCTTTGTCATGCGGCACGCCATTTTCGGCTGACGACCTGAGGAGAGGATAAGTCCCATATCCGCCATTGCCATAAAGCAGTGGGAAGGAAAGCTCCCTACAGCGAGCAGCACAGACTCTCTCCACGGCAGTGAAATGGCCGGATCGGCGTGGGGAATGAAAGTCCCTTTTGCTCGGCCGCGGCCTCGCGGTCATAGAGGGGAATTCGCTGGTCGGCACCACCATCTGGTACCCTTAGGCCAGCAACACGCCGCATTCGGCATGGTGATCGTCTCGCCTTCACTGGAGGGGTGCGGATTCGGCTGCTGTACGAAAAAACGGATCCAAGCCTATCTGTGCGGTGCGCGAGCATGAAGCGGCAAATGCGGTGCCGGCCTTCACGCCAATGCCGGAGGGCGCCAGGTTTTTCCCGCAGTTCATTGGGAAAACGTTCAGTCGCACATGAAAATTCAAACGCTGAGCCGCTTGGACGTATGCTAGGCCAGAACGAATGTATCGCTCCTCTTGCCTTATACCAACCCTCATTGATCAGAACCCACGGGCCCATTGCCGCAGACCGATGGACATGATCTTCCAGGGTCGGTCCTGCAGTGTTCGCCATGCGTGACAGCAGTGGTCGACGATATCCTCGTAGGATTTGAAGACGCGGTTTGAGAGCCAGTTTTCGCGCATGAACTGCCAAATGTTCTCGACAGGATTGAGTTCGGGCGATTTCAGCGGCAGAGGCAGAATGGTCATGTTCTCGGGAACCATCAGATTGTTGGACATATGCCACCCTGCCTGGTCCATGATCAGGACGGCGTGCGCACCGTCGGCGACGTTTCGCGATATCTCGATCAGATGCTGGTTCATGGCATGGGTGTCACACCAAGGCATCACCAGGGCTGCGGCCTTGCCTTGGCTGGGACAGATCGCGCCGAAGATGTAGGCCGAGCGAGTTCTCTGGTCGTGCGGCGCGGATGGCCTGGATCCACGCTTTGCCCAGCGACGTGTGATCTTGTTCTTTTGACCATGCGGGCTTCATCCTGGAACCAGATTTCGATCACTTTGCCCTTGGCGGGGCCACCGGCGATTTCTGCCACTGCGGCGGGGAAGTTTTTTTAAATGCCTCGGCTGCCTCGGTATCCTGCGCATGATGCCTCGGGCGAGCTGAGAGTTTGCGGTAGCCCATCGAGCGCACTTCGCGGCCCAGGGTCTGCTCGCTCACCGAGACACGGAATTCCTCCCAAAGCCATAGGGCCAGATCGCACAGACGCCAGCGCACGACGCGATCGAGATAGGTGTGGGGCCGCGCTCGATGGCTTGCGCCAAGGCCGCACGTTGATCATCGTTCAACAGCGACGGCTTGCCTGGAGCCTTGCCGTTGATCAAACCGTCGGGACCGCGCGCGTTGAACCGCACCACCCAGTCACGCACGATCTGAACGGTGACGCTGCCGAGCCGAGCAGCATCAGCACGAGAGCCGCCATCATAAATCGACGCCAGCGCCAACAGCCGGCGCGCTGGCTGGCATCCTTTGTCTGCCGTGCCTTGCAAAATACCTCGCTAAACAAGATACCAGATTGCTCGCTGCGCGGGATGCGTGAGCACTGGCGTTAGTCGGACAGATCCGCAGGTCATACGCTGCTTCGCGGGCTACTCGAGCACCCGCAAAACCCAGTAATGCGCGTCTTCCTCCCCGAGGAATCTGCCGTCGTTCAGACACTGTACGGGCGTGAGGACGCTCGCCTCCTGAAGGCACATCACCTCATCCTCAAACGACATTGCCCCCGTATAACTCTTGCATGTGCTTGCGATCACGAACCCGTTCGGCCGCGTGACGCGCGCCAACTCGCGCAGCCCGTCCGGGTCGGCATGTCCGAGCGTGAAGACACCGCAGCAGACGGTCATATCATAGCTTGCGCTCGAGTAGCGCGAGAGGGGTCTGTTTACGTCAACGTCGTCTTCAACATTGCGGTAAACGCCAGTTTGGCGCGCCATTTCGGCCATCGCCTCGGAGAGATCGAAGCCGTCGATCAAACGGAAGCCGAGATGCTCCAGTTGAATGCCAACTAGGCCTGTACCGCAGCCAGCGTCCAGGATTGCCGTGGCTGCTCGCTCCCCGCCGATATAAGCCGCCTGGACTGCCCCCGCTAGTTCCGCGACGATCGAGGGGCCGCAGTAGCGTTCGCGGTCGACGTCCAGCTCGTAGGATTCAGCCCATTCACGATAGTACCGCGCCAAGCGATCGGCGTCACCGTCGAGCGCATGTGAAGCCTTGATCCGCTTTTGCGCGGCTTGTCGAAGTACGTTCTGTTGATCAACGGTGTCCATGTATTTTCTCCATGTAGGGCTGGAATTTGGTGGTCTTCCGCGGCACTCTGGCGGCCAAGAACCTTCTGCCGATTTATTAAATATGCTTCGACTATACTTTGGCTGCCGTCCGGTGGAAGTACTTCCCCTTGAACCTGAAATCCGTTCAAACGATGCCCGTGACTACCCCTAGAGAATGCGAATACTTGCCTCTGGGCACCAGCTGGCTTGGATATCAGGGGCATTGTGTTGCTGCCGAGAGCTGATTCGATTGAGATCGCACAGCCGACCATAAGGTCCAAACATCACACGCATGTGGCATGGTCCCTTCTGAGACGCTTTGAGCCGGAGCGTAAACCGATATCGGATCGACTCATGTTCATGGAACGCGAGACACTCAAAGGTCGTGCCAACTGCGAGAAACGGGGTAGCAGAAAGGATGTTCTTCTTTATTCAACTGGTTACATTAGAATGCACCGTGTCACTGATCCGACAAATCAGACAGCAGCGTTGACTGACCAACATCTTATCAGGTCGTGTCCCTACAGGTCGTGTCCCTACAGGTCGTGTCCCTACAGGTGGTGTAGCTCGGCGGTAGCGAAGCCGCTCACGAGCGCGGTACCGCGGCCGTGATCCCGCCACGTCGAAACTGCAAGGTCTAGTACGCGCTGTCTACAAGCAGCGCAACGTCATCGAGCGTATGTTCGGTCGCCCGGCTGAAGGCCGTCGAGAAAAGTGCCAACGAGCGGCCGTCAACGACGAACAGGTGTCCTTTGCTTTCGAGGAGGTCGAAACCGGCCTTTCGGCAATCCAGAGCGCACTCGACCGCGCGGCCGGGGACATCGAAAGCGGCCTGCCGACGGAGCGGCTGCTCGCCTACATCGCCGTGTCGAACACGCCGACGGTCTTCCGCTTTACCGGCAGGAGGCGATCTATTTGCGCGATGGCGTCGAGGTCAGCCGGTCGTTGATCGCGCAGTGGATGGGGCATCTGGGCTTCGAATTGCAGATGCTCGCCGATTATATCCTGGAGCGCGTTAAGTGAGGGCGAAAGGGTCTTCGCCGACGAGACGACCTTGCCCACCCTTGCCTTCCGGGAAAACCACCAAGGCCTGGCTGTGGGCCGATGCACGCGATGATCGACCCTACGGTGGAACCAGCCCGCCGATGGTTGCCTATCGTTTTGAGGACAGCAGAGGCGCCGACTGCGTAGCGCGTCACATCGCCGGATTCAGCGGCATCCTGCAGGTTGATGGCTACCGGCCTATACAAGCCTGGCCAAGACGCGGCTCAAAACCGGCAGCAGGTTATGTGGCTCGGCACATAACCCTATTTATGCGTCGAGCGAGATTATGTGGCGGACGCCGTCTCGGCGCCAGCCGCGGCCTGCCAAATCTGGAATTCTCCGCCACATAATATTTCGTGCCTCTCGGAGGGTGTGGGATCCCCCTGCGCCGCTATTCCGAAGGGGTAATATGCTCGAGTTCTATTTTTCGGATGGTGGGGTGCTCAAGCGCCTGCGTAGTGGTGCGCTCGGTGGCGAGATGGATCGCCTCGCGGAGCATTTTCTCGCGCTTGGTTACAAACGAGCGTCGGCCAAGATCTATCTGAGCCGAATTGCGCGCTTTCGCCAGTTTGCCGGGACGCGCTGCGGTCCGATGCCGATCCATCAAGATGTCGTCGATAGCTATTTGCGCACATTTACTACGGATTCGCGCATTGGGGCAGTATCGGCGCTAGGACACGCACGGCGAGTGGCTCCGGAGCGGTTCATTGTTTCTGTTCCAAGTGAAGAGTGTGATCCGGATGCTCCGCTTCTGGCCTCCTTTTCGGACTACCTGCATCGGGTGCGGGGGCTAGAGCCGAACACCCGCGAAGGCGTTCTTCTGGGCGGCCGCCGCTTTCTGGATTGGTTCCGCCATCATCATCCCGACCAGAACCTCGAGGCGTTGACGGCTGGGCAGGTCCTTGCTGCTGTCGAGCATCGGCTGTCACTATCGGCGACCTCCGGCAGTCGCACGGCGGCGACTTCTCACATTCGAACATTTCTTCGGTTTTATATTGGGCTGGTCGCCATTAAGATCTCGCCCGCGTCGTCCCAAGAATGCCCTCTTGGCGTTTGGCGCATTTGCCGCCTCGCCTTGCATGGGATGACGTTCGGCACGCGATCGATGCAATCGGCGCAACGACGCCGGTCGACATCCGCGATCGAGCCGTCCTGCTGCTGCTCGCCACCACGGGCATTCGCAACGGCGAGTTACGCGCCATTCGGCTGCGGGATATCGACTGGCGTACTGACTGGCGAGGTTTTTGTCCGGCGGGCCAAGGGCAAGCGTGATCGGGTGGTGCCACTCCTCGAGGAGACCGGGGCCGCACTCGCCGATTACATCCTGCGCGCTCGACCGAAGGTGGATAGTCCGTATCTGTTCCTGTCGTTCACGCTGCCGGTGGGACCGTTCAAGAGTGCGGCGCCTGTTTCAAGGATCGTGCGGAAGCGGTTGCGGCATGACGGGGTCGAACTCGGGGGGGCGCCGGTGCGCATCTCCTGCGCCACAGCCTTGCTCCCCAGCTTGTCGGGCAGCGAAGGCCAATCAACGAGGTCGCACTCCCCTTTCCGGGAACGATCCAACCGAAAACTGGAGGCGCTTGCCGCGATGGCACCGCCGTCGCTCAAGCCGGGTCGCTTTGCTGCTCCCGACAAGCTGCTCGCGATGCTGAAGTCCATCGGACGATCGACAAATTATGTCGAGTAATCCCACTCTCAAACGCCGCAGGCGGCAAGCAATTGCCGCGGCGGACTCCACATAACTGCACGCTTCACATAATTGCGGAAAGTCGACCGGATGACTGGCCAAGAAGACCTTCGTACCAGCCGGGATCATGCAGAGCGTACCGCGGGGATCAGCCTGACGAGATGGGCTCGTCGATCCCGACATTCACGCGGATCACAGTCGCCGATCATGATGTCCGCGGTGGAGCTTTCGTCCCGAGCCGTATCGACAGCGGCCTCCGCTTTCAGACGGGCATTGCGCCGCCATGTGAACAACTGCGATGGGTCGATCCCTATGCGCCTCGCTATCGCCGAAACGCTCGCACCGGGCTCCATGCTCTCGGCTACCGCCTGAGCCTTGAACTCGCAACGGCTTCGATCATATGGAACGTTCTATGTTCGGACATAGGTTCAAGCCCGATAACCCGCTATCGCCAGACGGGGTCAATGCACCGCTTACGTGCCAAACGGAGGTTGGCATGACGAAGCGATATCGTTGCGGGCAGATTACGACGGAACGGCACTCAGGCGGCTCGCGAAGAAGGCAAATTGCTAACGAACAAACTGCTCTACAAAACTCTCACCCGAGCCAAGCGCTTCGTAGTGGCGCGAAGCAGATGCAAGCTTGGTGAATACGTCCTCGTACCCCAAGGGAACGCTCTGGGGATCAACGTAGACGTAGCCACCGCTCACATGGAATAGCGTGATTATCTCGGGCAATAGGCACCACGAGCGTATGAGTTTCGCCCGGCGGCTCGAAAGCATAGTCCCCTGCGTTGGCGATCCAATTGTGTTCCAGATATCGCCACGTTCCCCGAAGTACCAACGCATGAACCGGGCCGCTATGGCGGTGCCTAGAAAGCACTCCGGATTTGGTCACTCGAAGAAGATTAACGTAATATCCCTCGCTGACTGAAAGCAGAAGTGGCCTGAACCAAACTCCGTCGGCCTGCGGGACCCAAGCATCTTGGTTGGCACAAGCCCTTGGGCCAGGAACAAGGCATGCCCCTTGGTTGTGGCATTTGGTACGGCTGCTTTGAAAAATCGAGCACGCCTGTCACGGCAAGCCTCCTCCTAAAATGAGGCAGCGAGGATTACTGCCTCTGTCGATCTCCTAGGGTCGTCCAATTTAATATGAGGTGCCTCGATCACCTCTGAGGCGACGGCAATCGACCAAGCGGTCGTTTTGCCGCCGCCGATTCATGCCAGATGGTGGAACAATTCCATCGAACCGAACGGACCTCGAAATCACGCGTTTGGTGTCGTCTAGGCCGAATCAAGTTCTTCTGAAGCATCCGACGTGCGCCTCCGAGGGTGGGCGCGGGCGCCCTATATGTGGGTCACCTAACTGACCATTTGTTTGGGGCTAAGCCGCAGCGCGGCAGCACGCCGGTGGCCCTCCAATTTTTCGGTCGCACTCTGGCGCACGGCGGCCGGAGCCACAGCAGCAACACCGCGCTCGTCCAGCCATTGGTGGGTGGCAATCTTCACGTAGGAACCGACCCAAAGACCGCCCGTGTAACGACCCGCAGCCATCGTTGGCAAGGTGTGGTTCGTACCGCAGCACTTGTCGGAATAGACGACGCTGGCAAGTTCACCGATAAAGAGCGAGCCGTAGTTGCGAAGCTTCTTAGCGGTTGCCTGCGGATTACGGGTGTGGACCTGGAGATGCTCCGTTGCAATGTAATCCGAATAGGCGATCATCGCCTCTTCGTCTTCAACAACGGTAATCTCGCCATAATCCTTCCATGCTGCACCTGCCACAGGAGCCGTCGGCAGGTCCTCCAGTTGCTTTTCGACTTCCTGGAGAACGTCTTCAGCAAGCTTTCGATCAGTCGTCACGAGGCCAACACGGGTGCGGATGTCATGTTCGGCCTGCGCCAGCAGATCGGTTGCGATCGTCGATGCGTTCGCCGTTTCGTCAGCAACGATAAAGATTTCACTCGGCCCGGCGAGTTGGTCGATGCCGACTTGGCCAAATACCTGACGCTTGGCCAAGTCGGCATCGACCGCTGGAATCGTTTCGGTACCATATGCCATGGCCGCAATTGCCTGGGCACCGCCAACACGGAAGATGCGGTCGGCACCCGAAAGGTAGCAACCGGCGATCATAGCGGGGTGGGCGTTTGGCGGAAGGCATGCGATGACCTGGTCGCAGCCTGCGACCTTCGCCGGCACAATGGTCATTACGGGGGCAGACAGAAGCGGGTAACGTCCGCCCGGCACATAACAACCGACAGTCTCGATCGGGATGACTCGATGACCGAGGTGAAGCCCCTGGAGGCTCTCGATCTCGAGCGGCAAAATGGTGCCCAACTGGGCTTCCGCGAAGCGACGCACATTCGCGATGGCAAATTCAGTGTCTTGGCGGGTCTGAGGATCGAGATCAGTAACGGCCTGCCGCTTCTCGTCCTCTGTGACCTCGAAGTTAGTGATGTCAGCCTTGTCGAAGGCAAGGGAGTATTCGCGAACCGCAGCGTCTCCCCGATCGCGGACGGCCGCAATGATGTCCTTGACGGTTTTCTCGACCGGGGCTGTGTCTGAGACGGCATCCCGAGACGGTTGTTTGATCTGGGTAAATCTGCCTTTCAATGCTTCAAGACGCGACGACATACGACCTCCAATGTGGGATGATGGACGCCAGCATCCTGCAACTGGAGCAGTCCGACAATTGCCCAGTACCCCCCGCGTTCAGTATGATCACCAGGAAAGTCCGCGATTACACTCTTGATGGTCTCGTTTCATCGTGGGGTAATAATCTCGGACTAAATTGTACAAGGACTGACGAATGCCGAAGATTGGAAGCAAGTTGCGTGAACTGCGTCGCCGACGGGACCTTGGCGTAAGAGAACTTGCGTCTCGTTCGGGCATATCTCATTCAACCATATCTCTCATTGAGCGAGATAAAATGAGCCCTTCCATCGACACTTTGGGCGCTGTTCTGGACGCGCTTGGTACGACTCTAACTGGTTTCTTTTCTGATCTGCAGTCGAGCCTACCGTATTCGCCGTTCTATGCGTCAACCGAACTGCCGGAAATTGGAAAGATTGATACAATTTCCTATCGCGTCATAGGCTTGGATCACCCCAACCGACAACTGCTTATGTTGCACGAGAGGTACGCGCCAGGGGCGGATAGCGGCGAGGAATTCACTCATACAGCTCAAGAAGCGGGCATGGTGTTATCTGGTATGGTGGAAGTTACGGTAGGAAACCAAAAACGAGTTCTAAAACCAGGAGATGGTTACTATTTTGACAGCCGACTGCCGCATCGATTTCGGAATGTCCACAACGGCCACAGCGAGATTCTGAGCGCCATTACACCTCCGACTTACTGATTGTCCGGGTCCTATCCAAGGCTTGGTGAATATAGTCACCAAACGTCGCTAAGCAGGTTCCCAAATACAAGAAGCCGGCATTTCATGTAGGTCGAGCGCGGCCTAGAGCATGAGGTAATCCTCCGCGCGATTCTGCCGCCGGGGGTAGGTGTGAATACAGCTCGGCAAGTGAACGATGTACAGACACTTCGCAGGAAAAGACTCCGGGGCGTTGCATCGCCGGCGGCGTCGCGATGTATGCCCAAACGATGCGAAGGGAGAGCAGGGGATGGCCAGCACTGAGTTCCGTCTCTGTGATGTTACCCCCGATAGCTGGCTCAATAGCCGCGACGCTCGTATAGAGCGTGAGCAGGCGCTTGCGAACATCGATCTTCTGGAATCCAACACCTTCACGCCGATCGGCCACGACGGCGGACCATACCGTCTTAGGATCGAAACCGCGGAAGGACGATTGGCACTCCATGTCAACGATCAAAGCGGGCGACATATCGTCAGCAATTATCTTTCGCTGACCCCTTTCCGCCGGCTCATCAAGAATTACACCCGCAGTTGCGAAAGTTACTACGTGCAATTTGTCGGCCGGGACCCGAGCGTCTGGAGGCGATCGGCATGGGTCGCCGTGGCATCCACAACGAAGCGGCCAACCTGCTTAGAGAACGTCTGCCCAACAAAGTCAGCATAGACGAAAACACGGCAGGTCGGCTGTTCACGCTGATTTACAGTCTGCATATGCGAGACGCGCGTCGTTCGCTTTGTTCAACTAATCAGACTGGCAACCCCGCAACGACAAATGAAAGCAGAGGTCCGATCGATGGGACCATCGGCTTTGCAAACTGAACAGCGGCGCAATCTTTGACTGAACAAAGACTGCGGTGTGAAGTACAAGCGCACCCACGTGTATATGCAGAGCTAGACGAATTCCCTAGCCGCTAAGCGTGATTACGTTTGTCACGATCTTAAGAATTAGCGCAGCAGACGCAATGCCTGGTAGAACCACATGAAATCGGTGTTCCAAAATACCATCCATTTTGCTTTATATCCCTCAGCGAATGGTGGCTTTCGCGTTTTTCTATTCATCGTACTGCTGGTAAATTCTGGCTGTTCGCAATGCTGACCGGGAGAGACTGGCTGACCGCCGGCGCCGACGGAGCACCCCAAGGAAACTCTCAGGTACAAGTGACCGTTCGGTCGAACAATCTCGAGAGAGGCATCACAACGCCCACCGAAGGGGAATGCCCGCTTATCAGCGCGGCTAAGCTCTCAGGTAAAGGAGACGGATTTGGGGACGCGCCGCAGACCAATAGGGCTGCACCCACTGTTCTTTCTGGAGATGAAGATGACGAAGATTGCTGTGATTGGCGCCGGGATTTCCGGCGTATCGACGGCCTATGCCCTTTTGAAGCTCGGTTACGATGTGACCATTCTTGAACGCCAGCGGTACGCAGCGATGGAAACGTCGTTCGCGAATGGCGGCCAGTTATCTGCGAGCAACGCTGAAGTCTGGAACCACTGGTCGACAGTCACCAAGGGGGTCAAGTGGATGCTCAAGCGTGACGCCCCACTTCTTATGAACCCATCTCCAACGTGGCACAAGTACAGCTGGCTCGCCGAATTTGTCTCTAACATATCCAACTACCATGAAAACACCGTCGCGACGACTCGAATGGCGATTTCCGCTCGTCAATATATGTTTGACATTGCAGATCGTGAGGGCATCGAGTTCGACCATGTTAGTCGTGGGATCCTCCATATCTACTGGGACAAGCAAGGTTTCGAGCACGCCACAAAGGTCAACCAGATGCTCACTGAGGGCGGGCTGGACCGCCGAGCGGTGGCCGTACAAGAGATTGCGTCGATCGAGCCGGCTCTACATGGAAAATTCTACGCCGGCTTCTTTACTCCTTCTGATTCAACGGGTGATATTCATAAATACACAACGGGCTTGGCGACGGCGTGCGAAAAATTAGGTGCTAAACTAGAGTATGACGCAGTTGTTAGCCGAATCGATCGCAAGAAGCGGCTCCAATTGTCTTATGTGGTTCACGGCAGACTTGGAGAAACAGTTGACCAGGTTTTGGAAGCGGACGGCATAGTAGTATGTGCGGGCTGCGCGAGCCGTCAACTCGCGGCAATGCTGGGCGACCGTCTCAACATCTATCCGGTCAAAGGCTACTCAATTACCGTACACCTCGATGATGAACACGCGCAATTGGCTGCGCCTTGGGTCAGTCTGCTTGATGACCGCGCCAAGATAGTGACCAGCCGGCTCGGCACTGATCGCCTTCGCGTTGCCGGTACAGCAGAATTCAATGGTCACAACCGCGATATTCGAGATGACCGGATCAGGACCTTAGTCGAATGGACCCGTGAACTGTTTCCGAGCGTTAGCACGAACCGTGTGGTGCCATGGGCGGGCCTGCGGCCAATGATGCCCAACATGATGCCACGTGTGGGAAAAGGGCGTGCGCCAGGCGTTTTTTACAACACTGGGCATGGACACCTTGGCTGGACTCTGTCCGCAGCCACTTCTGCCGTACTGGCGGAAGTAGTTGCTGAAAGCGTGCCTGTGACACCCCGTCATGCCGCCTGATACGGAGCGAGACATGTATCCCGTATTTCCCGTTATCAAGGAAGCCGGGTTAACGGTCGCCCGTGAATTGCACAATTTCATTCGCGACCACGCTCTTCCAGGCACCGGTATCGAGAACTTAACCTTCTGGCTCAAATTCTCCTCGATCGTGCATGATCTCGCGCCAAAAAATCGCGAGCTTCTCGCGAAGCGCGACGAACTCCAGGCCAAGCTCGATGCCTGGTATCGCGAACATGGCGCGCCCGTCGATATGGAGGCCTACCAGACCTTCCTCAAAGAGATCGGCTATCTCCTGCCGGAGGGACCGGATTTCTCCGTCTCGACCGCCAATGTCGACCCAGAGATCGCGACGATCGCCGGGCCCCAGCTCGTCGTGCCGGTGATGAACGCCCGCTATGCGCTGAACGCCGCCAATGCACGCTGGGGTTCGCTCTATGACGCGCTCTACGGCACCGACGCCATTGCCGATAGGGACGGAGCCGAGCGCGGCAAGGGCTATAATCCGGCGCGCGGTGCCAAGGTCATTGCCTGGGCCCGGGACTTTCTCGATGCGAGCGCGCCGCTCGCGACAGGCCGCTGGAGCGACGTCGCCGGACTGGCAATTGACGGGCCAACTCTCTCGCTGACCTTGGCGAGCGGCGCCAGGACGACGCTTCGCAATCCGGCTCAGTTCGCCGGCTATTCCGGCACCACAGCGGCGCCCTCCGAGATCGTTCTGCGCCAGAACAATCTCCACATCGTCATCGTCCTCGATGCGAAGACGCCGATCGGCCAGGCCGATACGGCCGGCATTTCCGACGTCATCCTCGAATCGGCGATAACGACGATCATGGACTGCGAGGACTCCATTGCGGCAGTCGATGCCGAGGACAAGGTCGTCGTCTATCGCAACTGGCTCGGGCTGATGAAGGGGGACCTCGAGGAAGAGGTCGCCAAGGGCGGCCGGACCTTCACCCGGACGCTGAACGCCGACCGTGTCTTCACCGCGCCGAACGGCACTACGCTGACGCTGCCCGGCCGTTCGCTGATGCTGGTGCGCAATGTCGGGCATCTGATGACCAACCCGGCGATCCTCGACCGTGACGGCCGCGAGGTACCCGAAGGCCTCATGGACGCCATGGTGACGGCGCTGATCGCGCTTCACGACATTGGCCCGAATGGCCGGCGGGCAAACTCGCGCTCGGGTTCGATGTATGTGGTCAAGCCGAAGATGCATGGGCCCGAGGAAGTGGCCTTCGCCTGCGAGATTTTTGCGCGCGTCGAGGCCGCACTTGGGCTTCCGGAAAACACGATCAAGATGGGCATCATGGACGAGGAACGGCGCACCACCGTCAACCTCAAGGAATGCATCCGAGCCGCCCGCGAGCGCGTCGTTTTCATCAACACCGGCTTCCTCGACCGCACCGGCGATGAGATACACACCTCGATGGAAGCCGGCCCGATGATCCGCAAGGGCGACATGAAGCAGGCCGCCTGGATCGGCGCCTATGAGAACTGGAACGTCGATATCGGCCTCGAATGCGGGCTTTCCGGGCATGCCCAGATCGGCAAGGGCATGTGGGCCATGCCCGACCTGATGGCTGCGATGCTCGAGCAGAAGATCGCCCATCCGAAGGCCGGCGCCAACACCGCCTGGGTTCCCTCGCCGACGGCGGCGACGCTGCATGCGACGCATTACCACCGCGTCAACGTCGCTGAGGTTCAGGCAGGTCTCAAGAGCCGGCCACGGGCCAAGCTCGCGGATATCCTCTCGGTGCCCGTGGCGGCGCGGCCGAACTGGACGGAAGAGGAAATCCAGCGCGAACTCGACAACAACGCCCAGGGGATTCTCGGCTATGTGGTGCGCTGGATCGACCAGGGTGTCGGTTGCTCCAAGGTGCCCGACATCAACAATGTCGGTCTGATGGAAGACCGCGCGACGCTGCGCATCTCGGCCCAGCACATGGCCAACTGGCTGCACCACGGCATCGTCAGCAAGGCGCAGATCGTCGAGACGATGAAGCGCATGGCGGAGATCGTTGACCGGCAGAATGCCGGCGATCCGAACTATCACCCGATGGCCGGCCGATTCGACGATTCGATCGCCTTCCAGGCGGCGCTGGATCTGGTGCTCAAGGGCCGCGAACAGCCGAACGGCTATACCGAACCGGTGCTGCACCGCCGGCGGCTCGCAATGAAACCAGGAAAGGCAAATTAAGTGGACAGGCTTAATCTCGCGCGCGCTAATGCCATAATCGAGATATCCTTTTCCGCGGCATTGGAGAAAGGACCCAAACCGCTGGGCGTTGCCGTACTCGATGCTGGGCGTCATCTGCTTGCGGTTCAGAAGCAAGACGGGGCCTCAATCCTTCGGTTCGAGGTCGCGTTCGGGAAGGCTTATAGCGCCCTTGCAGTGGGCTTTGGCTCGCGGTGGCTTGACGCCTCATTGGAGCGCCCCCATTTTGTGGCAGGCCTCACCGCGGTGCCGGGTGGAAGAATAGTACCAGTCCCTGGAGGTTGTTGATACGCAATCACAGAGGCGAGGTGAGTGTGACTCGTCTGACAACGATGAGGCGATAGCTGTTGCGGCAGTAGAAGCGAGTGATCTGGCGGCGCAAACAGGCGTTCCGTCTCCTTCGGAGCTGCGCTGCAATTCCATATTAGTATGAGATGTTAATGACGTAACAACGTTAGTATGTTGACGCTTCGTTGGGATAAACCAAGACATGGAGTTTGGAGATCCGCATTCGCCCGTTTCGACCACCGTGGCTCCTCTCCGGAACCGGGCGTTTCGTGCGATCTGGACGGCGACGCAGATCTCCAGCCTCGGATGGCTGATCCAGACAACCGCCATCAGTTGGCTGATGGCGACGATTTCGGCCTCCGACCTCATGGTGGCGCTCGTGCAGGCCTCATCGACGCTGCCTGCCTTCTTCCTGTCCATCGTCGCGGGCGCCATTGCCGACAATTTCAGCCGTCGGGGCGTAATGCTCGCCGGTCACTTCCTGATTGCTCTGGCTTCGCTGACGCTGGCGATTTCTGTTGCACTGGGCCTCGTCAGTCCATGGCTGATCCTGGGACTGGGTTTCCTCGCCGGATGCGGCTTTGCCTTGAACGATCCGGCTTGGCACGCCTCTGTCGGCGATATTCTGGAAAAGCGCGACATCCCGGCGGCGGTCACGCTGATGTCGGTCGGATATAACATTGTTCGAAGCACAGGCCCTGCCATTGGCGGCGCTATTCTGGCCTTCTTCGGACCCCTTGCCGCTTTCGTTCTTGCGGCGCTGAGTGATCTCGTGCCGCTTGCCGCGATCTCGCGCTCGAAATGGCACGTGCGCTCTTCTTCGCTTCCGCGCGAGCGCGTGGTTACGGCCATTCAGGATGGGCTGCGCTTTACCGCGATGTCATCCGAAATCAGGGCGGCTATCGTGCGAGGGACCTTGTTCGGCGTGGCGAGCATATCCATCCTGGCGCTGCTGCCGCTGATCGTCCGGGATCATCTGGCGGGCGGGCCGATCGTCTACGGCGCGCTGCTGGCCGCGTTTGGCGTGAGTGCCTTTTCCGCTGGACTCAGCAGCAACCATCTCAGGCGGATCGTCCCTCAGGACCGGCTGATCGCGTTTGCATCGGTTGCTTGTGCCGCATGCTGCTTTCTCCTTCCGCTGACGACGTCGATCCCCGTCGCGGCGCTTGCGCTGGCCATCGGCGGTGCGGGCTGGCTGCTCACCTGGACCGGCGTTGACGTAGCGATCCAGCTGTCGAGCCCAAGGTGGGTCGTTGGTCGGACACTTTCAACCTACTACGCCCTCTCCTATGGCGGAATGGCGGCCGGCAGCTGGATCTGGGGCGCTGTCGCGCAGAACTACTCCCTGACCATGGCCCTTGAGGGGGCCGCCGTGGTTCTGCTCCTCGTGGCCGCCGCAGCGTTCGTGCTGCCGATCGAGTTATTAGAAGAATCCGAGAAAGAGGCTTCGGAGTTTGTACCGCCGTCGCTCGCACTCGACTTAACGCCGAGAAGCGGACCTATCGTCGTCAAAGTCGAATACGCCATAGGCGAGCAGGACCTCGAGGATTTCCTCGAGTGCATGCGCGAGCGGCGGCGCATCCAAAGCCGCGCGGGCGCGCGCAACTGGACGCTCCAGCGAAACCTGCTGACCCCCGCTCTATGGACCGAGACCTTCCGCACGCCGACCTGGACGGACTATCTCCGACTGAACCATCGCCTCTCGGCGGCCGACCGCGAACTCGGCGAGCGACTTGCCACTCTCCACGAGGGGGCCGGCGCGCCTCCAACCGTGCTGGGGATCGAGCGAGGCACAACTCCGGCTCGCGCACGCGGCCAGCCGATAACCCGCCTTTCGCGTCCTTGAGGTGCGCTCGCGATGATGGCGAGAACCGAGGATCAGCAATGCTTGCACCATGAGTGCGACGCCGGCTTTTTCCCTGAACTGTCGGCGGTCGACCTTCGTCAGCGTCGATCTAAACAAGCTCCTGACCTGCGAATGGCGTCAACCCTAGCCGCGCCAGGATCACTCGGCTGCCGTCGAACAGGTCCCGACAGCCGCTTTTTCTTCGGTTTGCAACGGTGCTCCCGTCTGGTCGCTAGTGACAGTCGCGGGGCACCGACAAGACGATCCCCGCAGTGACGATGGCGGTCGGAAGAGAGTGCGCAGCGATGAGAACCGTCCCCAGATTCCGCTTCGGATCTCGGGAACGAACTTTTCGAACAGATTTTCCTTTTGCCCAGCCTACCAGGGCAAAGTGGCTGTCGCCGCACCCGTTCCGGCGGCAGGCACGTCGTTTGTTTCTGCGAAGAAACGCGGTCGCGCAGTCGATACTGTTCGGGGAGGCCGTGAGCGATGACCTGCATGAGCACCACGCCATCCCGGTTTTGGCTTTCGGCGATTTCGCTGGAGCCGCCGTTCAACGGTCGGACGGACGCAGCACAGAAACACGAGCAGGCTGTCGCCATTTGCGACCTTCTGGACAACAATCGATTTGCGCCAGTCGAGCACAGCGGCGGCCCGTACCGGCTGCACCTTGAACTCATGGACCGGCGACTGGTAATATCGGTCACTACCGAGACCGGCGCGCTCGTTCTTTGCACCTCTCGCTCACGTCATTTCGCCGGTTGCCCAAGGACTACCGGCTCGTGTGCGAGAGCTTTGCCAATGGTGCCACGCGGCTGCCACCCGATCGTAGCCATCGACATGGGACGGCGCGCCATCCACAACGAGGCGTCCGCCCTGCTCAGAGAACGCCTCAAATCCAAGGTCGAGATCGATAGGGAGACAGCCCGCGGCTGTTCACGCTGATCCATTGGCTGGTCACGCAGACGCTGCCCGCAGGGGTCGATTGAAATGCAAGGGCAGAACAGTCAAGCAGTCGCAAATCTCCTCCTTCCTCCTGCCGACACAGGACACTGTCCGAACAGTTGTTGACAGGATCGCCGTCGAGAGCCGACAGGCCCATCCTGAATGCTTGGGCGCTCCCGGGGCGGCCCGATACTCGAGGAGAAGAAGGAATGCGACAGTGGCTGGACAAGCTCACCGGCCTCGCCGCGACGTAGGGGGAGGCGTGTGACAAAGCGGCCGCCATGAATGACGGCGACCACCTCGTTCTTTGGATGTATGTATTGTGAGGATGAGGAACGGACCTGCGTCATCTCCGCTTTGTCGTAGCAGCGGCCCGCAAAGGCGGGCGTCATATCCGGCACCATCGACCTTGCGATCGTTTTAGGCGACACCGGCAAAACCGAGCTTCTGGACTCCATGCCGCTCTGGTCCGCGCGAATGATGGTGACTCTGTCGGAAGACCATGCATTGCCGAAAAGGCGCCGGTCTACTGGTCGGAACTCAAGGGGAGCGGTTTCTAGTGCCTCACGATGATCCGGGTCCGGACATCCGCAATATTATCCTTCGTCATCTGGCAGCACCTTCCGATCATCCGGAGATCATCACGCGGCAGCTGAGCCGGGAAAGCATCCTGGGCGAGGTCGCGAGCGGGCAGGGCGTTGTTCTCCGGCTCTTGCATGATGGCGATGGCACGAGACTTTCCGCTGCGCCGACTGAGTCGCCGGCTGCCACGCGTCAGCTGGCAACCGCGCTTACGGCAGCGCAAGTATTTTTGCTATATCGCGCCGGGAAAGCCGATGCAGAACGGCTACGTCGAAAGCTTCAACGGCCGCATGTGCGACGAGCTGCTGAACGAGAGTCTGTTCTTCGGTCTCGGCCATGCCCGCAGTGCCATTTCCGAATGGCTCGACGACTACAATCCTGTTTCATCACGCCCATTTCTATGTTGTTGAAGGGAATAGGTTTTCCTGATTTGGGATGCGATCCTGCGGGGTATTTGGGGTTCTGCCGGGCGCGATGAAGGATCTGTTGCGCTTCCGGGGTGGTGAGTTCAGAGCGGCTGGAGATCCACGGACCGTTAGGCAAAGGATGAATGCCTCCGATCTCACCGGCCTCAGCGGCAAGCCTTAGCGTCTTGGGTGCGACACCGAGGAATCGTGCCGCATTGCCCAGATTAAGCCAAGGCTCGATGCCATCTGGCTGCGGGCGGAAGACTGGAATTTTGCGGTATGATCTAAGCGCCGTGACGCGTTCGCGGGTCCAGCGATTGCCGTTGCCTGTTGACAGTCCATTGCGATTGAGGACGCCGTCAATCACATCATCATTGGCAATGAGGGCAAGCTGGCGCACCGCCTCGACGAGGTCATCAGGTGTAGCGTTTCTTTGGCCCCGTTGCCGCTTGGGCAGCCGCAGTTGCGTATGGACGCCGCCGACCCAATGGATCATTAGGACGATCTCAGAGGTCACATCGTCGAGGTCGGCGATCACCTCATGAATGACCGTGCGCACGATGCGTTTCTTGAGCCTGGCATCGGTCGATGGCGCTGCCCAGACGGCACGAAGGTTCCCCGCAAGCGCGGCCATCTCCGATGTCGACAGTGGCAATGGTTGTGGCGTCGCTGCCTGATGGCTAGCAACCTTATTCTCGATCTCGCTGACGCGAGTGAGCTCCTTGTTCCAGCGCGCCTCAAGCTCTGACGTCACCAGCCGGTTCTCGGGATTAACTGCGTCATATTGTCGGAATGCCCGATCGGCGGCATAGCGGGCCGCGTCAAGATCGCGCAGGAGGGCGTCCCGGACCTGGTCACGTCGGCTGGCCATATTGTGTTCCGCCTCGGCGGCAGCGGGAATGACTCCTGGTTCGACCACCCCGAGCAGCGACGCTTCGATCGCATCATCGACTCGCAGTCCGCCGAAGGCGATGCAGCGTGGCTCGCCATTGTCGAGCAGACCTCGCCAGCAGGAATAGCGTGGAATGTTACGGTTGGACTTTCACTGCCGAGTTCTCGATCCTGTCACCAACCTTCAGGAAGCCGACCGGAGCAGCGACAACAAGCTCGCCGCGACGGGCCTTCTCGTAGCGTGCGGAAAGGGAACGCTGACGCAGAAGATCGAGCTCATATTCGTTGAGGCTGCCCTTCAGTCCAAGAGCAGCCGGTCATTACCCTGGCGCGGCGCATAGACCGCTTCCTGGTCGATCAGAACGGTATCAACGACGCGGCACATCTCGATGAGCTGTTGCCAATCGCGGCTGTTGCGGGCAAATCGCGACACCTCCCCTGCCGCGACCGCCCCGACCTTGCCAAGGCAGACCTCGGCGACCATCCGGTCGAAACCGGCGCGGGCTACACCGCCTGCCGCCGAACGACCAAGATCGTCATCCACCGTCTCAATGCGCGACCAGCCAAGTACTGTCAGGCGGTCGCGCATATTGCAGGGCACTGCTTTCGCGATTGTGCAGAACCTGATGGGCCGAGGACTGCCGGACATACAGGATCGCCTTGCGTTCCAGATGGTGCGGCCCGATTTTCTCATGCATCATGACCTGCCTCCTTCTGAGAGGCGCTCTCGCCGTTTGCGTGGTCGACGAGCAGCCGCACTATGAGCGCCGTCAGCGCCTGGCGAGCCTCTTCCGGCAACGCCTGCCATTGCGGCATCGCCGGTCTCCTCTCGCTGTGTAGGCCCGATAACAGATCGAACTGATATGTCGTGAACTGACGTGGCATGGACATCTCCCCCGATTGTGATGGGGCGCAAGCCTTTTCTAGGAACCTGGCCAAAGCACGCAGGCTGGCGAGTTCAACATGGGGAACCGACATGATGCGCCAATGCGCGCTGGTCGTCCGGTCGAACATCCAGGCTGGGATCTCCAGCCATCGGCCAGCGGCATCACCGGAAAGACTGCAGCGGAACACGGCCGCTCCCTTGTCAATCACCTCATGGAGATGGATGAGCCGCCCAGACCATGGATGCCATGGATATAAAAGCTCGCGCAGTTCCGTCCCGTGGGTGTTCTGTCGCCGTGTTTTACAATACATTCCGGCCGCACTCGTCGCTCGGATACCAGACCCCGGCAGCCTATACCGGAACCATCGCCGCAACCGGCTCCAACTACGCGTTTCCGCCGGTTGCTCCCGCCACGCCAATTGGCGTATCGACAACCGCCGAGGCTCTAATCGCCGGCCGGACGATGAGCAGATTGCAATCGAGCGGCATGTACGCGAACTCGACCGGCTCGGTGAAGATCTTGCGGTTCTCGATCGGCAAATCGCCGAAAAAGCACGATGGATGATCCGGCGGTCAGGCGGCTGCTCACGATAACCTGCGTCAACCTCACCGTGGCGACCGGGTTGATGGCAACCATCGGCGATATCCGTCGTCAATTGCGACGCAGAGACCCTAAGCTATGCCGATTAGGCCATCGATTGTACCGAAAACGTTGGCAAAAACTTGCTTAACTGGCATAGTTCGACGGTCGGCATACACCTGCAAAATGAACGGCGTTGATCCGCTGGACCGGCACGTCGTGCGCGTCCAAGACTATCTCCTGGCTCTCCCGCATTTTGGCCGTTCAGCCGGCGTGGTTCCACGGCATGAGCGCGTCGATTTCTGAACTCGGCCAGCCGTTGGCGATGCGCCTCAAGGCTCTGAGTGAGCCAGGTGTTCATCTTTGCCGTTTGCAACAGCGTGGCGATGGTTGCCCGGGTCCTTCCGCCGCCGTGGTTGCCGGCAACGAGCGAGTTCTTTCTTGTAATGGCCATCTACCGAACATTGTGCCCATGTCGGGCGAGAAGTTGTCGTCCACTATCGCTGGCATCCTTATTTCGGCCGTCGCCTGCAGCTGCACTATAGCGAGAACCGTAAGAAGGGCCAGCGCCGCCCCCAGCCCGTTCCCCGTCGATTTGTCGGATCCGCAACACACGCATGTTGAACCAATCTCCTGTTCGCCTCAGGCAAAATAGTTGAAAACCAACACCAGAGTAGCGCCTTCGGCTCGATCAGCTAGGTTGGCACGAGTTTTGCTGCCTTAATTGCGAGGCGGCGGAAGCCGCTAACTGGCACTCACGTCCTTGAATGAAATCGCGGTGGAAGAGGAAACTGTAAATGAGAAAAGTCGTTGCAGCCAAGCTTCATGGCATCACTGTCACTGGCGCGGATCTGAACTACCACGGATCAATAACTCTCGACCCAGACCACTGCGATGAGGCGGGTATTCTTCCGATGGAATTCGTTGAGGTTTGGAATAAGTCTTCAGGCGTGCGAATCAGCACATACGTCATCTACGGTGAGAGAGGTTCTCGTTGCTGCGTGCTGAACGGAGCCGCTGCTCGCACATGTCAGGTCGGTGATGAGATGATCATTTGCTCCTCCACATATATTGAGGAACACCAGATCACAGATATCAAACCGCGAGTGCTGACCTTCGATCGGATGAATTCTGTCCGCGACCGAATGTTCTACGATGCTAGGGCAAGGGATGATGGAACGGTGACGTTCGAGGTTCGCGAGGGCTCTCCTCGCGGTAACACCATAACGAAAGAACTAGCAATTAACTGATAGCTTACGGGGCCGGAATGGGCGGTGAAGAACACCAACCGGAGAATGATCCTGCTAATCCAGATGGCCTTCGTGTGTTCCGAGCCCCAATCATAGCTGACCCGCAACTCATATTGAAAGGCAATTTGCGATGCAAATGGCGCTCATGTATGGCGGCCGCTCGGTGGAGCACGCTGGGTCGATCGCGATGTACAACCACCTTGCCGACGTCCTCAACAATGCTTCCAATGTGGGTATTTCACCGGTATCCATCTACTACATCTCCCGATCCGGGGACCTGCTCAGGCTCGCACTTGACGGGGCTTGCCTTCCCAAGCACGACGAGTTCGTAACTCGCGCTGAAACTCATCCGCTCGCTTCTCTCGCTCACCTTCTCAAGACCGAAGGCATTTTTGTCTTTTCACTTCTTCAGGGCCAGGACGGGGAGGATGGCCAAATCCAGGCTCTTGCCCAGTTCCACGACATTCCGGGTAGCTTCGGCGACAAGACTGCGGCCATGCTCGCAGCGGATAAGTATCTGCAGGGCGTAGTTGCCAATCGACTTTGCCTCGAGTTGACTCCCATTCCGACAGTCCAAGTCTCCCAAGGCGGTCTCGAAGCCGGCATAAAAGAAGCCCTGCGGCAACTTGCTGGCCCGTGTGTCCTCAAACCGAACACGCTTGGAGGATCCTTCCTCACCGAGTGCACAGACAAACTCTCAGATCATGCACTCCGTTCTTATTCCGAACGAATTGCTCCGTATGACGCTTCGTTTTTGGTCCAGCAGCGAATTGTTGGAACGGAGTACACGTGCGGCATCTTAATCGACCACCACGAGATTATGGCGCTTCCGATTGCGCGCATCAACAATCCCTCGGGCTTCCTCGGGTATGTTGAGAAGGAGACGCGATCGAGTAGCTACTCTGTTGAGTTCCATGACGTAGAGGAGACGCTTCAAAGTCGTATCGCCTCGATTTCCACGAATATTGCTCGGGAGTTCAGGCTCCACACATTCGGGCGCCTTGATTTCATCGTTGATGAGCAGCAACGTGTTCACTTCTTCGAAATCAACCTGGTCCCAGGGCTGACGGCAGAATGTATGTTTACCAAGATGCTCGCAAAAGCCGGCTTTGACCTTTGCCACGTCATTCGGCTAGCTGCCTCCAACGAGGCGAATGCAAGGCACCGGGAGAAGATCCGCAAGATTGAGACCAGCCGCGTTTGCTAGATGCTTGATCCCAGACTTTGATGGGATGGTTGTCTTCCGAATCAAAGGGATGCCGGATTCTTCATGGGAGAGCCACGACGACAGAGGCGGTCCGTCGAGCGATACAGCTTAGTCAAAAGAGCCTGAGGGCGCTTTCTAAGCGTTACGGGATCAATCAGGAGACCGTCGCCCGTGAGCTCGACCGGATCATCGAGGAGCGCGGCAAACTGGGGATGATCGCCAGCGACAAAGGCAGCGAGCTCACCAGCAACGCTATCCTGCAATGGACGGGCAGGGCCAAGCTGGATTGGCACTACATCGCCCTCGGGCGAGAGCGAGGATCTGACGTGCTTCCGGGGTTGCGAGTTTTGAACGGTTGAAGATCCACGGATCGTCCACGATTTCGTCAGGCGTCGCGTTTCTTTGCCCTCGGCGCCCCTTCGGCAAGCGTAGCTCGGTATGGACCCCTCCAACCCAATGAATGACAAGAACTATCTCGCGGTCACATCATCGAGATCGGCGACCACTTCATGGATGAGCGTGCGCACGATGCGTGTCTCCAGCCTTGCATCGGTCGATTGCGCTGTCCATACGCTGCGAAGGTTTCCCGCAAGCGCGGCGATCTGCGATGTGAACATGGGAATTGATTGCGGCGCCCGCTGTCTGGTGTCTGGCAACCCTGGCCTCGATCTCGCCGACGTGAGCGAGCGCATTGTTCGAGCGCGCTTCGAGCTCCGACGTGACTAGTCCGTCCTCCGGATCCGCCGCGTCGTATTGCAGGAGTGCTCGGTCCGCGGCATAACGCGCCGCCTCGAGGTCGCGCAGCAGTGCCGCTTCGATCGCGTCATCCACCCGCAGGCCGCCAAAGGTAATGCAGCGTGGCTCGCCATTGTCGAGCAGACCACGCCAGCAGGAGTAGCGCGGAATGTTATGATTGCTCCCCGTGTACCGGTATCGACAACACGGCACATCTCAATGAGTTGCTGCCAATCTCGGCTGATCCGGGTGAAGCGCGAGACTTCGCGCGCAGCCACAGCGCCAACTTTGCCGGGACAGAATTCGG
Source organism: Sinorhizobium fredii (assembly GCF_002944405.1). Taxonomy (NCBI): domain Bacteria; kingdom Pseudomonadati; phylum Pseudomonadota; class Alphaproteobacteria; order Hyphomicrobiales; family Rhizobiaceae; genus Ensifer; species Ensifer fredii. The sequence goes on along the minus strand of NZ_CP024309.1, from coordinate 272,985 downwards.
CCACCATCCCGTTAAATCCAGCCCGGGTCACGCCGCCGGCGGCCGAGCGACCAAGATCGTCATCCACCGTCTCAATGTGTGACCATCCAAGTGCTACCAGTCGATCGCGCATGGCGTATTGAAGGGCGCTGCTTTTGCGATTGTGCATGTCCTGATGAGCCGAGGATTGTCGCAAACATACAAGATAGCCTTCCGCTCAAGGTGGTGCGGCCGATCTTCTCATGCATCATGTCCGGCCTCCATCTTCTGGGAGGCGCTTGCACCGTTCGCGTGGTCGACGAATAGCAGCACGATGAGCGCCTGGGTGTCTCTGTCGGCAACTCCCGCCATTGCGGCGTCGCCGCTGTCTTCCCCCTGTGTGGGCCAAGCCGGACACGCCAATAAAATGCGCACGGTCCACAATCCGTTGTCGTCGCCCCCGGCACTGGGGATGGTCAGCGCTGCCCGGCATGACGGATAACCACGCGACCGGCCAGCACCACAACCTGAACGCTTTCGCCGATCAGGCGCCAAGGGACGGAGTAGCTGTTGGTATCGAGGTCGATCGCACAATCGGCTTGAACCTTGCGAACCAGATCCCGCAATTGTCGGAAGGGGGCCCGTCCGGCCAGCGGGCGTAGCGCCTTGGCTTCGTCGGCAAAGCGTTCCGCCGGTTTGGCACCGGTGGTGCCGTGTTCACGTTGATCGGCAACTTCGCGCGTCCATCGATCCAGATGCGCTTCAAACGCGGCCCAGCTCTCGAAGCGCCGCCCGGCGATCGCGTTCTTCTTGACGTAACCGACTCCGCGCTCGTCCTTGCCTTTCGTTCTTGCCCGATACGGCGCGCAGGCCCGTGGCGTGAAGCCCCAATAACGGTCAAAAGCATGCAGTCGCGCGTTGAATCTCACCTCTCGCGTCACCGCAACATGATGCTCGACCAGGGCTTTCGCATTGTCGATCAGCACTTCCGTCGGAACCCAGCCGAACCGCAGGAATGCGCCTTCCACGCCTTCAAACCAGTCTGCTTGCCGCCCCCTGAGTGATGCGCGAGTATGTATCCGCCGCGAATAACGCGTCGCCACGAACAGGTGAACCCGAACCCGCTCGCCGCCGATCCACACCTTCGTGTCACCGAAGTCGATCTGCATCTGATAGCCCGGCGCCGTCTCGAAGCGGACCGTCGCCCGCTTCTGCGCCTCTGATTCTCGCCGCCGTACGCGAAGCTCTACAGAACGCAGACCGATGATAATTCCGTGCTCGCTCGCCAACTCTTGGCGGATCACATCCGCATTACCGTCATGCCGGAAAAAACGCTCGCGAAGCCAATCATCAAGCCCGTCGAACGCACTGCGGGCAGGCTGCTTAAATGGTGCAGCTCCGCCCTCTCGAAGATATCGGCGAACCGTATTCCGCGCGCATCCAAATTCCCTTCGATAGACGTTTGCTACCCCGACCAAGCTCGTGCAGCCGCAGCATTGCCACCACCTCATCAGCCTGAAGCATGTCCCCGCCCTGCATCGTTCGCGACAATGCAGGTGCGATGAAATTGCGCTCGTCATCCATTCACTTTTCGTTTTGATACGAGGGGTCATGTATGGATGCCCCCTTTCATGCAAGGCTTTCACCGAACGATGTGAACGTGTGATCGGGTCCAGCGCAGATGAGAGTTCAACGGCTGTTTGGCAACGATCCAACGTCTAGCAGGCTGTTGAAAAAGAAGCTGGCCTGGAGGCTTTAGCCGTGATTCACTCGCTTCGTCGAGTTTTGGAGTGATGCATGCGCAGCGGCGATGTGAGAACGGGTAAACTCTTCAGCTATGTCGATCTGGAGGATCGAGTTCGTCGTGATCATCCGCTGCGGGCAATCCGGCAGATCATGAACGACGCGCTGGTTTTGGTGGAACGGGAGTTTGCAGCGCTCTATTCGCCGATCGGGCGGCCATCGATCGCGCCTGAGAAGCTTCTGCGCGCCATGCTTTTGCAAGCCTTCTATTGGATCCGCTCGGAGCGGCTTTTGATGGAGCGGCTGGGATACGACCTTCTGTTCCGCTGGTTCGTCGGCATTGGCATCAATGGTCGCCGCTCGGCCATCTACGGTCGCACGACGCGCCATTCCGGCTATGGGGTCAGCTTGCGTATCCGCAAGCGCATCGAGGAGGCGTTCGGCTGGATCAAGACGGTCGCGGGGCAGGACAAGACGAAGTTCCGTGGCCTCGACCGCGTCGGATGGGCCTTCACCTTCGCGGCCGCCGCCTATGATCTGGTGCGGTTACCGAAACTGATGGCGGTGTCGTCATGAGCGCGGCGTCGAATTGCCGCCTGATTGGCCGCTGGCGGATCGTCGAGGCGGATCTGTGGGATCGGGATTATCTCGACCTGGTCGAGCCCGCCAAAATCACCATCGGGGCTAACGGTCATGGCGAGATCGCCTTCGGTGCGATGCAAGCGGGCCTCGATCTCGGCTACAGCACCTCCATGGTCTCCTTCACTGGGGCAGGATGCGACGAAATGGACGAAGTCTCGGGTGACGGACATGCCGAATTGCTCAACGATGGCACGATCGAGATCACTTTCGCATACCACAACGGCGACGAGGCCATACTCAAGGCTAAACCGGAGACTTCTTCAACAGCCTGCTAGGCAGTCTGCTCTGTCCTTGCTCTCCCTTCGCGTGCAGGGCGACCGCATCTTTGAAGCGTATGTCCGAGGGCGATTTTTCCATGAGCAGCCGTAGATTGTCGTTGCTTGGGCACCGCGATGCCGTTCATCCTCCGTCAACATTTCCTATTTGAGATTCTCCGAAGTCATCAATGTCCTTGGTGAGCGGCAGTTTGGCGATAATGAGCTGGTAACGGATGGACCTGGCCTGCTTCTAGGAGAAACCCATCGAGGATGGAGGCCAGCTGCCGATCCCGACCTTCAGCCGCTTGCGCACGTCTCAATCGCGGCGGAGAGCACGCATTTCGGGAGCGGCGCGAAGTTGATGTTCTGGTGGACAAATCACCGAGGATGCCCCTACAGCGATCCATCGGATGTTTATGATCGCGGCCGCATTTATTGCGTTGTGTTGCACGACGACTTCTCCGGATGCCGAAGCGTTTCAATCGAGGGCTTTTTTGAAGCGACCATTTCGGCGGTCGCCGCATTTTGGCGCAACTCACCGATTGCTGTGCGTTAAAAATGAAATCACCGAACTCCAAGTAGAGGCATGGTCTAAAATCACAGCAAAGGGGAACAAAGTTGAAGAGGTTTATGAAAAGGTTCACAGCGGCTGGAACGATCGCACTTGCGTCGTTCTCATTCGCTATCTCGGCCCATGCTGGCGAGGTACTTGATCGCGTCCTCGCCACGAAGACGCTGAAAGTGGAGACGGCCGCCGCGTTCCCCCCGGCTTCGTTCATGAATGACAAGGGGCAAAACTTGGCCGACCGGACCACCGCGCGAAGTGCTTTCTCCTGGGACTTCTTCCGTCTTAAAGCAAACTCGAGGTGCAGGGGTGCTCGTCTTCAGGAATGGGCCGTCGCCCTGGCTGTCATAGATGAACGGTTGCCCGGCGCACCCGAAGCCTAGCTATAAAAGAGGGACTCAGACTTGGACAGCGCCATCAGTGGAGCCGGCCGGTTGCCGGAAGCATCGGAACTTACTCGCCTAGGTGTTACGTCGCTGGCAGCGGCCTATCGAAAAGGGCAGCTTTCACCCGTAGAAGTAACTCAGGCGGTCCTCGACCGCGCAACGGACATACAGACACCGCTAAACGCGTTTAGCTTTCTTGATCCGGAAGGTGCGCTAGAAGCAGCTCGTGCAGCTGAACGGCGATGGCGGGCAGGGGAGCCGCTATCGCCGATCGACGGCATACCGACGACCTTGAAGGACATCGTGCATGTCGAAGGATGGGCGGTGCGCTATGGGAGCCGGACAACCGATCCCGCGCCTATTCAGCGAGATGCTCCTTCTGTCGCTCGTCTGCGTAAGGCCGGCGGAGTCTTCATCGGCCAGACAACCACGCCCGAATTTGGTTGGAAAGCTGTGACGGACAGCCCGGCATTTGGTGTTACTCGCAATCCATGGGATCTCACCCGAACTCCTGGCGGTTCATCGGGTGGCGCGGCGGTCGCAGCAGCCTGCGGGGCAGGCGTGTTGCATCTGGGCACCGATGGCGGAGGGTCGATCCGAATTCCCGCATGTTTCACGGGAATTGTCGGCCACAAACCGAGCTACGGACGCGTTCCGGCCCATCCGCCGAGTTCATTTGGTACGGTCGCGCATATTGGTCCGATGACGCGCACAGTCGCAGATGCTGCCGCCATGTTGGAGGTGATGTCTGGACGGGATCTTCGCGACTGGACCCAGGCCCCCATTAGCTACCCGGGCTTAGATGTATCCCCTGTCGATTGGAGCGGGAAGCGGATCGCTTACTGGAAAACACCGTGTGTTGGCAAAGTCGACCCATATGTGGAATCCGCAATCGAGGACGTTCTGAAGGACTTTGAGGCAGCTGGCTCAGCAGTCACCGAGGTCTGCCTGCCAGAACACGAAGCTCTCCTTGAGATGTTTTACCGTCACTGGTACGTCGGAGCGGCAAACAGACTATCATCGATCGCCGCCGAACAGTGGTGCATCCTCGATCCGGGCTTCGTCAACGCGGCTTGTATTGGCCAGAACTATAGCGGCGTTGAGCGCATGGCTGCCGAGGTTCAGCGGAGCAGATATGGAGCGGCCATGGATGCGCTGCTTGCCAGCTTCGATTTTGTCGTCTCGCCGACGGTGCCGATTCCTCCCTTCGAGGTGGGCCATGACGTCCCGCCCGGGAGCGCGTTGAGGAGCTGGGTCGAATGGTCGTCGTTCAGTTTTCCGATCAATCTTAGCCAGCAGCCAGCCTGCTCCGTTCCCTGCGGGCTAACGGAAGAAGGACTGCCGATAGGTATGCAGATCATCGGCGGACGTGGCGCAGACGGCGATGTCCTAAGCGCCGCGCTCACCTACGAAGAAATGTATCCCGATCGCTTTCTGAAGCCTCATGGCAGGTGGCCGGCGGCGCCCGCGGAGACAAATTGATGCACAACTTTCTTTCGAGAACGATTTTCCAACAAATGGAGGGTGGGAGAGGCCAATGATAAAACGGGAGCAGCGCACGAAATCAGGATTGACCGAGCTGGGCCTGGATGTCTCATCGCAGTCAGATGTCGCAATCACCTCAGCACCCTTGCCGTTGGGTAACCAGAGATGGCAGCCCGTCATCAATGCAGGTGAGAAAGTGCTGGAGTTCGATTGGCCAACGCTGCAGATTGGTACTGGTGAATACCAAGAGGGTCCCACCGGTGTGACAGTCTTCCGCTTCGGCGACCGGGCGCTTGGCACGGTCGATGTCCGTGGCGGCGCTCCCGGCACAGTCAACACCGATTATCTGCGCCTTGGCTATGAGCGCCCGCAACTTGACGCGGTCGTGTTCTCGGGTGGCTCTTGGTACGGGCTTGAATGTACTACTGCTGTGGCCACTGCCCTAAAGGATGAAAACGTCCGCAACGGCTTATGGGATGATGTTGCGCTCTCGGTCGGAGCCATTGTCTACGACTTAGGCGACAAGAGGCTGAACGAAGTCTATCCTGATAAAACGTTAGCGCAGGCCGCATTTAGAGCAGCTCGTCCAGGAAAATTTCCGCTGGGAGCGCATGGCGCTGGCCGGAATACGCGATCCGGTGGTTTCTTCGGATGCGCTGCCTATTCCGGCCAAGGCGGAGCCTTCAGGCAGATTGGCGATATCAAAGTGGCGGCCTTCGCAGTGGTGAACTCCGCAGGGGTCGTTACGAACCGGAACGGTGAAATCGTAGCGGGCTATCGCGATCCGAAATGGCCCAAATCAGTGAAAACGGCTGACCTCCTCGCGGGCGTTCCAGCCAGCCGCAAGCTCGGCTTGAACGGTGTACCGGAAGGCAGCGACTACAGCAACACGACGAATAGTCTTGTCGTTACCAACCAGAAGCTGACGCATGCGGAACTGCAGCGCCTTGCGGTTCAGGTGCACACGTCCATGGCTCGCGCGATCCAGCCTTTCGCAACTATTGGCGACGGCGATGTCCTGTATGCTGTTTCGACAGGTGAAGTAGTCGGCGAGCAAGACTCCAATATCGCCCCGTCAGTCTTCGGCGGAATGAACGTTGGGGATCTGAGCGCGATTGCCTCAGAACTTATGTGGGACGCCATCTTGGCTTCTGTGCCGGATCAGCCGCAGGCTGCCGAGCCGTCGAAGAGCGAACACCCGCAAGCAAAAGAACTCGAAGCCTACGCCGGCAGCTATGATTTCAGCCCATTCGTGACACTCCAGATCTCGCTCAGGGACGACCGACTCTTTGCGCTGGCCACTGGAGAGCGCGCCGCCTACGCGATCGGCAAGGAAGAGCCTGTCGAACTCAGGCCTGTCGCAGCAGGGCAGTTCGTGGTTCCTGGTCGCTATCCGCTGACCTTGACGTTCGAGGCCCCGGATCGACTCATTGTCAACCCTGGGCACTGGCAGCAGACGGGTTCGCGCCGTGCCGGTGAAGCCGCCGGAGATTGTTGGGTAAAAGCCCTGCGGCGAAGTGAATCAGCAGCCTGAAAGGGCAGGAAAACCGGAGCAAAATGTGCTCTGGTCGAACCGATGATGCCGCCCGATCTCAACCTCCCGGACGACGTTGAAGCGCTGAAAGCCATGGTGCTTGCCGTGGCCGAAAAGGCGGCGCGGGTCGACGCCCTGGAGAGCGAGGTCGCTGATCTCAAGGCGCGAAACGCCGAGGCCGATGAGCGCATCGAGCGGCTTACGCAGATCCTGAAGGCCTTCGATCGCGCCCGGTTCGGCCGCCGATCGGAGAAGCTCGGCTCCCCAAGCACCGACGACGAGCAGCAGGCCTTTGTCTTCGAGGAGATCGAAACCGGCATCGCCGCGGTCAGGGCACAGGTCAACAAGGGCTGCGAGCGTCCGAATGGCAAACGTCCGCCGCGGCCACGCAAGGGCTTCGCACCGCACCTGGAGCGGGTCGAAGTGGTGATAGAGCCGGAGGAGCTGCCGGAGCATGCCGGCAATGCCCGGGATGACCGGACCTTCGGAGGCAGTGGTCCGCCGATGGTGGCCTACCGCTTTGAGGATAGTCGAGCCGGCGAATGCGTCGCCCGACATCTGAGCCGCTATCGCGGCATTCTCCAGGTAGACGGCTATGCCGCTTACAACAAGCTGGTCCGCTCCGATGGCGGCAATGACGGCGTCACATTGGCTGGCTGCCGGTCACACGGTCGCCGGAAGTTCCATGAGCTCTATGCCTCGGAAAGCTCGAAGGTCGCAACGGAGACAGTCGAACGGATGGCGAAGCTCTGGCAGGTCGAGGAGACCGTGCGCGGGCAAAGCCCTGACGCCCGTGTCGCGGCGCGTCAGCAAACCTCTGCGGCGATCGTCACCGACCTCTTCGCCCTCCGGCAGAAGAGCGTGCCGCGCGTCTCCGGCAAATCGAAGCTCGCCGAGGCGCTCCGCTATCCCATCTCGCGTCGCGCCATCTTCGAACGCTTCCTGAGCGACGGCCGCATCGAACTCGACTCCAACACCGTTGAACGGGCAATCCGGCCCCAGGCCATTAGAAGAAAGAACTCGCTCTTTGCCGGCAGCGACGGCGGCGGACGGACCTGGGCAACCATCGCCACGCTGCTGCAGACGTCAAAGCTGAACAACGTGGATCCGTTTGACTGGCTCACTCCGAGACTCGAGCGCATCGCCGACGGCTGGCCGAGTTCAGAAATCGACGCGCTCATGCCATGGAACCACGCCGGCTGAACGGCCTCAGCTTGTCGCTTACGGAGGTAAATCACAGTGGACACCATCATCGAAATTCGGGAACAGCCGGACGAAGCGGACCGCCAAGTCATCTTGGACGGTCTGAATGTCTATAATCTAGGAATGGCCGGTCCTTATCACTATGAGCCTATCGCAGTTCTCATCAAGGATCCCGCAACTGGTCACACGACAGGCGGTCTCTGGGCACGGTGCAATTATGACTGGCTGTTCATAGAATTGTTATTTGTGCCGGAGCACTTCCGCGGTCAGAGAATCGGCGCTCGGCTTGTGAGATCTGCAGAACAGTGGGCTCTTGGCCGAGCATGTGTCGGAGTGTGGCTAGACACCTACGCGTTTCAGGCGCCGGCTTTCTATCAGTCTCTCGGGTACGAGATATTTGGTCACTTACCGAATTATCCACGCGGGTTCGGACGATATTTCCTTAGGAAGGTATTTGCCGCGAGTGCTTAGCATGATCGGCATCAGCTCATTGGTAGTGCGCTCCCGCAGAGGGTATGGGCTTGCTCTTGGGGTGTTGCCACGTTAACTCGGACCTATCTACATGGCCCACCATAGGCCCGAGTTAACGTGATGTCGTGGGATGGCCCCCTCCACCAGCGTCAGACGTGCCAGAACAGGCATGTTGAAGAGCCGGAGAGAAACCCACCCATCGAGATTGCCACGATCGGCCTTGATATCGCAAAGCACGTCTTCCAGATCCACAGCGTGGACAGAAGTGGAAAGATCGTCCTGCGCAACGCTACGCCGCAGCCAGGATGCGGATTCCTGCGTTCGAGCGGCGAAGCCTCCGGCAGAAAGACCACCCCTGCTATGAGGTCGGCGTGGTCGCCGATGTATTTCATTGTTGAATGCATGACGGCATCAGCCCCAAGTCGAATGGGGGCGCTTTAGGATCGGTGTTGCCCACTACCGCGAACGCACCAGCCTCGTGCGCGATGTTGTACGCCGCCTGAATGTCCACGACACGGATTAGCGGGTTATTGGGGTCGATCCCCACGAGGCCGGTGGGCGCAATGGCGCCGGCCCTGCGCCAGGCCTCCATGAGGCGGCAAAGGAGCCCCTACAGAATTTATCCAGCAGTTCCCAGACTTGACCGCTGCTTCAAGCATGGCGATGCTGATTCTCCTCCGTCGACATTTCCTGTTTCACGATATACCTACGTGGCGCAGGTCTGCGTTTGGCGATCTCCCAAGGTCTCTCGAATGCTGGCTGCGTTTCAAACCATAGCGCCTCGTGTCATCCAAATTTCAGCAGCCGTCATGGTTTGGCGTAGATTCCTCTTTCTCATGCGTTATTCTTCGAGTAACCCCACGGTGACGGTCGCCTTACCGGCGCCCAGGCGGTGAACTCGGATGCGGTGATTGCCCGGCTCCGCTGGAGATCGAGAAGCTGAAGCGCGACATCCATGGCAGCCGCTCGGAGCGCAAGGCCCGCCTCCTCCAACAGATGGAGTTGCAGTTCGAGGAGCTGGAAGCCGGCGAGACGAACTGGCGGCGGAGATGGCGGCACGCTCCTCGACGGTCCGGGCCTTCGAGGGCAAGCTTTCCATCACGCAAGCCTTTCCCAAAGCATCTGCCGCGCGAGCGCGTCGTCATTGCCGCCCCGGCAAGCTGCCCGTGCTCCGGATCGGCCAAACTGGCGAAGCTGGGTGAAGACTGCAAATTCCGAGGCAATCCGCCCCCTGATTCCGAGATGATGCCGCCCCCATCGGAGGGCGTCTGGCGTGGGTGTTCTGCTGGTGTGAAGTTTCTTCCTTCGACGTGACGAGGAAGGAACGGGATGCCTGCGGAGAGATTGCGGTCCGGGTTGGCGCTGCGCCCTCGACGGTGCGCGAGACGCTGCGGCGTGCGGCCGTTGCGGAGCTATCGTGGCCGTTGGGTGACGACGTCAGCGATGCGGTCCTGGAAGCGGCGCTGTACAAGGCGACCGGGACGAAGACGGGTCACCGTCGGAGCCCTGAGCCGGACTCGGCGCAGGTCCATCGCGAGCTGAAGCGCAAGCACATGACGCTGCAGATCCTGTGGGACGAATACATCAGCCATTGTCCGGACGGCTATCGCTACAGTCGCTACTGTGACCTTTACCGCGGCTGGGCGATGAAGTTGCCTGTGACGATGCGGCAGGATCACGCAGCCGGCGACAAGCTGTTCGTCGACTATGCCGGCGACACGGTCACGGTTGTCGTTGATCGGCTGTCCGGCAAGACACGGCAGGCGCACCTGTTCGTGGCGGTTCTGGGAGCATCGAGCTTTTCCTATGCGCAGGCACGCTGGAGCGAGACGCTTCCCGACTGGATTGAATGCCATATCCTGGCCCTGGAGTTCTTTGGCGGTGCGCCAGCCTTGCTGGTTCCGGACAATGCCAAGGTGGCGATCATCAAGGCCTGCCACTTCGATCCCCAGGTCAACCGAACGTATTGCGGGATGGCGGCCCATTATGGCAGCGCCGTCTTGCCGACGCGGCCGCGACGCCCGCGTGACAAGGCGAAAGTGGAAGCTGCGGTTCGTATCGTCGAACGCTGGCTATTGGGCCGGCTGCGCCATCGCATCTTCTATAGTTTGGCCGAGGTCAATGCGGCAATCGGCGAATTGCTTCATGATCTCAATGACAAACGGGTCTTGCGCCGCGTTGGCGTCACGCGCCGTCAACTGTTCGAAGAGCTTGATCGTCCGGCTTTCCGACCGCTGCCCGTTGAACGTTATGTCTTTGCCGAATGGCGTATCCGGCGTTGCCGGGCTGGATTATCACGTCGAGATCGGCGGCACTATTATTCCGTTCCCTATCGCTTTGCCCGCGAGCAGGTCGAGGCTCGCGCCAATACGATCGAGATTTTCCACAAGGGTGAGCGGATTGCCGCTCACCGGCGCTCCAGCGGCAACGGCAAGCACACGACGATCCCCGATCATATGCCCTCTGCGCATCGCCGCTTTGCCGACTGGACGATTGAACGGATTCAACGCGAAGCCTCTGCGAGGGGCCGGATGTTGCGCTGTTGTGCAAGCGCATCCTTGCCGACAGACCGCACCCGGAGCAGGGCTTTCGACCCTGTCTCCGGATCATCCGCCTCAACAAGAGCTTCGGCCGCGACTGGGTCAATGCCGCTTGCGGCCGGGCGTCGTTGGAGATCGGTGCCCGGACCTATGGCTCGGTGCGCTCCATCCTCGACAATCACCTTGACCGGACGGCTGCCTCAAATGGAGGCGTCGCATGAACCGATCCATCACGCCAACATCCGCGGACCCCGCTATTACCACTAAGGGGAACGAAAGATGCTTGCTCATCCAACACTGGATAAATTGAATGCCATGGGCATGGCCGGCATGGCAAAGGCCTTTGGCGAACTCGTTGCCAACGGCGAAGCCGAACATCCTCTCGCACGCCGAATGGCTCGGGCTGCTGCTCGAACGGGAATGGAGCTCCCGTTACGATCGGAAGCTTGCGGCACGCCTCAGGTTTGCCAAGCTTCGCCACCAGGCGACACCAGAAGATGTCGATATCGCGCCGAACGCGGCCTCGACCGTGCTCTCTTCATGAAGCTGCTCGGTGGCGACTGGATCAACGCCCACGACAATCTGGCCATTTGCGGCCCCTCGGGTGTCGGAAAGAGTTGGTTGGCTTGCGCTCTCGGCCACAAGGCTTGCCGAGACGATCGCTCAGTTCTCTATCAGCGTGTCCCAAGGCTGTTTGCCCAGCTTGCGCTCGCACGCGGTGACAGCCGGTATGCCCGGCTGCAACGGACCTTGGGCCATGTGCAGCTCCTGATACTGGATGATTGGGGGCTCGAACCGCTCAATGAACAGGCCCGTCACGATCTGCTGGAAATCCTCGAAGATCGCTATGGCCGTCGATCGACGATCATTACCAGCCAACTTCCCGTATCCGCCTGGCACGGCGTCATCGGCGATCCAACCTATGCCGATGCCATACTCGACAGGTTGGTCCACAATGCCCACCGCATCGAATTGAGCGGCGATAGTTTGCGCCGAAATCTACCGCGCAAAGCTTGACACCTCGCCTGAATGAACTGACAACAATCATCGCCTGCTGACCCCACTAAACAGGGGGCGAGATCATCCCGGAAACCGGGGGCGCAATCATCTCGAAACAAAGGGGCGGCTTCATCGGAATCGGCATGAAGACGTCACCGAGACGCTGGAAGCGATCCCGCGTCAGTGTGTTTAGCCCGGGGACATAACTGACGGGTGTTCGGATACATCACTGACGGATTGCTTGTTGGTCAAGTCGATTGTTGCGAGTGATGGGTAGCGAAGAAAACGCCATAGTGGCCGTCGCGGTCGAGCGGACGGAGCGCGCCCAGATGAGGCGGCTGTAGCCGAGCACCATGGAAAACAACCAGACGATCCTCGGCGTCGTCGGTTCATCGGTGAAGACGACATGAAACTGGGCAAAATCGACCTGCGCCTGCTCACCCGGCGGCGTCTCAAACCGAACTTCGAACCCTTGTTCGCTCGGTGGTCGAATGTCGTGCAAGAATTCGGTTGGCGCTGTGTAGCCGCCGGAATAGCCGAGATCCTTGATCTCGCGGAAAAGCCGCCGCGCTGTCAGGCCGGGATAGGCCTTCACGCGTTCGCGAAGATAGGCCGCGAACGGGTCGATCACCGTTGTCCTTGGCTTGCACGGGCCAGAGGTGGTCGTGTCCCGCGGGGTGGTGTAGCTCGGCAGTAGCGAAGCTGCTCGCGAGCGCGCCCCCAACAGCGCCGTAGCGAGCGAGCGGCGCAGCGGTGGTCATCGATGTTCTTCCGTTAGGGTCGGGTTGCTGACACCAACCTGATTCGAAGGAACCACCGATGACCGACGACATGATGAACTACGTGCAGGGCATCTCGACACGCTCCGTCGACGATCTGGTCAAGGCAATGGGCATGAGCGGCATCTCCAAGAGCCAGGTCAGCCGGCTGTGCGAAGAGATCGACGGCAAGGTCAAGGCCTTCCTCGAGCGGCCGATCGAGGGCGACTGGCCATATCTGTGGATCGATGCCACCTACCTGAAGGTGCGCCGCGGCGGCCGCATCGGCTCGGTCGCCGTCATCATCGCCGTCGGCGTCAATGCGGACGGCCGCCGCGAGGTGCTCGGCATGGAGGTCGGCACGTCGGAGGCCGAGCCGATCTGGACGGAATTCCTGCGCAAACTGACCCGCCGCGGTTTGCGCGGCGTCAAGCTCGTCGTCTCCGACGCCCACGAGGGCATCAAGGCGGCGGTCGCCAAGGTTCTCAACGCCACCTGGCAGCGCTGCCGGGTTCACTTCATGCGCAACGTGCTGGCCCATGCCGGCAAGAGCGGCCGTCGCGTCGTCTCGGCCTTCATCGCCACCGCCTTCGCCCAGGAGACGGCAGAGGCAGCCAGCGTCCAATGGCGCGCCGTCGCCGACCAGATCCGGCCGAAGGTCCCCAAGCTAGCCGCCATCATGGACGAGGCCGAGCATGACGTCCTCGCCTACATGGCCTTTCCCAAGGAGCACCGGACCAAGCTGCACTCAACAAATCCGATCGAGCGGCTCAATGGCGAGATCAAGCGGCGCACCGAGGTCGTTGGCATCTTTCCCAACGACGACGCCGTCGTCCGCCTCGTCGGCGCATTGCTGCTCGAGCAGAACGATGAATGGGCCGTGCAGCGGGCCCGCTACATGACACTGGAAACCATCAGCCAGATGAGCGATGATCCGCTCATCAGCCTGCCAGCCGTGGCCCGCTGATCAGCCCGGCTTCCTGCCGGAGAGCGCGGCGACCAACGCTGTCAGCTACACCACTTCCTGAGACACGATCCCAGAGGTCGGAGCCTCCAGACCTCGCTCGATGTACTTGCGCACCGTCTTGCGATCGATACCAGTCTGCCTTGGCGATCGCTGACACCGACAGACCTTGCCGATGTAGATCAAGGATCATCATCATCTCCCTCAGCTTGATCACCGAAATCCCCTTCCGTGATGACATGTGACCGGTCTTCCGGGGCGCACCCCGGAAGACCGGTCACGGCGCAGACTGGGGAAGAGTCAAACGGCACATTTGGGGAGTATTGTTCCGGTATCGACACCCGGTCCAGCGCCTTAAAAGAACCGCCGCGCGCAGACCGTCTGGGTTGAGCGCCGGCCAGGAGATGCCCTGCGATACCAGGTACACCTGGAAGGCCCGCACATCCTCCAGCCCCAGCCGATCCGGGGAACGACCTAAATTGCATGCAGGTAGGAATCGTTGCGTGACCGGCGACAGGTTGCGGAGCGTCATGTCTCGATCATGCGGCGGCGCAGCGGGTTCACCGCTGCAGGGCGTCGTCATCGGTCGGTCTCCTGGTCAGGGGTTGGTTCTCAATACCCCAACATCCCAATCAGAAGACCACGCCTCCAAATATCCACCCGCGTCAGCGGGTTAGTTCAATGAGTATCCGGCGCTCTAGGTCCCTGGTGGCTTTGGCTGGGGACATTTCAAGAAGCGCGGCTTTGTGCAATCGACGTTTCAGCATTCGGCGCCATTTGGCGCAAAACGTCATTCTCCACACGTTAATACTCGTGCACGCGCATCGACCGCGCTTCAGTTTAAGAAGAGGTCGGTGCAGCGATTGTATTCCGTTCGGGAGAAGCCGCCGAACGGCTAAGTACTTCATCCCAGGCTTTAGTGAGCGGAGTAGTGGCGATGGCCTTGAGTGCTGGCTTTACGACGTTTTGCTTGAAGGCGCGTCAACAGCCTGAACAAGTATCGCGAGCGCGCGGTCGCTGGTCCGGACCTCATCGAGGAGCATACCTTCATTCCAGTCGGCCACGAAGGTGGCCCTAACGTCTTGACCTTGCATTGGTGGGGCGAGGTTATAGTTCGACATCGCGACCTTGAGGGGGGATGCATTTTTTGAACCATTGCCTGTCGCTTAGCCCGCTCCGGCGGATCGTGCAGCCGAGGGGCGGTCCTATCGTCGTCAAGTTTGACTGTGTCATAGCCGAACAGGACCACGAGGCCTTTCTCGAGTCATGCGTGGGCGGCGGCGCATACAGAGCTAGGCGAGGGCGTGGCCAGCCGGTAACGCTGGTCTCACGTCCGTAAGGTGAGCTTGAGATGAGGCAAAAGATCCAAGATACGAAATGCGTGCACCGTATGTCCGAGGTGAGCTCTTTCGCTGAAACCTCGGCGACCGACCTTCGTCAGCGTCGATCGGAAGAAGCTCCCGCCCTGCGAGTGGCATTTTCCCCAGCTTCGCAGTGCCACTCGGCTGCCGTTGAACCTGTTGCAACGGCAGCCGCTTTGTATCCGGTCTGCAATGGTGTCCGTGCCACTGGCCGGCCACCGGCCACGCTAATAGCCCCTCGCCCCAACAATCCCCGCGGTGGCGCTGACGTTCGCGAGCGGATGCGCAGCAATTGGAACCGCCTCCGGTTTCCGCGTCGAATCTCGGAAACGAGTTTTTCGAATAGATGTTTCATTTGCCCGGCCTCCCGGGGCAAAGCGGCTGTCGCCGGACCCGTTTCAGCGGCAGCCACGTCTTGTGCTGCGGCCGACAGGCTCGGTCGAGCGAATATAGTCCATACAGTTCCAGGAGGCGGTGCGCGATGACCGGCGCGAGTACCACGCCATCCAGGTTCCGGCTTTCAGCTGTTTCGCTTGATCCGCCTTTGGGTGGGCGGACGGATGCAACACAAAAGCACGAGCAGTCCATCGCCGTTTTCGACCTGCTGGACAACAATCGTTTCGCGCCTATCGAGCATCGCGGCGGGCCCTATCGGCTGCGGCTGTCTGTGGTGGACAAGCGACTGGTGATGTCGGTCACTACCGAGAATGGCGCACCGGTTCTGTGCCATCACCTATCGCTCACGTCATTTCACCGGCTGCTCAAGGACTACCGACTTGTTTGCGAGAGCTATGCAAGCGCCGCGGCGCGGCTGACTCCCGATCGGCTGGAAGCCATTGATATGGGACGGCGTTCCATCCACGACGAAGCTTCCGCACTACTGAAACAGCGTCTCAAATCGAAAGTCGAGATCGATCACGGGACAGCCCGCCGACTGTTCACCCTGATTCACCTGCTGGTCTATCAGCAACTGCTTGGAGGGTTCATTTGACGACAGGTGTAACGTTCTCCTCGGCTCGATACGCAGAGAACTATCAATCGGTCGACGACAAGCGGAGTTCTCGGTTGCACGGGCGGCCCCAGCGATTAAGTCTGAGAGCTAGGCAGCCTCTGTGACAGCGGGACCTTGTCTCAAAAAGAAAAAGGCGGGACCGCGACAACGGCCCCGCCTCTCGGTTGGTCTGGTCGGCTCGCGACACCGTTAGACTAATCGGCCCCGCGGAGTTTACCGGGCCCAAAGAGCATAGGATTATACTCCTAAAGGCAATTTGATCAATCAGTCGCAGGAGTGAATGCAATGAAGAAGCCCATTGGAACGACGGCCCGGACAGGCGAAATTTGCCCCGAGAGTGGGAACTGGAAGGTCGTCGGCTCGCCGACAACCACCGCTCCTATCTCGGAGGGCAACCGTGTGCCTCCCTATATGAACACGGCCGTTACCTGGAAGCTCATCAGTTATGCCTAATAAGTGAATAAATGAGCGCCGGCCCCTGTGAACACGTCGCAGGGGCCAACCTATACTACCCCCCTAAAGATATCGCATTTACGGTTTCAACAAGGCTTGGGCATGGTTCTCAATTTTAAGCGCGCGACAAGCGCCACACTTATTCTTACGCTTGCGACCGGTTCACTAAGTGGCTGCACTACGGTCTCGGGTGGTGGGTCGTATGCAGCTCAAACCGCGATGGACAAAGCGATCGGACGATGCGTGGCCAGCGTCGTGATTTCGGCAGGGATCGGCGCACTGGCCGGCGCTGTCATCGACGGGGGAAAGGCGCCGGCCGAGGTGCGATCATCGGCGGTGTTGCGGGGGTAGGGGCGTGCGCCGTTCTCATGCAGGTCGCTGCCGCCGAGGATCGCGCGCGCATTCGGAATGCGGAACAGGATGCGATCGCAGCCAATTCGAGCCGAACCACCCGGTTCTCTAACCAGAGCGGAAAGAATGTGGCGGTGACGACCAGTGTCTCGTCCGCCCCGATCCCGACCTCTCGAAAGATTGCGGACTTGAGCGGCACCCCTGCGAAGGTGGCCTCCGATTCCAAGTCGCAGTTCACGGCATGCCGCTATTCGCAGCAGACCGTGAGCGTCGACGGCCAGTCCGCGGGCGGAGGAAGACAGCTTTGGTGCCGCCTGGACACGGGCGACTGGAAGCCGATCGCATCGTGAGGGCACGGGGATGAATATTATGACAAATGATACTCAGGTCGACTCCTATAGGGCTCTCGACCTTTCTCCCGGCGGGGAGATAGTGAAGGGGCTTCTGGCAGGCGTTCCCACCGAGGCAGATTCGACACAGATCAGGCTCAGTGACCATGTCGGTGAGATTCCCGGGAACCTCACGCCATTCATGGCCTCGTGGTACCGCAGCTACATTGCAGGGGCCCGTGGCCAGGCGCTCGACGCCGTAGCGACCATTCTCGGGGCAAACAATGACCAGAAGAGGACTAGGGGCGTGTTCCTCGAGCGCACGATGTCGTCCGAGCAGGATCGTCGCATAGAGAAGAAGAGGCAGGCTCAGAAGAGCAGCCGCGAGAAACGCTCTGCTGAATACGACCGGTACGATGAAGCCAAGCATGACTATGCCAAGACCAAGGAAGACTACGATGAACTGCGCGCCCGTCACGGGCGCGAAGCGAAGCCAACGCCGATGTGGTACTACCCGGCCATGGTTTTGATCGGCATATGCGAAGGGATGATCAACTTCGACAGCTTCAATGCGATCAAGATGTTCACTCCGGCCATCGCGCTTGGGGTCACTGTCATCGTCGCAATAGCGCTTGCCACGGCCTCTCATCTTCATGGCACCGTTATCCGGCAGCTTGATTCGCGGTTCGGAGCCCACAGGAGGGACGGCGACAGAGCAAGTTCATTCTGGATGTTCGGCATTGGATTCTTCCTTCTTTTTTCCGTGCTTGCTCTTGTCTGGTATGCGCGCAACAGCCTTCTTGCAGATCAGCTATTGGAGAATTCGGTCATCGGCGGGGATGCGCCAAGCGCTCTCCTCATGATCGGGGGGTCCATGATCGGCAACCTTCTTGTCTGGCTCCTCGGTGTCGCAATAGCCTTTTTCGCTCACGACGAAGACCATAACTATCCCGACGCCCTGAAGAACAAGATGAATGCAGAAAAGAAAATGTATGCGCTCCATGAACGTATCAATCAGCCGCTGAAGAGAGAGTTCGAGAAGATCGACGCCACCTGCGAAAAGGAGATCGAACAGGCCCGCAACAAGCACGCGTCCATGTCGTCGGACGGCGAGTTCGCTATGGGGCGCTCTCTTCTGGCTAAGGTCAGCGAGCAGGACACTCGGGTGGTCGCGGCTCTTGAACTCTACCGCATGCAACTGATCTCTGCCTTAAAGGGCAAGCGCGTCCAGTTCGAAGTTCAGCCCGAAATCGAAGCAACCGGCGAAGAGATGCTGGATTCAAACCAGTATGCGGCTCGCCGGCTTGTCCTCAAGCACATCTAGGAGCATGGGAATGAAGAGGCATCTTCTTTTGTGCATTCTGTTCTGCGGGATCTCCTCGCCGGCCGCCGCCCAGGTCAAGACTGTCGATGAATTCTGCACCAGCGACGGCGGCGGTCCGGCTCTGCGCCAGACATTTGTTGTGATCGACGGTTCGGTAGTGTCCGACGATCTCCCGAACGGCCCTTCACCTGACAACACTGCCTGGAGGCGGTTCGCGGCCCAGTTCTTCGACGCACGCAACCCTGCCGTCGACCAGGTGATGGCTCCACGAGAGCGCGTCACCATCGCGGTTGCCAATTCCGACGGATCAGGTCTCACGCCGCTATTCACCGGATGCCTTCCCCTTGTCGGCAAGGAGGAGGCGTCCAAGCTGGAAAAAGAGACAACGAGCATGCAGCGCTTCTTCGGTAGTGACTGGCGCTCGTCAATCACGAAGGCTGCGGAAGAGTTCTCGAGATCGGCCACGATCTCTCTCGTGCAGGGACTGAAGAAAGCTGTCGTCGGCGCACCGAAGGCCCGCTCTGAGTTCGCCCACGGTGGCCTTGTCCAGTCACTGAATCGAACAAAGGCATATTCGCTTTCGGATGGTCTTCCGCGTTTGATCATCTATTCGGATCTCGCTGCTTACGAATTACCGGTCGCGGATACGGCCACGTCCCGAGCGAAAGGACGGACAGATGCGGAGTCGATCGCGATCGATCTCCAGCGGATAGAGGTCGATCTCTTCACAACGGGCAAGGCGACCAGTGAGCAGGCCACTGAGTATCTGAAGTCCTTCTTTCTCACCGCCAAGGGGAAAGTCGAGACGATCGCGGGCGAGGGGGGCATCCTCGGCAGCAGTGGCACCCCTGTCAAGATCACGGTCTATCAAGGGGCGATCTCCTACGGGACGGACCAGTATCCGGTCCGGATGCGACTGGCGCGCGACCAGAACGGATCCGTGACGATGTCGTGGATCGAGGAGCAGTCGGATCGCCTCCGGTTTTCGCCTTTCACGGGTATCCTGAACTGCACCGATGAGGACGAATGTAACTTCGTCGGTGACAGGGTGTTCGCACAGATCTGGAGCGACAGGCCCGGCCCGACCCCGACATGCGAAGCATGGATGCCGTTCGGCGGCCTCCGCGATCTGTCCTTCTCAACCGATGGCGATCGTCTGGAAGGAAAGATATCCGATGCCATATGTGTCATCAACGGCCAGGAAGACGGAGTAAGCTTCCAGTTGCAGCGGGTTCCCAATGCGGCTTTCTAAGCATCTCGCCGTTGCCGGTATTGGATTGGCCGCCGTGCTTCACAGCGGTCAATCTCTTGCAACATCCGACACCTGTCTGGTCAAACTCCCTGCAGGCGTTCCTTGCCCGGTGGCAGCGTGGGAAACGGTCGATGTCGAGCATGCCGACCGCATGAGCAGGCTCAAGAGGCTATCGCGAGGCGAGCAGAGGTTCTCGTTTCATGAGGATATCGTTTCAGCCAGTGACCATGGCCTTGCCGACTTCCCAACCGACATTCCCGTACTTCGGGTCGTCGCTCAGCAGGACGTGTTCTTCGACAGTGGCAGCGACAAGATCCGTCCGGAGGCATACCACTTGCTGGATATCATCGCAGACAGTTTGAAGCTTGAGCCTCCAGATGTGGCGCTTTTCGTCTCCGGGCATACGGACGCGGACGGAGATGACGAGTCCAACATGAAGCTTGGTCTGTCGCGTGCACACGCCGTTGCCTCGGCACTCGTGCTGCGTGGCATCTACCAGGCCTCAATATACCGCGTCTCGTTTGGAGAATTCATGCCGATAGCGCCAAACGACAGAGCGCGCAACAAGGCGAAGAACAGACGTGTAGAATTCCTTTTCGGCGCCAAGCCCGAGGCGCTGGTGGTTGAAATCAAGCGGCAGAACGTAAAGCTTTGCGGGGATGCAGCCCTGCAGGACGAATGCCGAAAGAAGGTCCGTATCGAGATCGAAAGGGTTTCGGTTTCTCCCGAGTTTTCCACCAAGGTCATCGAGCTGAACAAGGCCGTCACGGGTGTCGAGGCGTCCAAGAACAAGAGTACTGTAGAAATGCAAAAGGCGCGACAGGAGGTGGAGGTCAAGCGCGAGCAAATTCCAGTGACCATCAGTCGCCAGAAAATCTATGTGGAACTGGACAGGTAGTGCACTTTTCATCGTCACGCTGGCGCTTTCGCACATGAGCTTTTGGAGCCGTCCAGTTTGGCCTAACGCGCGCACTCGAATATGGCGGCTCACCATAGTTCCATAATACATATTTCGCGATCTTCGCGTGTAGCCGGGTACATTCTATTTCCAAGTGCGACATGCCAATAAAAACAAAGGCTTCGCCTTGGAGATTTTTGGATGTCGCTCTGCTATTCGCAGCTCACCCTTTCGGACCGCCGACGTTTGCATCAGCTCGTGGAACGCAAGGTTCCTGTCGGTGACATCGCTCGCCAACTCGGTCGGCATCGATCGACGATCTATCGTGAACTGAAGCGCAATACCTTTCATGATGCCGAGTTTCCGGAATACAGCGGCTATTACAGCGGCATCGCCAACGACATCTCCAAGGAGCGTCGGCGATGGCTGCGCAAGCTCAGCCGCCACCCTCAATTACGCGAACTGGTCATTGAGCAGCTGAAGGCACTTTGGTCGCCGGAGCAGATCGCCGGCCGCCTGCTTGCCGACGGTGTGAGCGCCCTGCGTGTCTGCACGGAAACGATCTACCGCTTCATTTATGGCAAGGAAGATTATCCGCTGCAGCTCTATCAGCATCTGCCGGAAGGCCGCCGCAAGCGCCGCCCGCGCCGCTCCCGCAAGCCCCGTGATGGCTTGATCCCGTTTGACTGCAGGATCGACCAACGTCCTGATTTTATTGCCGATCGCTCGCAGTTCGGCCATTGGGAGGGCGATCTCCTGATCTTCCGGCGCGACCTCGGTGAAGCCAATGTCACCTCGCTGGTCGAGCGCAAGAGCCGCTACACAGTGATGATCAAGAATGGCAGCCGCCACTCTCGGCCGCTTATCGACAAGATCGTCGATGCCTTCTCACCGCTGCCCGCCTTTGCCCGGCAGAGCTTCACCTTCGACCGCGGTACCGAGTTTCGCGGTTTCAAGGCTCTCGAAGACGGGCTCGGCGCCAGGAGCTGGTTCTGCGATCCAAATTCACCGTGGCAGAAAGGCGCAGTCGAGAACACCAACAAGCGCATCCGCCGCTTTGTGCCGAGCGATACGGACCTATCCGCCGTCGGCCAGCAGCAGCTGGTCGCCCTTGCCCATCACATGAACTCGCTGCCGCGCAAGTGCCTGGGCTACCGCACGCCGGCCGAAGTCTTCATGGCACATTTGCGCGAAAGTAGCTGATGACCTACCCTTCACACGGCATTGTTGCACTTGGATTAGATTCTCCAGATCGGAAAGTGCGTTCAGCTATTTCGAGGCGCTGGAGCTCTATCTGAAGGCGCATGGTGCTCCGGTCGCCTTCTATTCCGACAAGCATTCGGTGTTCCGGGTTGCGAAGAAGGACGCCAAGGGTGGCCAGGGAATGACCCAGTTCGGCCGTGCGCTTTCAGAGCTAAACCTCGAGATTCTTTGCGCAAACTCGAGCCAAGCGAAGGGCCGGGTCGAGCGGATGAACCGCACGCTACAGGACCGGTTGATCAAGGATCTGCGCCTGGAGGGCATCTGCGGCATGGACGACGGCAACGCTTTCCTGCCTCGGTTCATGGAGCGCTATAACCGGCAGTTTGCCGTTCCCCCTGCCCGATCTGATGATCTGCATCGGTCGCTGAACCTAGCCCCGGATCGGCTGCGCGACGTCCTGTGCAAACGTGAGCAGCGTTATGTCGGTGCCCAGTTGACGTTTTCGTTCGAGCGCCATCGGATCATGCTGGAGGAGACCGAGGTGACGCGCGGGCTGGTCGGTCGCTATGTCGAGACCTATGCCTATGCGGACGGCCGGCTGGATGTGCGGTGGAAGGGGCATTCCTTGCCATACCAGGTATTCGACAAAAACCAGCGGGTGACGCATGCAGCGATCACCGAGAACAAAAGGCTCGGTGATGTCCTGGCCTACATCAAGGAACGTCAGGAGCAGCAGACGAAGCCCGCCGTGAAGACGAACAGCAAGAAGAACGGCTATGTTCGACGCGCGCGCGGCCCGGGACGTCGGAAGGATTTCATGAACGATCCAGCGGTCATTGCCCGACGGCGACAGGCGCTCTCTGACCACGATGCGGCGGAATGACTGGCTCTCCAACTGTCCAAGCTAGCCGATGGGTGCGTCTCACCCGCCCCCTCCCTTCCCTTGCAACCCGGCCCAGCCGGTCCGGTCGGGGGCTTGCCTCAGCGCAAGTGGAGATGCCGAGTGTCGTATTTCTAAGTGGCTGAAGACGTATCCAAAGTGACATTTCAACTTTGCGCCGGAACGGACATTTCAACCTGGCCGCCACATCGCGCGCCATGTCGTAGCGAAGCGCGTGTTCCGGATGCGGGCGGCTGTAGTTCTTCGCTGTGCCTTCAAGCGGCGTCGTCACCGCGTTCCAGCCGGCCCGCCCGCCGCTCAAGAGGTCGAGCTAGGCGAACTGGCGGGCAACCGTAACGGGTCGCTGTAGGAGGTCGAAATCGTACCCGCGAGACCGATCTTGGAGGTGGCGGTCGCCAGTGCCGAAAGGATTGTCAGCGGCTCGAAGCGGTTGAGGAAGTGCGGGATCGACTTCTCGTTGATATAGAGCCCGTCCGCGACGACGGCGAAGGCGATGCCCACGGCCTCCGCTTTCAGCGCTGTGGCCTTGAAGAACTGGCGTCCGCCGGTCCGCTCGGATGCATTCATATTGCCGCCTGCGCCCTGCAGCATGATGCCGAACGTGATCTTTTTCTGAACCATGCGATCAATCCTTCTTGGAAACGATCAGGCGACGAGAGAGGCCGCTCTTTCGCGAGCAGCTCGATGGAGGCGAGGCGCCGGGCAGCCGAGAGCGCCGGCGTGTCGAGCATGAAATTCCTTGATGCCGTAGCGGCGGTGAAACTCGTCCAGTTCCTTGCGGATCTGCTTTGCCGTGCCGTGCAGCACGCTCGGCACCTTTTCCTCGATGCGATAATCGGTGACACCAGCCTGGCGAGCAAATTCGGCGGCCTGTTCCTCGCTGCCGACATTGACGGTCTGGCCGTTCGGCAGGAACACCTTGAAACACGCAGATTGCCGACGCGCGCGCGGGCATGTTCTTCGCTTTCGGCGGCGAAGGCTGCGAGCGCCAGGATCGGGCGCTTGCCACCGGATGCACGCTCGTATCGAAAAGTTTTGCGCAGATTGTCAGGATCGCCGTTCAGACGGCCGGCAAAGACGAGCTCCCAGCCCTTCGCCGCAGCGAGTTCGGTACTTTCAACGCTCTTGCCGAGCAGGAAGCGCTCGGGAGCAGTCGGCGGAAATGGCGTCGCCTGCGCACCGTCGTAATTCGAGTCGGCGGTAGGATAGGTGTTGAGATCGGAAAGCTGGTCCGAAAAATCCGGCTTCCTGGCCGGACCGACACCAAGCTGCAGGGCTCGCGCTGCGAGCGGAAAGCCGCCCGGCGCGTTGCCGACGCCGAGATCGACCCGGCCGGGTGCAAGCGATGCCAGAAGATTGAAAGTTTTGGCAACCTTGTAGGCACTATAGTGCTGCAGCATGACGCCGCCGGAGCCAATACGGATCTTCGACGTCCTGGCGAGGAGATAGGCTACCAGCGCCTCCGCCGCAGAGCTCGCCATCGGCGACCCAGAACCGGTGATAGCCGAACTCCTCGGCCTGGATGGCAAGCTCTACCGTCGCCGCAAAGCATCCGTGGCGGTGAGACCCTGTTCGATCGCGCTTTTGTCCAAAAGGCTGAGGAGGAAGGATCTCTAAAACAGTAGATAAATGTGATTATAAGGAATGGCATTCCCTTTCGCAGATATTGCGAGGAAAAAAGCAGCCGGAGCGGAGATGGGAAATCGTGTTCTGCGAAAGGCCTCGGTCAGTATCGGAGGCCTTCCAATTGACCACTTCATGATCTATATTCTGGTCGAAATGGAGTAACCTGCATGAAACTGTCAGAACAGGTCAAGCCGATCAGCTATCTCAAGGCGCATGCGCCCGAGATCATTCGGACGTTGAAGGAGAATCCGCAGCCTGTTGTGATTACCCTTCACGGCGAGGCGAAAGCCATCCTTCAGGACGTCAGCCAATACGAGGAAACACAGGAAACACTGGCGCTTTTGAAGGTGCTGGCGCTTACCAACCGGCAGGTCGAGGAAGGCAAACTGCGGCCTGCTACCGAATCCTTCGCCCGTATTCGCAAACGTCTGGCCGATACCCAGCCCTGATGCCGTATCGTGTTCTTTTCGCCGAGGACGCCGAACGCGACATTGAGGATCTTTTCCGGTTCATCGCCGGTCGCGACGGCACTGAAACGGCAGAGCGCGTCTTGAAGGAAATCGAAACCGCCTGCGCGGATCCGAAGAGTTCCCCGCCCGCGGAAACATTCCGAAAGAGCTGGAGAGTATCGGGCTCGCCGAATACCGGGAACTGCATCATAAGCCGTGGCGCATGATCTACCGCATCATGGGCACCGACGTCGTCGTCTACTGCGTCGTGGACGGACGTCGGGACATGCAGACCTTCTTGGAACGACGGCTCATCCGCTGAAGTCGGCTTACCCCCTTCGGTGATTTCGAGATCACGAGCAGCCTCTCCTTTGAGCCCGCTGGCACCCGAGGCCGCTGCTGCTCCAGTTCTTCTGGATGTTGATTGCAAAGGTCCTTCCTGCCCCGCGCCAGGCTTCCGCCTTCTTCGAATGGTCTTTCTCACCAGCCGCGGCGTCCACATGCCTTCACTGTCGCTAGAGCGCGGTCCGCTCAGCATGCCCGCATTGCTGGCGCTTGGCGGTCTCGCAAGCGTTGTGGCCGACAAGCCGCACCGGCGCCGCAGCGGTCGCATTGGCCGTCGCCGCGACTCTTTGCTTCCTGCACCTCTCCGGCGCCCGGCCGGTTGCCGAGTTGCCCGCACTCGCCGGCTTCAACATCCGCGGCGGGCTCAGTTTCTTGCCTGAATGCGCTGCCCTGCTCACCGGCCTCGTTATCAAATTCTCCGCACTCATCGCCGAGGCAGGCGGGGATCCCGTCCGTTGGTACCGGCCAGCGGCACGAGCGCTCGGCCTGCCGTCTCGTCGTCTTGCCGCACGCGCTCAGGGTCATCACCCCGCTGACGACGTCAAACTATCTCGACCTGACAAGGATTCCAGCCTCGCAGTCGCAATCGGCTTTCCCGATCTCGTCAGCATCATCAACACGACCGCAAACACCACAGGCCAATCGATGGAGGGGTTGATTATCCTGATCGGCATCTTCCTTGCGATCAACCTCTCACTTTCCGCCCTCATGAATGCCTACAACAGCCGCGTCGCACTTAAGGGAAGCACTCGATGACAGTCGCACCGCACCTTCACGGCGCTCATCACCGGCCTGTTTGGCACCCGCGCGAACATGCTTGTCGCGACACTGCTCATCCTGTCGCAGATCGTTCCGCCGCTGTTGCGCTGGGCGGTGCTCGACGCCACCTTCACCGGCGAGGCAAGCGGCTGCACGCGGGATGGTGCATGCTGGACGTTCGTTGAGGCCAAGCTGCGCTTCATCCTGATCGCCTTCTATCCGCCAGATCTGCAATGGCGTCCGACGCTGGTCATCCTGTTGCTTGCGGCTGTCCTGACGGCAAGGGCCCTGCCCCGCTTCTGGGGTCGGCCGCTCCTTGTTGCCTGGCCGCTGGCGATCCTTGCCTGCTGGATGCTGAATGCAGGGCACTTTCACATCGACGCCGGTCCCCTCGAACCAATCGGGTGGACTGCCGGTAACACTCTTCGTATGGGCCGTTTGCTTTGCCGGCCCAACGCCAGTCGCCGTGCTGCTGGCACGGGCGCGCCGCTCCTCGCTCGGGGGCTCGTACCTTCTCCGTTCTCTATATCAAACTCATGCGCGGCACGCCGATGGTCGCTATCCTCTACGTCGGCATCCTGAACCTGCCGATGGCGCTGCCCGAGGGGCTCTCCTTCGACTGACCTTGCCTCGTTGAAATAATCCATTTTAAAGCAAGCTCTGGCCCATTCGCTTTCCGGTCTGCGCGTTGCCCCTGAGCTGGATCGGATCATCGAGGCGCGCGGCAAGCCCAGGATGATCGTCAGTGACAATGGCAGCGAGTTCACCAGCAACGCGATCCTGCAATGGACGGACCGGTCCAAGGTCGATTGGCACTAAATCGCGCCCGGTAAGCCGATCCAGAATGCCTTCATGAAAGCTTCAATGGGCGGCTGCGAGACGAGTTCCTGAATGAAACCCTCTTCTCGTCACTGACCTATGCTCGCTCAGCGCTTTCAAACTGGCGCAGCGATTACAATGATCACAGACCGCATTCTGGCCTCGGCTGGCTGACACCTGCCGAGTTCGCTCAGACCATCAACCCGCGACGTGATGCGGTGCTGCGCAGCCGAAATGGCTCCGCACCGCGTCCCGCCGCTACCGCCTCCCGTGCAGCAACCCAAAATCGTTGTCCCTCGCAAGAGATGACAAACGATGCTGTCGCGCGGATGGAGATATTCCCGATTTCACGAAGCTTTTTTAGCAACCAGCTTCTTCGTGCTTTTCGTCTTCCGGAGGCCGGGAGACTCCTCATCTGAAGCTCGCATCCGTGAACCATCGTTTGCTTTCAACTTGGCTATCGCTTGTTTCAGTTCCGTTGGGAACTCAGCGGGCTCGCATTGGTGATAGACCTGGTAAAAAGCGGTAAGCGCATCGCAGAGCGTCGACGAGACCGAGAAATGCTCGCCACTTGCAGTGATAAGCAGCGCGAATATTTTTATGTCTCCCCAGCTGTTCCAGGCGTAGTCCAGCCACACTTCGCCGCTCCAGGGCATGTCCAAGCTAACCGAGCAAAGGTCTTCTTCGAGGGACTCATCGTCACCCGAAAGGAACGTCCTGTCGTTTGTGGTGAATACCGTCTGAATCGTAGATGCGGGGCAGCCAGCTATGCCGATATCGAAGTTCGCGGAGCCACCTGGGAAATCGGTCTTATGATTGAGGAAATGGGCAACGAGCCTGATCGGTTCGTAAAATACCGGGCTTGACGCGACTTCGTTATTTTGCCGAAAGAGTGACGTCTCGATGTTGCCAAGCGTCTTCACTGTCGACTCTGAGGACGTGAAGGCTGACGACAATGTGCGGCCTTGCGCTAAAGCGCGGTAGAAGGAGACGGCACCTTTCCGTGCAGCGAAGTTCGTGATGGGTGCCTTGGTCCCGATGGCGTAAGGCACGGTGTCGGTAATTGCTTCAGCCAGAGCTGCGGAATCGCAAGCGTTTAGATAGACCAGCTTGGGTGGACTTGGCGCGAGAAGAACTCGGAGTGCCTCATTCGTCAGCTTTCTCGGATTGCCTTTGGTATCCACAAGCTCCAGCGAGTCCTCTTCTCCGTGGGCGGAGATGTGCACGATGTCCGGCTTGTGCACGAGAATCTGGTTTTCGACATCTTCGAACGGCAATGCGGGTAGGAAAACGAACTCCATGCGCCGTCCGACACCATAGATGGCGTCTCGTTGGAGTTCGGTTATCTCGTGTTCGACCATCAGTGTTGAGTTGCTGGCGTGGTTTGACGAAATGTAGAGAACTTTCACTGGTGTTCTCCCGAACTCACGAACTTATGGATGCGGCTGACTGTTTCGACGTCGCTGATATATGACTTGATGTTGTGCCGGTTGTCGGAGTCATTGTGGACTTTGACATCCTCAATAGGCTTGTTAAAGATCGCAAAACTTTTGGAATTTAAAGGATTCAGTGCGACGATATCAGCGGTGTCATATAGATTGGCCCATGTCTCTACGTTGGGGCGGATGATCGCCGGGGGCTCCAGGCGTTTTCGGATTGCCTGAATGCCCAAGGGCGACCCAAGCGTAATGAAGCCGGTGATGTTTCTCTCCTTCTTCCGCAGAATATTGTACGCGACCACGGTTCCAAGGGAGTGGCCTACCACGAGCGTGGGTTCTGACGTGATGTGGCGCTCTACGATTTCATCAATCTTCGCCTGTATTTCTTCATCGGTGAGGTACAGGTAGACGTCGCGTAGAAGCCGACCAATTGACCATTCGGAAAACGCAGGGAAAGTTTCGTCGAGATGCCTCACGGTCGCAATAACCCAGGACCAATTCTGCACTCCGCGCTCAGCCATGTCGTCAATGTCTGACTGCTCCAGAGGTGCACACGCTGGGTTCTTCGTACGGTACACATCATCTCCATCGAACGGCGGGGGTTGAATGGCCGCAATACCGGCCTCACTTCCTTTAGCGGACAATTCCACCGCTGCTTCAGCCATGAACTTGACGAAATCTGCACCCTGCCGCTTTTCAGCGCTCGATCTTTTCAGCTCGTCGGCATTTGCAGGATCAGTTTTCGATAGTTCGAGCAGGACATCGCCATAGAAAGGCTGGGCCACGGCGCTTTCAGCGATCTCAGGTTTATTGGCTTCGGAAAGGCCCCGGTTCAGGGCACCAAGCCACTCTTCTTTAAGCGCTTGCTCGGAGCGTCCCTCCTGGGACCTCCCGTGAATAAAAAGTAACCGCATTTTGCCCCCTCAACAACTTTGGCAGTCAATTTGCCAGCTAAACTACCTTAGCGAGAGGATTGCAATACGCCTGCCTTCCATGTCAAGCGTCCGGGCGGACAATATCTGTCGTCTTCGAAATCCGTGGTTTTCAGCGAATCTTAAAGATGAAATTCTGGACGCTAAACAACTAATACGATAACAGAGTCAGCTAATTGAAACTTTGCTTACTTGGACGTGATTTGAACAAATGGCTGCACGTTTCGAAGCCCTAAACCGGTTGTGGGAAAGCGTCCGGGAAACAAACCACGATTTTCGGGCCACAACTGACATTTTTCCAACCCTTGACGTCGAAAAGGTCAGCCGCACCATGGAGCTTCCGGAGCGAGGCGCTGAAAATGGCGCTGCCAACCGCCCGGCGAAGACGGCTCGTGCTTTGGACGAAGTGGAGCAGCGCATTGTCGCCAAGGTGGAAGAGGAAAGGAAGACTTCCTATCAGCTCCTCGAAGACCAGTTCCAAACATTCTCAGAGCGCTTGCGAAATCTCGATTTCGAAGCTCATTTCGGAATGATCCGGGAAACAAATGCGACAACTTTGTCGGATTTCCACGCTGAAGCCGAGGGCGGGGTTGACCAGCTTCACGGCCTTCGGCGCGACCTCAAGGACGCTGAGGATGAGACGTTCAAATTCAAACAGAAGCATGGCTTGGAACGTGCCGCGAAGGTGACGAGCGGCGCAATGTGGAGCCTCAAGGTTTCTCTTGTCGTTTTCCTGCTGCTTCTTGAAACCGTGTTGAACGGTACTTTCCTGGCGAAGGGCAGCGAGCAGGGTCTCCTCGGGGGAGTTACAGAGGCATTCACGTTCGCCGTCTTGAATATCGGCTCCGCTCTGTTACTCGCCTTTTTCTGTGTCCGCTTCCTCGTACACAAGAGTCTATTTCTGAAGCTCTTAGGATCAGTCGGCCTCATCGTGTACATCGGGATCGCCGTCTTCATAAACCTCGCCCTTGCCCACTACCGCGAGGCCGCTGCAACCATCCTGACCGGAGCCAGCAAGGAGGTCATGGATAATCTGATTGCCTCGCCGTTTGGGCTGAACGATCTCAGTTCCTGGACGCTCTTCGGACTTGGCCTCCTGTTCTCCGTGATCGCCTTCATCGACGGATGCTTAATGACCGATCCCTACCCTGGGTTTGCCGGTGTACAGAAACGCCTTAACGCCGCAAGGGCAGCCTATGTCGACCGAAGGGCGGAATTGATCGAAGACCTGCGGGATGTCCGTGATGAAAACAATCGAAAGATTGAAGCGATCATCCGCGAGCTTAGCGCAAGACGTCTTGAAGGACGGGCAATCATTCAACATAGGACCCGTTGCATCGACCTGTTCAACGAGCACCAGAACCACCTTGAGCGGGCTGCTAATCAACTCCTGACCATTTATCGGGAGGCGAACCGCGCGGCACGAACGGAGCCTGAGCCTAAATACTTCTCGGTCGCCTACAGGCTGGAACGTCTCAATCCCGTTCGCCAGTTTGCAGAGGAATGGAATGATGACGAGTTGGTTGCTCGCATAAGGGCTGCCACCGATCAGCTCTCGGAGCAGATGCTTAAGATAGCCGCTGAGTTTGAGCGTGCTATCGACCAGTACCGTAAACTCGACACAATGTATCCAGAGGGCGTAAATGGCCAGGCACAGGCGGCGTAAATCCGGCAATTCGGCGGGCCCGATCATTGCGTCGGTGCTTCTCGGAGTTCTTTCCCTCGTCATCCTGGGCGGCTTTATCTATCTCAAGGTCAAAGCCAACTCGAATCCCGAGATAGACAAGGCATCTCTGTGTCCGGTCGACGGCCCGATAGAAATCACCGCTGTACTGCTCGATGTCACGGACCCCATTTCTCAGGCGACAGCTCTCGATCTCCGGAATGAATTTCAGGCCATCGTCTCGGCCGTACCAGTCGGCGGTTTGGTCCAGGTTTACACGTTGACGGAAACCGAGGGGGAACTGAATCGCACGTTCAGCGCATGCAATCCTGGCAGCGGTGAGAATGTCGACGAATGGACCAGCAATCCAAGAATTGCGCAAAAGCGGTGGGAAGAAGGGTTCCAGAAACCGCTCGACGAGATCGCGAAGCGGTTGGATGAAGGCGTTGCCGGGAATCAGTCGCCGATAATGGCGGGTATCCAGAAAATCAATTTGGAGGTTTTCGGTGCTCCACAGCATCGCGCGATCCCGAAACAGCTGGTTGTTGCTTCGGACATGATCGAGCACACCGCAGCTTTCTCCATGTACAGGGACGGTGCCGAGTACGACCGGTTCGAAGAGAGCCCGGCCCGCGACCAGTTTCGTACCGCGCTTGACGGCACAGCCGTCCGAATTCTCGATTTTCAGCGGCCGAGCTTGAATTTTGATGCCGAGCAGCTAGCCGACTTCTGGAAGAACTGGGTCGAGAATAATCGCGGATCGGCGTACCGGTTCACTCGACTAGAGGGAATACGATAGTGGCGAGGCTTGCAGATATAAAGTCGCTCGTTCAGCGCGTCGGACCGCCTGTCGTTTACGGCACACTCACTGGCTGCGGTATGCTCTTCATCTGGACAGCGAAACTGTTCGCATGGGATCAGACCCTTGTTCTTGCTGTCCCCATCGGTTTGATGCTGGCCTATTTTTCGTTGTCGCTTCTTCCCGGGCTACGCCTGCATACCGAGCAGGCAGGCGACAACCTCTACTATATGGGCTTCCTCTTCACACTCACGAGCCTGGGTGTATCGCTCTACCGGTTCATGGGTGGGGCCTCGATTGACGACATCGTTCGCAATTTCGGTATTGCTGTCTCATCCACCATCTTTGGAATCTTGCTGCGCATCTTTTTCAACCAGATGCGCCGCGACCCCATCGACATCGAGCGCAGCGTTCGTCACGAACTCGCCGATATGACCCGTCGCGTCCGGACCGAGCTGGATTCTTCGGCTCGTGAATTTTCCCAGTACCGTCGGACCAGCAACCAAATGCTGGAGGAAGGTTTCGAAGAGATCGCTCGGCAGGCTGAACGCAATGGCGAAGCTATCCTGAAGGCCATTGAGGCACTGTCGAAGGAAGCGATCAAGCCGATCCAGGACGCCGCCGAAAAGCTTGCGGTGATCGCTGAAGACAATGTTCGGATCGTCGAGGATCGGGCGCGGGCGAGTAACGAGTTGGCGGAAGCGGCGCTGTCGAAGCTCAACGCGACGACAAACCGGCTATCGGACTTGGTGGAGGGCTTTGGAAGAAGCCTCGACAACGTCAGCAAGAAACTCACCGACATCAGGCCTCCCGAAGAAGTTCTTCGCGTCGAACTCCAACCGGCTTTAGCATCGATCAAGGAATTGAGCGAGCTCCAGATAAAACGCCTGGAGGAAACGGCGAACCACAGCCGCGATCAGGCAGCCCAGATGAAGGAGGCGCTTCAGCCTCTCGACGATATGCCGAAACGGATGGAAGCGGCGTTTGAGCCATTGGGACATCTGCCGGAGAAGATGCAGGCCTCTCTCAATCCGCTGGAATCCATCACTGCTAAGATGCAGGCGTCCGTCGAGCCGTTGGAGAAATTTGGTGGCAACATCGAAGTTGCTCTCAAGCCCCTTGCCGACGTTGCTACTCGGGTGGGAGCCATCGTCACAAACTTGGAGAAGGCATCGACTTCCACGACGAACACAATCCAAGCGGTGGATCAATTGTTGATGAGGGTCGTGACGGCGGAACTGGGCTCGTCTGTATCCCTTGAAGCGCGATCCTCAGCAAAGGGTACCAGTTCAACCGGTCACCAGCAGACTCCCTCTGCCGACCATGCAAATGGCATCCATTTGGCGCTCCCGTACGCGAGTTCGGCTTCACAAAGTGATAGTGCGGCCGAACAAGAAGGCAGGCAGGCGGACGAGCCATTATCCGTGGTGAACGGCGAACCTGTACCCACAGGAAACAAAGAACCTGAAGGCAAGCGTGGTGGATGGTTCAGCCGATGGTAGCGCCCTCTGAACCGGCCGCAAAACTCGAACATAAGGGTTACAACCGAGGCCTGATCCTTGGCCTGACGATGGCGGAGTCCATGCTGCTGCTTGTTTTTTGCCTGCTGCTGGTCGCCGCCGCGATCATCAAGGCAGAACAGAACAAGGCACTCCGGGCGCAGATGCAGCTTCAGGAACTTCAACAGCAGGTCGCCAAAGAGAAGTCGGAGACAAAGAAAAACGTCGAGAAACTTTCCGCAGAGATCACGGCTCTGCAGGCTCAGCTGCAATCAGCCAGTATTCAGCCCGCCGAAAGGAAGAAGTTCGAGAAGGAATGGCGGGACCTGGTGCTGGCACGCGATACGGTACAGCGCTTGAAGGACCAGGGATTAGAGCCTGAGCGTCTGGCCGAACTCGAAAAGGCGCTCGTTGTCCTCAAGGAGAGCGGGTTCTCAATCGAGGACGCAAAAGTCCTGGAGGAGCGCCTGCAAAGCCTGCTGGAGATGGAGCAGAAGCAGGCTGATGCTAAGGCCCACCAATGGCCGCCGATCATCAATCTCAGCGAAGCGGGCGGATATTTCTTCCGATCTGGCAGCGCAGAGCTTACTCCGGAATTTGAGGGCAAGCTCACAGGGTCAATTGCCGACCAGATAGCCAAGAACCTCGAACAGTATCAGGTCGACATTATCGAGGTGATCGGACATACGGACGAGCAGCCGATCTCGCGCACCGTTTCAAATCTCGACCAGAGCTACATCGATGTACTCAGTGGAAAGAAGCCGATAGCATCCGTGTTGCCTGCAGATAACGCCGGACTCGGACTCGCCAGAGCAATTGCCGTCGCAAATGTCCTGAAGGCCGACAAGAAACTCGAAGGGGCGACGATACTGCCGATGTCGGCGGCGCAACTCGTCTTGCCCGGAGACACTTTGACGAGAGGCCAGGCTGGCAACGTTGAGTCCCGTCGGCGCATCGAAATTCGTATTCGCCGACGAAACGCTTCACTCGCGCCGTGAACAGTTACCTCAGGCGTCGGCTCGACATGGCCGTCTGTTTATTGGCCTCTATCCAGCGGCGTATATTCCACAGTTGAATCGTTTCTGATCTTTGCGGGTACCGAGTCATCCATGACCCAACCCTTTCCGCGCCCCTCGCAAAGACCGTAGCCGGACTTCTTGAGAAACTCGGTCCACCAATACGCCACCCAAACATCCTTGAATTTTTCGAATTCACCGCGTTCCCACAGTATAACGGCGCTGAACTTAGATCTTAGTTGTTCGGTAAGTTCCACTGCGGCGAACTTGTTCGCAAAGTAGACCTCCACCCCATAGTCAGCTGGATCATTCGAGTAGCTCACACAATGGAAATGAATGTTTTCGTGAAATTCTCTGCTTCCATTATCGGTCATCCAAGGCCCCTCATACTTTCCCATTGGCTTATTCTTCAGTCTCATTCGTTGCCTGTGATTTCGATGGATCGGGACGCAGCTTGTCGCTGGCGTAACCTATCGCCCCCAATAAGGTGCTCGCCAACCGGCCTTGATCGCTTCCGCTTCGTCGCAGAACCAGCGTTCTCCCTCGTCGACATTAACTTTGGTCTTCTTGTACCAAGGTGACCAAGGCGTGTGATAGATGTGCCCGTTTTCGGAAATGTTGCCCTTGATCGGACAGCCGTCGGGAGCTTCCTGCTGCCCAAGCGTCCATTGTTGGGCACGGTAATCCCATGGAGCAGTCTGGTTATCGGTGATCCAAATGCCGATGTGGCTGTTGTGGGCCTGATCTTCGAGATCGGCATAATCAGTGGAATACTTGCGAAACGCCCAAGCGTGGCCGGTCGCGACCATCTTCGCGTTGACATCGTCCCCGCTGACGTTGCAAACGGCGATTGTTCGGCCGTAGCCATCCTGACCACGGTCATCGCACTCGACGGCTTTTCCCAGGATGAGTTCTTCAAGGGCTGATATTGCAGCCTTGCCGCAATCCCAGGACTTGCCGTTCGGCTTGCTGCATTTCTGACCTGCTTCAGGCGCATCGATGCCATGAAGCCGATAAACAATTCCGTTCAGTTCCAAGGTGTCACCGTCGACAACTCTCGGAAAGGCTGCGGCCGAAACAGGGCTGCAGAGCAGTCCAACCACACTCAATATAAACGCGTATGGCATCGCTCTGTTTTCACTCCATTCACGTGGCCGTAGATAAAGTAGGTTTTTCGAGGCGATCCGGCTCAGGGCCATAGTTCGGCGTGACTGTGACCATTCCCTTCTCAGATTGCCTCGGGTAGCAACGTCTCGGGAGCCATTTCCTGAGCAAGGAGGGTAGATCGCCGCTTCGCGAGAGTTTCGCGATAATCCTGTGCCTCGATGTCCTTGAAGAACGGGGCATCTGGAGCCAAGCGCTTTACTGCCGCTTCAACCTCGTCCAGCGTCGCCTTGAAGAACTCCTTCCGGTAATTCTGGGCATTCACTCGCACAGGCTCAAATTCGGCATGCAGAGCACGTTCCAGTCCCGGGGCGTTGTCGCTGTAGATGATGGCGTGAGTATCGAAAACAAACGGAACGCTGGCGTCCCCAAGCTCGCGGATGCGGTCGGCCGGATCGAGACGCCGCGTCAGGCCGATCTTCACGACGTCACTGCCGAACGAACCTACGTTCGAAATGATGTAGACGTATCCTGAACGGGTCTTCTCGGCCATCGCCTGTGCCCGTTCAAATTTCGCATGCGCCTCCGCCAAGTCGCGCTCCAGCATCTCAATCTGGGTATTGAAGGCTTCGAGCTTCGGGCCGACCGCGCTCTCAGCTTCTGCCTTAGCTTTGTCGAGAAGGCGTTGATAACGAGCTTCCTCCTCCTCGGCCCGCTCCATGTCGCGGATAAGCTTCTGCTCTTCCTTGGCTGCCCTGGCGAGTTCAGCCCGCTCTTCTCGTTCGGCCTTGAGTTTTTCGCGGTACTCGTGCGTCAGGAAAAGTTCCTGGAATTTCAGCTTCAAATATGATTCGGTAATGGAAACGTGGTTGGACTCGTTCAGCTTGTTAATCTGGGTGAAGGCAGTCGCGATGCGTTTTTCCATCGCGTTGACGTTGCTCCACCGACAATTCGCTATTGCCGCCTCGCACTCATTGTTGAAGGCTCGGAGCGTCAACTTGATGTTCCGATTAGTCATCGTTTGGCCCTTTGCGGTGCTTCCCTCGACCGTCCACGCTGTGGGACACACAGCAGCCGTCTTGGCTGTCACCATCGCCTTCTGGGAAGCCCTCACGACTTCGATATTGCGCTTGTACTCTTCGCTGTCGTTAAACTCAAAATGCGGCTCGTAAACGCCCATCTCGGCGAAGGCCAGCTTCTCGTCGAAGATTGCAACTTCCTTAATCAAGCGATCATAGATGGTCCGCTTCTCAACATAGGAGTTGCGCAGATCATCGATTTTCATCGTCTCGATCTTCACCTGCGTCTGAAGCTTGGACACTTCTGCTTCGACGTCGAGGACGCTCTTGAAGCGCTCTTCCAGCCCCGCCACCCGCTCGGTCAAAACGCCTTTTTCCTCGTGAAGCTGGTGACCTAGCTCCATGGCCTTCGCGAGCTTGGCGTTCTTCTCCGTCAGTTCACCACTGAGCTGGAACGCTTCAGCAACCGCCTTTCTTGCTTTTCGGCGTTGCCTCCACCACAGCACCAAAAAGGCCAACATGGCCCCAGGAATGACCAGAACGAAAGTAACGGCTATTGCTACGGAATATTCCGGACTCATTTGATGCTCCCCAGTTCCAAGACTGGAGATTACCGTTCTCGTTGAATATTCCAAGGGCGTACAATCACTCGTCAGGCAAAAATGCTCCCTAATCAACATCAGGATCACACGGCGGACAACACGCCTTGCAGCGGCAGAAGGGCGGCGTTGAGCCTTGGTATACGAAGACGAAGGTCAGCGTCGGCAGGGAGAGCTTGGTTTTGCTCCGAAGCCGGTGCGATCAAGGCCGCCGGGCGCGCTCCTTACTGATTACCGACAGCAGAAAGGTCAGAGAAAGCGACCATCTACGCGGACAAATTTTAGTCGGCGGCGTGCCAAAGATGTTTCGGCATGCCAGAGCAATGCGGTGGCTGCATCTATTGCGGGCGACGCCTGGCGCTCCTACATCAACAACTTGAACACCATCGTAAATAGTCGGGGACGCCGTGGGCGAGGCAAAACGCAAAACTGAAAAAACGAGGGTATCATTCCTTGCGGAGTTGGACAAATGGTATTTCCCGACGACGGAGTGGGAGGCTCGCACCGTCGCGGAGATCAGCCAACTTCCGGTCGTCAAGGTCACTCGCTATCCTGATGACACCTTGGCATATATGCGGATGCCTCCGCGAGCGTGCCACGCGAACGCTCGCTTCATGCAGGACAACGATCCAGACAAACGGTTGCGGCAGGTCACCGGCTGGTGGCCGCAAGACGGACATTACGTCTTACACTCCGTCGTCGATCAACATGGCGAATACGTTTGCGTGACCCCCGCACCGATGTATGTCGGCCGCACATTCGATTTCATACCGGACGAAAAGATCGAGTGGCGTGATGAAGGTGACTATCGCACGGGGTATCGGAACGGAATTGAAATCGGGCCTGGCGTTCGTGCCGACCCCGCGAAGACCCTTGCAGAACTCGAAAGTATGCGGCAGCGCCTGCTATCCGGCATGAATCCGTATCAAGCAGTTAAGCGCTGACGGGCAATCGGACGATTCTCGGAGACATGGCTTCTTGCTGCTGAACCGACTTCATTGCATTATCGACCGAATTCTTCAGCCTCGACTTGGCAATCAACATGAGGAGCACGGTATGCTTAGAGATAAACCAACCCGGGTGGGTAACCGTTACGCATGGGCCGGGCGGGCCAAAGCACGGCCCATCAAGTCCGTGTGACCTCGCGCCGGTCATTCACAATGCTTTGGTGATGAGCCCTTACAAGACTTTGATGTATCCTTCGGACGATTTATCAGACGCGACTCTCGTCCGTTTCCACCGTTCCCTATGAGTTCCGCATCTTGTCGTTCGAGCGAATCGCTCGTATGTTGCTCCTGCTCCCGGCAGGAGCACGCCGCCCGTCAGTTGCGAAGCTGTTGACAGCACTGCCTTCCAGAATGTCGAACCCGATCATGTTTTTGTTCGGGCTCGTGAAGTGGTGGACGGGTGACGCTTCGAACGGGTCCGGGAGAAAAACATGTCGACAGCAGACATTCGCCCTAGCACAATTCCAGGCATCAAGCGCCTCGCGAAATCCATTTCTGGCCTCAAAGGCGTAACCCATACAATGGCGCTCGATAAAGCCGCTGTTGTCGCCGGTTACTCGAATTTTTCGCACGCCTTGCGGGTGCTACGGTCGTCTACGGCTGCCGCCTCGCCTACGTTCTCAACGTTCATCAGCGTCTTCTGGCGAGACCCAAAGACCGACAAGCATGGAACAGAGATCATTGAGGCATCCCTACCCATGCCACTCGATGGGATCATTCCGGCACGGCAATACAAGAAGGCTCGTGGTCTCTGGAACTTCAAGCGGTGGGCCTCAGATTTCATCTACTGCCAGATAAATCCTGAAAGTGCGGACAACGCGGTCAGTATGGCGTGCCAAGCGGCTCGAACTTTGCAGTTTATGGCCGCTACCGGATTGAAACCGTCCTCTAAGAGCATGCCGTCTTCGCTAGAAGGCAGGCGTATTCCTGGCCGGGATCACGTCAGTAGTTGGTTCGAACCGGCCCCCAAACGATACATCTTCGCCGACGAACCCTATGCTGCATCGGTACAGAAGCAGCAACAAGAACGGGCCTCATGGGCAAAGCGTAACGGATGGCAACTCGCGAAGCCTCGATGGGCAGGAATGTACTTCCCCGAGGGCGGCTGCGAGCTTTACCTCCTGTCCGATCCGAAAACTGGGATGCCCGTTGAGCCCCTTGTGACAGCGCTCGAAAAAGCTGCAGCGCCAATTGTGCCCGAAAACTGCAAGCGGATCGTACCGCCAGCTGGAGAATATTTCCGCTCCCCAGCCGAAATCCAGCAAGCAAAAGCAAAGGCGCTGAAGCCCAGGCAAGAGCGCAGGCCAAGGGGATCGGCCACCACTGTCGAATACCAGATGGTCATGGGTTCTGGGCGACGTCCGAAAGCCAAGATGCCGGTGGAGAAGCATCGACGGGTTGGGACGTTGCTGAAAGATGTGTTGAGCGCTAACCGGCATCGGCTTGGTGTTGCCAATCGCCTCGGTTCAGTGAGGTCCGAACTCGACAACTGGGTTCAGCACGAACACGATGAGAAGTCGCTGTCGGACGAGGTCTTTTTTGACCTCTATTACCGCGAACGCAGCGAAGTGCCTGCCGAAGAGTATGGTATCGCAGGCCGGGCACTTCATATCTCCCGACTGCAGGAAGCCCAGGCAATCATCGCCAAAGAATATCCCGACTGCCAGCCGGTCCGTGCTCTTGCCAAAAAGCTCGACCTTGCGATCAAATCGCTGACCACCTGGTAATCGCGGCGACCGCTCGCCTCAAGTGATGATCTTGAGTCGGGCGCAGGACCGCGACTTCCGTTTTGGACAGGTGTTCCGAGCACGCAATGTTCATGGAAAGTTCTCAATTCGTCTTCAGCCCATCGGTGAAAATGTTATTCTAATGCAATCACTGATTCGCGGAAGGACAGCGAATGGCCAAGGTGAAGGAAGCATACTCGGGCAAGCTTTTTGTCCGTCAGTATAGCGATGCCGAGCTGCGTGATAGGGTGCTTGTGACGGATGATCCCCACAACTTGGGAAGCTTAGCCGAGAACCCGCCACCCCGCGACCAGGATATGGAGTTTGTTGCACAGTACAGGTCAGGCGAGGTGGTTGTCTGCTCCTTTGGTCATAAACATCAGAAGGGGTTTGTGCTCAAGGATGGTAGCGGTCTTCACTATTTAATCGGCAAGGACTGTGCCGCAGAACACTACGGCCTCAACTGGGAAGCCTTCGCGAAAAGCGTATCCAAGAGCGTCGAGCGGCAATCCAATTTGCGTTGGCTCGATGACATTTCCCGGAGGATGCTAGAGGCGCGGGCGGACATCGAGGTTGTCATCACCTCACCCTCTGTTTCTGCATTCGATGAGCTTCGCCGCCAGGTACAGCATCTGCCGCCTGCTGTTCTCTCTGCCTTCCGAAATGCCTCCGGGTCCCGGGACACCTGGATGACTGCTACCTATCGCGTGCGTGATCATAGGGCCGAACGCCTGATGAAAGAAAAGGCTTGTGAGGAGTACGGGGCGAGCGTTCAACAGCGATGGCCATCTTCGGAACGCAATCGATTGAAGCGAGAGATGGTTGAATCTCAGAGCCGTGAAATCTGGGAGGAGACAACAAAATCTGTCCTTCGCTGCCCAGCGCCAACGCTCTTTCGATCTAACCTCAAGATGGCTCCGCGTCTCCAGGCAATTGCCAACAATCTGCATTCACAAGCGATCACACTCTTGGGCACGCTTCGAGTGTCCCAACCGAGCGGCGCCGCAAGGAGTATGGCTGAGGCCGCGAAGAGCTTCGATGCCGTGTTGGCTGAGATCGAAGCAGCGGCTCTAATGTTTTCGCCAGGCGTGCTTGGTCTCCTGACCGCGTTGTTTGAAGGCGAAGAGTTTAAAGGCATAACGACGAGAAGGCTGTCTTACGGCATTGCTTTTTCAATAGATCAAGGCGAAGAGTTCACCCTGCGCCTGCCTAGAGGGCTGCAGCCGTTAGGCTTTAGCCTTTGTGAGCGCCTGCGTTTCGATGAGAGGCGATCCCGGGACTGATGACGGGCAGTTAGATAGAAGCGCGACGACTACGTTTGCTTCGACTATTCAATTTGGCCACTTGGTGCGCATTTCGCAAAAGCCGGACAGGATTCCGCTAAGTCGCGGACGTTCGTGGAGTGCACCCTCAGATTGAGACAAGGAAAATCGCGGACACCGCCCCGTGTTCAGCTATGCCGCCTTTTCCATCCGTCGTCCACCTGAATGCTTCTGTTCGTATTCCTCCGGCGTGAGATAGTCGAGCGCCGAGTGCAGGCGCTGCGCCTTGTAAACGATATCGATGAAAGCGCCGATGCTCCGGCGGTAAGCATCCGGCAAAGACCGCAGGCTGAAGACGTTCAGATTTTTTGGGCGTGATTTGCGGGCCCACTTTGCCGCCAGATCATCGACGGCTTTGTTGAGCTCGGCGAAGTTGCCCTGGTCCGGATCGTATTCGTTGCTGCCCCCCGATTCGACGAGCTCGGCGTGCCGCTCGTGGGTCGGATCGGCGAGAGCCTCGCGGAACTCCTGATAGCCCCATGGCCCGCCGATGTCCTCGGGAGGGCAACGTCCGGCTGCTTCGAGGAGCATGGGCTCCGCGAGACCGACAACGGGAAGGTGCGCTCGATCTTGATGCTGTGCGTCCAGCCATCGCCGAAGTCGTAAAGGTACTTGAACGATTTCGCGCCGATGTCTTCGACTGCCGCCAGCAGCGAGATCTTGCGCGCATCGAGCGGGCCATCTCCCCAGTCCTGATCAGCCAGACCAAAGCCGACGTCGCGGATGCGGAATTCGTAAAGGTGGCTGTTGCTCCAGCCCATCGCCACCTGCAGCACCTCGTGAAGGCGATGGAGCTTGATGCGGAACGGCACCACAACGCGCCGCATCACCGTCGGTTCGACGTGATCGAGGGTGACCTTCAGGCGTACCAGAGAAGCCGGCATCTTCAGGCTGCCGGCTTGTGTGCCGCCGGCGACGCGCTCTTCCAGTTCCAGGGCAAGAGCTCATCGAGCCGATGCGCCGGACCGGCAATGCGGTGAAGCACGTCGGCGAGCCAGGCTTGCGGATCGACCTCGTTCATCTTCGCCGAGACAATCAAGCTGTACATAGCGGCGGCGCGCTGGCCACCGCGGTCCGATCCGGCGAACAATCAGGATTTCCTGCCCAGCGCTATGCCGCGCAAGGCGCGTTCGGCGGCATTGTTCGAGAGACAGACACGCCCGTCGTCGAGGAAGAGGGTGAAGGCAGACCAGCGCTTCAGTGAGATTTCTGAACGCCTTCGCGACATGATCGATCTCATATGGAAGGGGACTGTCGAAATTGACCTTTTCGACCTTAGGGTTGCTGATCTTTTTGGCGATGGTAACAATCTGCCGCAGCAAAGCTTCCTGTAGTCACCGCCACTGTCGGCTTTCACCTCTTTCATCTCGATAGAAAAACTCTCGATGATGCAAATGAGAGAAACGTTGTCGTTGTCCGACACCTTTAGAAATGAGCCAACGCGGAGCGATTCGCCCGCTGCTTGGAAGTTAATAAGATCATCGACGGCCACCCGAACCTTGTTTGGATAAACGGCCACAACCTCGGCATATCGCGGAGCACTGAATCAGTAAGTGTTTGCTCCGCATAATATTTCACCTGGCTGTAGACAACACCTTCGTCTGTGTATCGGTCGAAGTCCTCAATCCCTTCGATGACGATCTTATCGTCCAGGCCAGCGCTGAGGATATCCAACAAAGCTGCATCAAGCTGATAGAAATAGCCCCTAATTGAAGCCGTTGCTTCACGTTTCTTGTCGACCTCTGTCACCGGATGCCCCGAATCAATCCCTGATTGGCATTGTAAACCGCAGATCGCATTTAAGGCGAGTGTGAGCGCTTTGCGCCGATTGGAATCGAACATGCTTTTTACCGCTTTCATCGGTCCAAGTGGCCTGAAATAGTCTGTCATCGTCCTCGGAAGCCGCTGCCGGAAACTCGTCCCTATCGAGGACTTCTTGCACGATAAGGTTCTTGATCGCATCGGCTTCGACACCCAGGGCTGTTCTTATAGACCGCCCGGAGAAGGGGCAGCAGCCCGAATCCCACGGGCCTCGATATCAAGCGTTCTGGGGAAGGCTGTAGACATTCTAGGCGACCGACCGTTCGTGATGCCCCTCCCAGATCTCGCTCGTTGAGAGTCCGAAGCGGTCAGTTGCGGGCAATCCCGTATCGTTTTACGAGGTAGTTGTTGCGTTTCGTGTAGATTCTCCAATGTCCATACCGGCGGAGCGTGCCAACCCCGGATGTATGGGAGACAGGGTTGGCTCTGAAAGGAGATATCCCTGCACGTGAGTGGCGCCAGCCGCTCTTGCTAGCGTAAGCTGGTTGTAAGTCTCGACCCCTTCAACGACGATCGACGGCGCCACGCAGGACGCTAACCCCACCATGTGGTGCAACAATCGGTCCGCATCTGGACGACTACTCGATTGTGCGAAAAACGAGTCAACCTTGACGATGTCGACAGCCATCGAAAAGATGGCTTCGGGAGTTGAGAAGCCGGCGCCGAAATCGTCAACTGCAACTCTGTAACCTAACCTCCGGATGTCTTGTACGAACTCCGCCGTATGGGACAACTTAGCGATGGGCGAGCGCTCAGTAATCTCCAACACCAGTCGGGGGGCAAGCGAACGGTGTTGATTGAGCTGATCGTAGAGCATCGCGCGAGGTTCTGAATCTGAGAA
The DNA here is from genome assembly GCF_002944405.1 of Sinorhizobium fredii. Classification (NCBI taxonomy): domain Bacteria; kingdom Pseudomonadati; phylum Pseudomonadota; class Alphaproteobacteria; order Hyphomicrobiales; family Rhizobiaceae; genus Ensifer; species Ensifer fredii. The sequence continues at coordinate 229,610 of NZ_CP024309.1, read as the reverse complement.
GCTCAACGTCGATATGTTGCATCCGAGCGATCCATTTGCATTGTTGGACAACCAATCGACCGCCAAATTCAACATATGGCCATCCAATTTAGGTGCATACCCCGATGCTTCGAGGGCAGGCACAAATTCGCTGGCCGTAATCACCGTGCCATCGGCCTTCACAAGTCTCGCCAGACATTCGGAATAAAGAACGTCATGGTGTGCATTGACGGAATTCACTTGCTGTACTGAAAAACCAAGTTGCCCCGTCTGTAGGACGGCACGTACGATATTGTCGAGTTCATTGCAGATCATGTTCGCTCTTGCTCTACTGCGTCCTTCTGACCCACGAACCAACCTCAGCTGCAATTCGCCAGATCCACACCCCGAGACGTTATCCGATCAGCCCCTTTTTGCGACATTCGCCTGATCGATTTATTGCAAAATCGGGCATTTCGACGCCGAAACCCTGCATTTATCGCCGACTCCGACGGCAATTCGACCATGATAGAACTTAACCGCATCGCGTTGTCACCTTCGAGATATGCTGATCTTTCCGGCGTTGGTGGCCGCCAAGGAGAATGGCGCGTTGCCGCCGCTCCGTCGGCCGTATGACGCCGTCCCGCGAGAACGCGTACCGGCACTGCCCCGCGCTTCTGGCGGCACATGAAAGAGGCTGCGTCAGCTGAGACACCGGACCACCGCCGTGCATTCGCTTAAACAGCTAAGCCGAGGGATGTCCAAGATCTCAGTAGAGGACATGGAAGCATGACGGCATCTGCTACAGCCAAGGTTCGGGACCGTGTCAGCCGAGCCAGCACATCTGCAGTCCAGCATGCTACCCCGCCCGAGCGAGTGCGAGGCGAAAAACTCGGTAATCGAGCCGGAACCGGTACACGCCTCGCCACAGTTCTCTAAAGGGGACCGCGGTATTGCTGTTGATCTTAGCGGATCATCGTTCGATCCAACACGAATTCACCTGGCTAAGTTCCTTCACCTGGCTAAGCTCCGTGGTGGGGGTAGAACGTGGAACATCAAGCGATGCAACCATGCCAGCGGCGCTGGGTCCCCATCCTTTAGACAGCCGGGAAGATTGCGTCCTACAAGGATGTTGAACTTCGATTCCGAATCAATGAACTTGTCCGCAGGGTACGTGACTCTCGTGCATCAAGTGTGTGGAAGCACCCGATCAGGACGAGACGGCGCACTGCGACATATGTGCAGATGCGGTTTGCGCCATCACGAATACCGCCGTTGGATTGACTGCACGGAAAGGATACAACATGCGTGCGCCATCAGGTGCTGTTGCGGGACTTTGCTCCGCCTCCGCCACCATGTTCTCAGTGGGAATGGCGTTCCTTGGCTACTGGGGGCTGTATGAACCCGGCGGTTGGCGGAGCGCTGATCTTGTCATTGTGATTTTGGCGCTCGTCGGATTTGCAGTGCTTGGCTCGGTGCCCTGGATTGTGACGACCCCCGTTGCAGACGATGGCGAGGAAAAGGTTGTAGCCGCCAGACGAGCATTGGCGTTGGGAGTCGTCTTGATCTGGTTGTCCGTTTTTGTCTCGGTATTCACCTAGAGTACCTTTGTTGAATGCGAAATCGGAATGTGGACGGCTTGAACGGTGCCCCGATCGAAGGTGATGGAGCGTCGAGCGGTTTGGGGTATCGCCGTTTGGGGTATCGCCGTTGAAATCCCAATTCCTAATCGTGTAGCCGCCGATCGAGCTGGCATCCCGCCTTCCGATGCAGCCAGAGTAGCTGCTTCTTGTGTTGAGTAGTGAAGCCAGGCGACCGCCTACCTAAGTCTGCCGCACGCCCTCCCCCGAACCTTCAGGATTTCCCGTCGAGCTTCCCTCCAAGGGTGGCCGCAAGAGCCTCCCACAACGCAGCGGACCAAGCGTCGAAACTGGCAAACACGTTGCCCCCGGCGTCCGCCTCTCCACGTTTGGCGACAGGAACTGCCCCTGCCCTGGCAAGGGCGGCTTCGAGGCGCTTCGGAACCGCCTGCCAAGTTTGCGTCCAATGACGGTTGCCGCACCCGAACACCGCAAAAGGCCGGCCCGCGAGCGTGTCCGGCGGGAGGCTCTCAGCCCAGGCGAGGAACCGTCTCGCGTTGTTCGGCGGCAGCCCTTCGTAGGAAGCCGTAACGACGACGAAGGGGATGTCAACTGGAACTCCGAAGGAGTAGTCGTCCGCCGGCGCGACGACCGGCGTGTAGCCCCGTGTCGCAGCCTCGCTTCCGATCCGTTTCGCGCACGATTCTGACATGCCTGTATTGCTGCCGTAGAGTATGAGCACCGGCCCTCGGTCGGCAATCGAACGAGGCACCCTTCTCAACACTTGCTCTTTGGAGGCGGCTGGAGCGCTGCGACGCGGCATCCCCGCCGACCAGTGTCGACGTTTCGCCCTTATGCGAAGACCAATCGGCTTCATCGTCAGTGTCTCGCCGACAACAAGTTCATAGCTATCGTCGACCAACGAGATGTGGAAGCGCTGGAGCATCATCGCCATGACCAGCACTGCCTCTTGCATGGCGAAGCCTCGGCCGAGGCAGGCCCGCTGACCGTTGCCAAAGGGTTTCCAGGCGTGTTGAAGCGCCTCTTTCGCATGATCGAACTTGAAGCGTGCCGGCCTAAATACGTCAGGCTCGTCCCAAACACTTGGATCGCGGTGAAGCACAGGCAAAAGGATGAGCAGGATGTCATTCGGCGTCAGCCGGTATCTGCCTGCGAGGATCGCATCCTCAGTCGGACGCACCGCGAAACCTGGAGCCGTGGGCCAAAGCCGCAGGGTCTCCATCAGCGCCTGTTCGACACAATCGAGCTTGCCCAGATCCTGGGCTGTCGGAGGCTCACCGCCGAGAGCGTCGTCGACATGGGCCTGCAACCTCGATAGCTCCTCCGGGTTCTTGAGCAGCAGCCAAGTCGCGAAACTGAGGAGTCCGCTCGTGGTCTCATGGCCTGCGATCAGGAAAGTGATCATCTGATAGCCGATGTTTTCTCGGCTCAGCATCTCCCCCGTCTCCTGGTCCTTAGTCGTCAGCATGATATCCAGAAGATCGGAGCGCTCACCAAGCCGGGCATCAAGTCGCCGTTTATCGATCAAGTCATCCGCCAATGCGCGGAGCGTCCGGGTGTGCGCCTTGAAACGCCGGTTACGCAAAAACATCAGCTTTGATGCGCCCGGCGGGAATAGGGCGCGGCGCGACACCTCCTTAAGGGCGCCTTCCATCGCCGTTACGAAGGAGTGCCTCTCGTTCCGGTAGAAGCTGTTGAAGCGGTGGTCGAAAGCACAAAGCGCGATTGTGTCGAGCGCAAGGCGCGTCATGTTGTCGGCTACGTCGATTTCGGCATCCGAGCCGAAGCGTTCCCATCGCACCAGCATTTGGTCGACCACGTCGACCATTTTGCTGAACATGCTCTTCAGACCGAGCGGGCCAAAGGCTGGCGTCAGCAGCCGGTGTGCCTTGCCCCAGTTCGATTCATTGTTGTCCGCGGTGAAAAGGCCGTCATTGCCAATCGTTCTGAGCTCAGCAAGGGGCGGGTGCAGCGCCTTGCAGAATCTGGTCTCGTCGCAGAGCTCCGCGGTCAGTTCCTGGTTTCCGACGATGATCACGTTGCGTCCGAAGGTTTGCAGACGGAAGATTGGACCTAGCTCCTTCGAGAGGCGTATTAGACTCTGGACGGGTGCATGCGGATTGATTGAAGTTATGTGCCCAAGCACAGGAAGGCCTTTCGGCTGCGGAATCTCTTCGAGCTTGCTCATGTTAGCGCCTCCTCAATGAGTTGGCCGATCGATCACGGCCCTCATATCTCTCCGCGAGGGGTCATCCAACCTCGGGCAAACGAGGCAGCATTATTTGTGCCTCTCCGTGACGCCACTCTCTTCGAAGCTTCGAAGCGCTGCACGGCGGCGCGCTCCGCACTGGTTCTCTTCTCAAGAACGATTTATTCCGGATCTGATTTTATGTCGCTCCGCATGGCATGAACTGCGGATCATAGGCTCCATGTATGAGCCATCTTTGGCGTCACGTGTACCGGGCCGATATACGGCCGGTAGACTCCCAGCCCATCGAAGCCTAAGATTTCGGCGCCTCGAAACAGTTTTCCTTTAGTTTAAAGACTCTTATGGGTGCTAGTGAATCTGCTATGTTGAGCAGCGCGGGGAGCAACAACGATGCCACCCCACCCCTCCATGAGTCCTCGCCCCGGCCCTGCCGACGTCGGGTGAAGACTGAAAGTCAAGGGCTTGCACTAGCCCCAAGTTCTCGTGCTGGCAGAGATCACTCGCTGACCGACTAATGCGTGGCAACGCCCTGATCTTTGTTGTCCGACAGCGTGGGACGGACGTCGACGAAGTCAGTCTCGAACAATCGCGACCTCTCAGCGGCTTTATCAGCAAGGCTCTCCCATGTGTCACGAACATTGTGCGCAGCCCCGAGGACGACCTGCTCGACACCGGCATCCTCCATTTCGGCAAGCAGCGTCCCGAGCCTGTCAATGCAGTCATTGATGTGACCTCTAAGTCGCGAGATCTGGTCGAGAGTGACCCTTGGATGCGCTAGCATCCTCGGCACTATTGCCGCCGCGCGCTCTGCGAGGTCCTCCTCGCGCAAGAGAGTGTCCTGCCACTCGTAATTCATCATGGCTGCTCCTCGTCTCGGGATGGAAACATCGCCGCTTCGTGCGTCCTCGTCAAGAAGGATCCAGAATCGCCAGAGCATGGGAATGCCTATCTAAGCCTCGTGGTGTTGAATCGCTTGTTCCGACTTCATTGCTTCCATGAGCCCTGCACCGGCCGCGGTTGCGGGCACACTAGAGGGCGCTCAGACGCGGGGCGCAGATGGCAGGTCTCGAGCCGCTGTCGACCAATTGTGCCCTTGCCGCTCGTGAGCTGTGTCGCCAAAGCGCCTGTGCTCGCGACTGGATCACGGACCTTGTCGTTCTCGACGAGGAGAAACGCCGTCGGGCGGCGGCTGAAGACTTGCGGACAGCTACAGTTCGCTACTGACGGCTACTGACAGATACAGAAACGGCTCCATAAGGCGAAATACCAATGAAGAAGGGCTCGCAGTGGCTCTCTTGCATCAGGTGCATGGCGACGCGTGATGCGGCGTGCCGACCGGCTCGTGAACTCTGCGCGAAGCTGTGTCATACCTTGCCCCGGGAGCTGAAATACAACGTCGACCTAGGTCGCTCACACAGGAATGATCCATGAAAATACTGATTGCCGGGGCCGGAATAGCCGGACTTTCTGCGGCACGAGCACTGAAAATGAAGGGCGTCGAGTGCGAGGTTGTCGAACGCCGGGAACGGCCACCGACCGAGGGAGCAGGTATCTTTCTCCTGGGAAACGCCGCAAGAGCGCTCGGCGACCTGGGACTGCTCGAACAAGTAAGAGCTGTTGCCTATGCGATTGCCAGACAGAGAATCCTTTCGTCTTCAGGCTTCGTTCTGAACGACGTGAGGACCGCAGACATCTGGAAGGATTGTGGGCCCTGTCTTGCCTTATCGCGCCAATCTCTAACGGACATCCTCCATGCTTCGCTGGAGCCAAGCACTGTGACCTATGGCCTGGAAGTGGTCTCGACGGCTTCGCGTGGTGACAAGGGCACGGCTCGCTTCTCCAATGGACAAGAAAAAGAATACGATCTCGTCGTTGGCGCGGCAGGCGTCAATACGCCGCTGCGGACCGCAGTATTCGGTCCGAGCGCGGCTCGCCAGATCGACATTTCATGCTGGCGACTGGTCGTCCGCAACAACGGAGAGATCGATGGCTGGACGGCAATGCTTGGGAACGGCCGCACCCTGCTCGGCATCCCCATCAGCGAAACGGAAACGTACATATACGCCGACTGCCGCTCGAACGAATTCGGCGACGGCTCCGTCAACGTTATGAAGCGGCTGTTCAGCAGCTTCGCAGGTCCGCTCGGCCCGATCGTCGCCGCCCTGGATCCCGCCACCGCAGTCCATCGAGCCGTTTTGCAGGAAGTTCCTGCACAACGATGGATAGCCGATCGGCATGTCCTGATCGGTGACGCCGCGCACGCCTCATCCCCCAGCATGGCCCAGGGCGCGGGCATGGCGATCGAGGACGCAGTCGTTCTCGCAGAGCTTGTCGCCAAGGACGATCCGATGGAAGGCATCCTCCAAGAATTTTACGAGGCGCGCATTGGTCGGGTCGCGTGGGTGCAGAAGAAATCGCGCGCCCGCGACAAGCTGAGAACGGGTTCGAGCACGATCCGGAATGCTATCCTGCGGCTATTCGGCGACGCCTTGTACCGGCGCACCTATGAGCCGCTGACACGCCCGCTCCTGCCTTGACGGTCGGGGCCAGCGCTGGCTGGCCTCCGACGCCTTCCCGACACCTTGCGCGTTGGCACGGAAGCGAGACCGTCGTCAGCGTGCCTTGACGATCGAGCGGGAAATTTGAATTCGAGAAAGTTGGGTTAGCGCTTTTGGACCACGGCAATGGAATGTGAGCACACGCGAACAGGTTTGCCGTGCGCCTCATCGATTTCAATCTAGCTCAAACGCCCGTGCCCCCGCTTCGGGGGGCATCGACCTATCTGCCCTGGCGGATTGTCACTGTGCTCGTGCTTCAAGTTAGGCATGTTCGCAGCTTGCGATCGACTGTTCCGTTTCGCAGAAGTGGATAATCCTCATTTCCTGCCTATCGGGAAGTCGGTGTCATCGCAGATTGAACAGCGGTCCATTTTTTGTGCGCCCAAGAGCAACAGGTCCATGTCGCTTGGCATTGTTCGATGTAGGACAATGTTGGACATGCGACACGGGCGGTTCGTTCTAGTGGCTCATGCCAGAAGGTTTCTGATGGCACGCACATTGCTATGAGGCATCTGAAAATGCGTCACCGACTGAAGATATCGTGCGGAGATGTCGAAATGGTAAGACAGTGCTTTGTACCGCGGGCGACGCCCGGGTTATTCAGAACGTTCCAGATGCACTGGAAGGCCGCACGCGCGCGTTTGCCGCGATTGTCTTTCTCCGGACGCCAGTTTCGCAACCGCATCGTGGCGAACCTCTTGGCTGCACCAGCGTGCGGGTGCCCTTCGGAAGAGACGTTCAACGCTGCTGCAACAAGGTCGGTGCTTTACCCCCGCTCTGTTCGTCACGGGAGATCGGAACCGCGAACAGCCCAGGTATTGACGAACAAAACATCCGTTGTCCGCATTACTGGCCATCGCCGGCGGCGCCTGCGGAGTTGCGCTTATCATTGTAATGGTCCGGTGCTCCGCGCCGATTACATTCAATTCATAAACGTCGATCATAGGAAGATACCGTTTAGCAGCGCGAACCGCCGTCGGGGTTCAGCTCCCGGATCAACCAACGGCGCCACGAAAACTCTGCCCTCCGGATAGACCGGCAATGAGAGGCAGGACGGGCCCCGCCGGAACATTCTCGAGGCAAAGAACAATGTTGGTGCAACTCTCTGCTGACAGCAGCGGGGGCGAGGAGCGGCCCGCCGCATGGGGCGCGGTATTCGCGATGTCGTTTTGCGTTTTCGCGCTCATCGCGGCGGAAATCATGCCCCTCAGCCTGCTGACCCCGATCGCCTCGGATCTGGCTATAACCGAAGGCCAGGCCGGACAGGCGATATCCGTATCCGGCGCCTTTGCGGTGATGACAAGCCTCTTCATCTCGTCCGTGGTCGGCAGACTCGACCGCAAGATCCTGCTGCTGGCGCTCACCGCCGTGATGATCGTCTCGGGGATGATGGTAGCAGTCGCTCCGAATTATATGACGTTCATGCTTGGCCGCGCGCTCATCGGGCTCGTTATCGGCGGATTTTGGTCGATCTCCGCCGCGACCGCCATGCGGCTTGTTCCGGACGATCAGGTGCCGCGGGCGCTGGCGATCTTCAACGGCGGGAATGCGCTGGCGACGGTCATTGCCGCCCCGCTGGGAAGCTTCCTCGGCAGCCTCATCGGCTGGCGCGGGGCGTTCTTCTGCGTGGTCCCGGTCGCAGTGATTGTGTTCGTCTGGCAGTTCCTCAGTCTTCCTCCCATGAAGGTCGAGGAGCGGCCGGCATCCGGAAGCGTTTTTAAACTGTTGAACCGGCGAGTGGTGGTTCTCGGCATGGCAGCGGTCAGCGTGTTCTTCATGGGCCAGTTTACGCTGTTCACCTATCTGCGGCCGTTCCTCGAAACGGCTATACATGCCGATGTTTCAACTCTGTCGCTCCTGCTGCTGGTGATGGGCGCGACCGGGTTCATCGGCACCATGCTCATTGGCGCCTTTCTGAAGCATGGCATGTATCGGACGCTGATTGCGATTCCGATGTTGATGGCGGCGATTGCCGTGGCCCTTGTGGCTGTCGGTGGCCGAGTCGCCGCAGCGGCACTGCTGCTGGGCATCTGGGGGTTGTTCGCCACGTCAGCGCCGGTGGGCTGGTGGACCTGGTTATCAAGAACGCTGCCGAAGGATGCCGAAGCCGGAGGCGGACTTATGGTCGCAGCCATTCACCTCGCTATCACATCGGGCGGGACCGTTGGTGGCTTCTTGTTCGACATGCGTGGGTACCAGGTGACCTTCGGCGCCAGCGCGGTTTTGCTTATGATCGCGGCCGCGTTAGCCGTCTTGACGTCGCGAGAAGCGCAAGCTTGGCAGACCTGACGAGTGGCCGCTTCACGCAGCAAACGATCCGGCTCGTGCATGAGGATACAGCGTTCAGGGACAAATAGCCGACCTGATCCCCCGGAACGTGAGTTCGGGCGGGACGGAAAGGCCCTCCAGACCCAAAGTTTTCCATTTCTTAGGAGACTTGTTCCATTATCTGCATATCCGGCATGAGGCTGAGGGAATTGAGTGATGGGCTATGATTGGACCGGCAAACGAACGCGCCGGATGAAAGTGTTGCGCGGATGCGCAGTGGTTGTATTCGTCGGCTCTGCGACTGCTTTCCTGGCTGCCGCACTTCTACGGTGACCAACGAAGCGGGTATCCAGTCTCGAGCACCGCTGCAGCCTTCTTCAAGGCGCGCCGCATCCACGCCTCGTGAACATACCGCGGGTGCTGATCCGCGACCCGACAAGGATCATCCGTTTTGAACTTAAGCAAAGGGCCGCTTCTCTCTCGACGAAAGAAGAGGCCCCGCATCTGATTCGAATTCACAGACGGGCCATAAATGCGTGTATTGTCATTTTTTGCAAGTGCTTTGTACGCACCCATTTCACCGTCTTTAAAGCCGGGTAGCAGCGGCCTAGGATTGAGGTTATTCGAGCGCTCGCAAACCAAACTTTATGGTTGGGCATGGGCCCCCGATGAGCGTGAAGAATTCCTCCGACTGGATCTCGCCAACTTTCGGGCTTGTTGCTAACCGGTTTCACGGCCAGGCAAACTGACGTTCTGGCATCGGCGTTGAACAGATCTAGACTGCTTGTCCTGGAGGATCCTGCGCGGCCGGCATTTCGACGAGAACTTCGGCCGCTGGCCGAGGCGGTACAATCTCGAACGGCTTCGCTGGTTGTCTTCCTCATTGTTGCAATACATCGAATGTAGCAGTTTGTGCGTCAACAATCTGAAGGGTCCCGATAATGACAGAGCAGCTCATCATGCTTTTGACAGGAGCGAGCCGAGGTATCGGGCACGCGACAGTGAAACTGTTTCAAGAGCGTGGGTGGAGAATCCTTACGGTTTCTCGTCAGCCCTTTTCAGAGGACTGCGCATCGCCAGCCGCACGCGAGAGCCACATCCAGGCTGATTTAGCGCAAATCGATAAGATCGACGATCTGACCGCAGAAGTACGGAGCCGACTTCCCGCCGGCAAGCTTCACGCACTCGTCAACAATGCAGGTATCTCGCCGAAAGGTCCGAACCAGAGCCGACTGGGCGTGCTCGGCACTGATTCGCGCACTTGGACACAAGTGCTGAACGTTAATCTCGTTTCCACGGCGTTGCTCGCCCGTGGCTTCCCGAGCTCGAGTTGGGCAAGGGCTCCATCGTGAACGTAACTTCGATCGCCGGCACGCGCGTTCATCCTTTCGCAGGCGCTGCTTATGCAGCCTCTAAAGCAGGTCTCGCGGCACTCACCCGGGAAATTGCTCATGAGTTTGCTGGCCGGGGAGTTCGCGCTAATGCCATAGCCCCGGGCGAGATAGAGACGTCGATCCTGTCGCCCGGCACCGACAAGCTCGTTGCCAGCCAAGTACCAATGGGACGTCTCGGCGACCCGTCTGAAGTCGCCGAGACAATTTATTTCCTCTGCACGCCGGCCTCGTCCTATATCAATGGTGCTGAAATCCACATCAACGGTGGGCAACACGTATGAGTGTTGAGGCCTTTGCACTGGCTTGTCCAGTACGTCCTTCGCCACCATCACGGGGTGACGTGCTCCAAATCGACGGGGAGCAGAAACGTAAGATCTCCGGCTGGATTTGCGATCACTGCCGCCCGGTCGAGCTCGACGTAGGACCGCCCAGGCAATTTCGTCTCTGGTGATCGTCATGCCCTGTCTCCTTCGCCGCTGATGACAAGAAGAAGAATGACAGGCGGTCGCCCGCGGATTGGTCACAGGCTGCGGCCTCCAACATCAGGTTGGTTCAAACCTACACAATCTTGGAACGTGTTGCTTTAAACTAACACGAGCCGATCCAGTCATTGACAATACTTTACGGCAGCTACGTTAGATAAAAGCCACTGAATTAGCCCCCGAAAGGCCCGGACATGCTCCCCCACTTAGTTAAGTGTGTAGGTGTAATGTCGGCATTATGACTAGCATCAACCATAAGATAGAGGTCCTCTCCGGGCCTGAACGACGGCGGCGCTGGAGCACGGCGGAGAAGCTGGCCATCATCCAGGAACCTATGAGGCGGACGCGACGGTGAGCATCATCGCCCGTGATGGCATTCAGCCGAACCAGTTGTTCGCCTGGCGGAGGCTGGCGTCTCAAGGCGCGTTGACGGCGACGGCCGCCGAAGAGGAGGTTGTTCCGGCGTCCGAATATCGGGCGCTTCAGGCCCAGGTGAAGGAGTTGCAGCGCCTGCTGGGTCAAGAAGACGATGGAGAGCGAAATCATCAAGGAAGCCCTCGAAATCGCCGGTGGCCCAAAAAAACGGATGTTGCGCGCGATCTCTCTTCCGAAGGGAATTTTGGAATGAAGACCGTCTGCGAAACTCAGGTGTCGCCCGGTCGAATATCGCTGCGCGGGCCACAGGCTCCCCTTCCAGACCCAGAGGACGCCCACCACTCCCGGATCGGGAACTGGTGGAGGATATCAAGGCCGTCATCGCCGACATGCCCACCTACGGCTATCGGCGTGTCCATGCCATCCTATGCGCCGCGCCGGCGTCAGCGAGACCGACTGCGAAACAATCTGCAGCGCCTTCATTTATGAAGGGCTGTTCCATGAGCGTTGAGAGGACGCCGAGGGCTTCCGCAACCTGAGGCTCGACCTCTGCGCGAGCATACCGGGTTCGACCGACATTGGCAAAGAAGAACTGATAGAACGCCGGAGCAAGGAACGCTGCGCTTGTGGTTCGCCGCTATCTGGGATGTCACGCCGCGAACGCAAGTGCCGTCGAGTTTCTCGCGGCCATAATGCCGGGCGGCACGCATCTGGATCAGGTGTTACTTAGTCCATGCTCAGGCCGCGAGAAATTCCGTCTGACTAGAAGCGGTAAGTGATACCGGCGCCAATCAGCCATGGATCGAGCTTGGCCTTGCCGCTGACATCGGCGCCACCGACATTCGCATCGAACTCTGGTCTCAGGAAGATTTTCTTCACGTCGAAGTTCACGCCCCAATGGTCGTCGACCATATAGTCGAAGCCGGCCTGCAGGGCGACGCCGAAAGTGTTCTTGACATCAAGGCTACGAGCGCTCTTGCCTGACTGGTTGTAGAACACCGTATAGTTGACACCGGCGCCGACATAGGGCTGGAAGGTGCCGAAATCGGTAAAATGGTATTGAATGGTCAGGGTTGGCGGCAACAGCCAAGTCTTGCCGATTTCTCCGAGCGTTGCAACTGAGCCGCCGCCGTAGACATTGGCGTAGGTTGTGCCGAGGATGAGCTCCGCAGCGATATTTTCGTTGAAGAAGTACGAAACATCGAATTCCGGTATGAGCGTATTCGAGAAGGAAAGATCCGATCCCGGCACTCCGTAAACCCGGCCGGAGTCCTTGGTGATCACATTAAGCCCCCGCAAGCGTATCTGCCACGGGCTCTCTGCCGATGCAGCATAGACAGGCGTAACAGCTTGTGCCGTCGTCAGATCCATCGCTTCCGCGCTACAGGTGGCAACCAATGCTGCGCCGGTGATAATGGCGCGGACGATGTTGCTGGATATCATTCTTGCCTCCTTCTATCCAAGTTTGGTGAAGGTCGGCGGAAATAGCACCGTTTATGAGGTCACGGTTTGAGCGAGATCAATTGGAACTGGACTGTTTGTCGCAGCAGCCAAATATGACTTGCCCGTCGGGTGAGCGGCCGCAACGCTTTGCGATCCGCTCGGCAGTGATCCAATTCCGGCATCACATGGTACAGGACCCTATCCTATCGAGGGCACCTTGGCCTGCGCCAGATGCCGCGGCGCGCCCTGTAACCTCATGTCCATTCCCTGTCGGAATTGATCATGCCTTAAACGTTGGTTGTGGTTGAATCCGCTCATCGGAGCTGCTCAAGAGTTGCTCTTCGTCGACGCCATCGCAGACGTCGGCATTGCCCGCGGCTTCGGAGTCGCACTGAATGATCGCCTCATAGTGCTTTCGGACGGCGTCGGGCTTGTCGCCGGCTGATATTTCCTGCCGGTATCGCAAACTATTAAAGTCAAGAATGCTGACGAGCGCCTTCGTCGTGACATGCCAGGTGTCGCCGACAATCACCGCAGCCCGTCCCCCTCGCCCGTCATTCTGAACTTCTAGAGCTGCCAATCAAAAGCGGCGCACAGGGGCGCCATGATCAAAGCCGTCGATGACCGAAGGCTATTTGGAAATGGCAAGATCGGGCGTGTTTCCGCCCATTCTCCTCGTCGATGATTGCAGGTTTCCGGACAGGACCGCGTGCCACGCTCCGGCGAAAATGCGCAGCTATTTCAAACGATGCTCGATTCGAGGTCCGGTTGGCACGTCGCTTGCTGCGTAAACGAGAAGGCAGCAGCGGCTGTCGATCTTGGGAAGGCCGGCACATTTGCCGGACGGGGGACCCCATGTGGAGGATATCACATGATCATCGAGCATTCCGCGGAGGTCCGCGGCAAGACACCCTTTTACCGCCATCTCTATGTCCAGGTTCTGGTGGCAATCGCCGCCGGCATCCTACTCGGGCATTTCTATCCCGAGCTCGGCACGCAGCTGAAGCCGCTTGGCGACGCCTTCATCAAGCTCGTCAAGATGATCATCGCGCCGGTGATCTTCCTGACGGTCGCGACCGGCATTGCCGGAATGACCGATCTCGCCAAGGTCGGCCGCGTCGCCGGCAAGGCGATGATCTACTTCCTGACCTTCTCCACCCTTGCGCTCGTCATCGGCCTGATCGTGGCCAATGTGGTGCAGCCGGGTGCGGGCATGCATATCGACCCGGCCTCACTTGATGCGAAGGCGGTCGCCTCCTATGCCGCAAAGGCGCATGAGCAGTCGATCACCGGCTTCCTGATGAACATCATCCCGACGACGCTCGTCGGCGCCTTTGCCGAGGGCGACATCCTGCAGGTGCTGTTCATCTCGGTGCTCTTCGGCATCTCGCTGGCGATCGTCGGCAAAAAGGCCGAGCCGGTCGTCGATTTCCTGCAGGCGCTGACGCTGCCGATCTTCCGGCTGGTGGCGATCCTGATGAAGGCCGCCCCGATCGGCGCCTTCGGTGCCATGGCATTCACCATCGGCAAATACGGCGTCGCCTCGATCGCCAACCTCGCCATGCTGATCGGCACCTTCTATCTGACCTCGTTCCTGTTCGTCTTCGTCGTGCTCGGCGCGGTGGCCCGCTATAACGGCTTCTCGATCGTGGCGCTGATCCGCTACATCAAGGAGGAACTCTTGCTGGTGCTCGGCACGTCCTCCTCGGAAGCGGCCCTGCCGGGCCTCATGAACAAGATGGAGAAGGCCGGCTGCAAGCGCTCGGTCGTCGGCCTCGTCATTCCGACTGGCTATTCCTTCAATCTCGACGGCACCAACATCTACATGACGCTGGCGGCGCTGTTCATCGCCCAGGCGACCGACACGCCGCTCTCCTATGGCGACCAGATCCTGCTCCTGCTCGTCGCTATGCTGAGCTCGAAGGGCGCGGCCGGCATCACCGGCGCTGGCTTCATCACGCTGGCCGCGACGCTCTCCGTCGTCCCCTCCGTGCCGGTCGCCGGTATGGCGCTTATCCTCGGCATCGATCGCTTCATGTCGGAGTGCCGGGCAATTACGAATACTATCGGCAATGCGGCAGCGACGCTGGTGGTGGCGAAGTGGGAAGGCGAGCTCGATCAGGCGCAGCTTTCCGGGGCGCTTGCAGATGACGGGCCGGCGGGAACCAACCCGAAAATTGTTCAGCCAGCCGAGTAATGCCTCCCAGGGCAACTCCGCACAGTCGTGCGGCTTGGCGCGGGCTGGCACGCCAGACCCGCGCCATTTTTGTTTATCCACCGAAGACTGCTTTATCCGCGGCGATCAAAATGTTGCAAAGGACCCCTCGCGTCGGCGTCACCGGTTCATACCAACGTGTGGCCGCAACGCTGATCGGGAACTCGATGCTGCAAACTGCACCCTCCGTCGTTAGCTGATGTCCCTGCCCGCTGTTTCCGAGGAGCCAGAGGTGGCCCTATTGTTGTGTTTGTCAGTTCCGCGACACGCTGCTGTTCGACAAAATTCCTAACACACTCGTTTAAAGCATTGAACTCACCGGGACATTTCGCATAGGCGCTTCTCCGCGTCGCTGGCATGACTTTTGCTGATTGTCGATCGCGACGGGGCAGGAACGACCAACTATGACCCACTGGCTGCCTCGCCGGGCGAGGAACCTTATGCTCAACGAAGGCCGGACTGCGAAGTCCGAATTTATGGGAAATCAGCTCATCGATGTAGTCGCGGCTATCGATGAAATCGCAGCATTGTTCCGGGACAAGGTGGCGATCAAGCATGGTGCGGAAGAGCTCACATATGGTGGGCTGCAACTGCTGTCGGACAGAATTGCGAGCACCCTGCGGGCGCGTGGTCCAGAGGGTACGATCGTGGGCTATTACGGCGCAAGAGACCTCAATTGGGCGGCCACGGTAATCGCAATTTTGAAAAGCGGCTCAACTTATTTGCCGCTCGATCCATCCTTACCGGCATCGCGCATTTCCTGCATGATTGAGCAGAGTGGATGCAATCTGATTATCGGGTCAGAAAGACCCGAAGCGCTTGCTCGCTTCCAGGAAGACAGCACCGGCGACCTGCAATTCTTGACGGTGCAGGCGGCGCTACTCGATGTCTGTACCTCTCCTGCAATGCGAGCTTCGGTAGAGGGCCGTCTCGCCTACCTCCTGTTCACCTCCGGTTCGGAGGGAAGACCAAAGGGAGTGATGGTCAAGCGGGCGGGCCTCAACAACCACTTGATGGCGAAGATTGATGCACTCCAGCTAGGTCAGAAGGACTGTGTCGCACAAACTGCCTCGCATAGCTTTGACATCTCGCTGTGGCAGCTTTTGGCAGGGCTGTGTGTCGGCAGTTGCGTCACGATCATCGATGATGCGGCAGTGAGATCTCCGATGGCCCTTCTTGAGGCCCTTGAAACAAATCGCGTCACTGTCGTCCAATTCGTTCCATCGTTGCTCTCAGTGTTCGTTGAATATCTGCAGACACTGTCGGCGCAGGAGCGGCTTCTCGGCGCCTTACGCATGATCTCCACGGTCGGCGAGCCGCTGACGCCTGCCTTGGTGCGCAGCTGGCTGACACTCTATCCTCATGTCCCGATCCTCAATCACTACGGCCCGACAGAATGCGCGGATGGGGTTACGCATCATCTGATGTCTCTCCCGCCCATTACGGCTGACACCTATGTTCCCATTGGTAAGCCGATTGCCAATCTCAAGGTTTATGTCGCCAGCGGCACACGTCTGTGCGAGGCGGGAGAGATTGGCGAAATCTGTGTGAGCGGTGTCGGTGTCGCTGACGGTTACATCAACGATGGCGAGCGTACCGAAAATGCTTTTCTGTCAAATCCGTTCTCGGACCACCCATCATATCGGCAGCTCTACAAGACCGGCGATCTCGGACGGATCAGGGCAGACGGCCTCTTGGAGTGTCTTGGTAGACGAGATCGGCAGATCAAGATCCGCGGACATCGAATCGAACTCGGAGAGATCGAGTCTCGCCTGTGCGCCCATCCTTTGATAAGTGCGGCCGTGGCTGTTGCACCCCTCCACGAGAACGTGAAGCTCACGGCCAGGGACATAGCAAATACGGACGGAGCAATCGGGCCCAGACGGATAGTGGCGTATGTGTCGGCTCCTGCCGGGCTATCGGAGAGTGAACTCCGCAGCTTTGTTGCCGAAAGGTTGCCCGCCTACATGCTGCCGGAACGAATCATACGTGTCGACCGGCTACCGACCACCCCGA
The DNA here is from genome assembly GCF_002944405.1 of Sinorhizobium fredii. Taxonomy (NCBI): domain Bacteria; kingdom Pseudomonadati; phylum Pseudomonadota; class Alphaproteobacteria; order Hyphomicrobiales; family Rhizobiaceae; genus Ensifer; species Ensifer fredii. Next base: position 213,091 of record NZ_CP024309.1, on the reverse strand, counting down.
ACGGGAAGGTCGACTTCGCGTCACTGCCTGATCCGACGACGCTTCGCCCGGAGTTGCTGGAGCCCTTCGAGGAACCAACGACCGAGCTCGAAAGCAGACTACGAGATATTTGGTCCAGCATTCTTCGGATCGAAAGTATCGGCGTGGGCGACCAATTTATGGACCTTGGCGGAGACTCGATCCGCGCGATGCTTATATTGGCTCAAATCCACAGGCAGCTCGGGACGAAGGTGGACTTCAGGCTTGTTCTGAATGGGACGATCAGGTCGCTTGCGGCGTCGATATCAAGCCAGTCCGAGACGACAAAGTTCGGGCTCCCCACCTGTGGCAAGCTCAGACGATCACCCCTCACTCGAGTACAGGAACACCTTTGGTTCCTCTGGCAGCTCGACCCGACTGCGAAAAACTACATTATCCAGGGTGGTGTGCGTATCCGAGGTGACATCGATCCGGCCGCTTTCAATAAGGCCTGGAAAGATGTGGTTCAGGCGCATGACGCCCTTTCGGCACGTTTCATCGACGAAGACGGCCCGGTTCAAATTTTCGATGATCCCAAGAACTCCGATCTAGAGTTGGTGGACGCCACCCTCCTATCCAACCACGAGGCCGAGGCACTTGTGGTGGAGTTGAGGCGAACGGAGCTCAACAAGCCCTTTGATCTTAGTCAGGGCAATCTGTTTCGTGCGCGCATAATTCGTCTCGGCGCGGACGACCATCTCATATTGATCACCGCGCACGAAATCATCATAGATGCATGGTCGATCTCTGTCCTGCTCAGGGACTTGCAAACGAGATACTCGCATGCGGCTGCATTTTCTCCGGCGGATCGCACATCGCTCTCTAGCTATGCGCTGTGGGAAAGTGCACATGTCACACCGAAGTCGCTGAAGGATCAGCGGCGCTATTGGCGTCAGCAGATAGGCGACAATCCTCCGGTACTTTCGCTTGGAAATCCTCGACTGCGGCCGCAAGTGACCTCCTACCGCGGGAATTCGCATGCGGTTCTCCTTGGCGGTGAGCTATCTGGTCAGTTGCGAGATTTTGCACGCCGGCACAGGTGCACGACTTCCACGGTCCTTTTGGCATGCTTCAAGCTGCTATTGCGGATGTATAGCGGCCAAGACGATATTATCGTTGGCATACCGCACGTAGTGCGCAGCGAGCCAGGCACTGAGGAGATCGTGGGTTTCTTCCTCAACATGCTGCCGATCCGCACAACGATCGACGTCAACAGGTCCTTCGTTGGCCACGTAACTCACGTACAGGACCTCATAGGGGACGCCATCGCGAATTCGGCGTATCCGTTCAGCTGGATGGTCCGGGATGCCCGACTCCACCGCGAGCCTGGTCGATCGCCCATCTTCCAAGCCATGTTCAACATGTACTCTGAGCCCGCGGAGCCACCTGGCAACCGCGATCTCCAAGTGTCATTTCGCGAGTACGACACCGGTTACGTGAAATTCGACCTCACGCTGTACGCGCAAGATGAAGGCAGTGCAATTGCACTGCAACTGGCCTACGCGGAAGACATATTCTCGAGCGATGAGATCGCTCGCATGGCCGATAATCTTCGTCATCTCATTGCTACCTGTGTGGAGAGATCGGGCGAGCCGATCCTCGCCCTGGAGGGCCTCAGCCCGTCGGAAGTCGCCAGTCTAAATTCGCTCAAGGGCGAGGAGCGGCTATACGATAACGAACCTCTGCTGGTGGAAGCGTTCGATCAGGTGAGCGCTTCGAATATCGATCGGGTGGCCTACTTCGGCGAATTCGGAGCAATCACGTTTGGCCAACTGCGCGAACGAATGGCTGCGATCAAGGCCGTTCTGCGAGCTTCCGGGGTGGGGCCGGGAGACATCGTTGCTATGCTGGTTGACAGGTCCCCGGATGTAGCGGCCACAACTTTGGCAATTCGGGACCTGCAGGCAGTTGTTGTGCCGATATCGCCAGATTACCCGAAGCAGCGGGTCGGCCAAATCCTGGAGGATAGCGGCGCGAACCTCCTTGTGCACACCGGCAGTGACGAAGAGGTCGATTTCGCTCTGCCGAGCGTCAGCCTGACCACCCTGCAGGCCAGATACAACGCTGGCCAGGTCTCGCACAGAACTATCGAATTGCCCGATGAGAGCACAGCCAGTCTAATCTATACCTCATCCTCGACCGGTAAGGCGAAGGGCGTTCTCATACCGGAATCTGCCATACTCAACCGACTGAACTGGATGTGGCGATGCTTTCCCTTCGACGACTTCGACGTGATGGTGGTACAGAAGTCAGCAGCCCTTGTTGCTGCGGAGTGGGAGTATTTCGGAGGGCTCCTGAAGGGAGTGCCCACGCTGATCCTGACGCATGAGCAGTTGCTCGACCCCGACCTGTTGTTGCAGGCATTGGCAAAGCATCACGTGACGCGGTTGTTTGCCTCTCCTCCCATTCTCACCGGTTTGATCGCCTCTCAACAGCGAGGCCCGAAAAGGACCAACTTGCGCCTGGTTACAAGCAGCGCTGAACCGATGCCGCCATCACTTCCCGATCGTTGGCGAGAATGCTTTCCAGACGTACCCCTATGGAATTTTTATGGAACGACGGAGTGCGCGTCTAATTCAGCGGTATACCGAACATCGAACGGCGACGATGGCTCTTCAGCCGTGCCGGTCGGGCGCCCGATCGACAATGTAAAAATCTACGTTCTCGACGCACAGTTGAAGCAGGTGCCCGTGGGCGTTGCAGGCGAGCTCTGCGTGGCAGGGCGCTGCCTGGGCGCGGGATATTGGAAGGATCCAGAGCGGACAAATCACTCGTTCGTTCCAAATCCGCACGATGAAGGTCACTACGGCGTCCTTTACCGCAGTGGTGATATCGCTCGCATCTCAGCCGAAGGCCGCCTGGAGATTTGCGGTCGTGCGGACAACCAAATCCAGTTTCGGGGGTTTCGAATTGAACTGGAGGAGATCGAAACGGCGCTTGCATCGCATCCTGGCGTTGCGAAGGCCGCGGCGTTTGTAAGGGGCCAAGAGGATGATCGGCGACTGGTCGCCCTTGTTGTCCCGGCGCGTGCCGGCCTGGCCTCAGGGGACATTGTGGACCATCTGCGGCAAACGCTGCCATCTTACATGATTCCGTCGGATGTTCGGGTCGTGCGCCGTATTCCGATCACGGCGAGCGGGAAGATAGACCGTGCCCGTCTGGCGTCCGTGTCATCGAGCATCATGCGAAGGACCAAATCCGCTAAGCCGCAGACGAAGAGGGAGCGACTGCTCGCCGATATTTGGCAAGAGCTGTTGGGCACCAAATCTGTCGGTATCGATGATAGCTTCTTTGATATCGGCGGGAATTCGCTTCTGAGCGTGCGGTGCGTTACGCTGGCGCGCAAAGCGGGAGTGAGCTTTACCGTCAGCCAACTGCATCGGACACCGACGATCCGAGAACTGGCAAAGCACCAAACCTCGGCTTCGACCTGTGCCTCAGCGACTTCCGATGGACCGCTGCCAGTGACCCCTGCAGTCTCCCATTGGAATAGTATCGTTGGCATTGGCGAGCACTACAACATTGGCGATCTGTTCTTCATGCCCGCCGGCCACTTGAATCTCTCCATTCTTGAACATGCGCTTGCGCATGTCCTCGGCCGGGAAGAAGGCCTGAGGCTCCGAATTGACCAAACGGAGAGCGGCCTGTCTCAGGCAATCGGTTTGATACCAGATCCCCTGGTCGAAGAAATAGACCTTGCCGGTATGGCCGCGGCAAAACAACTCACGGTCATCGAGCGCGCCTGCGCGGAGCGTCAGCGCACATTTCGATTTGACGGTGAGACACCGCTTATCAGAGTCTCAGCCTTTCGGACATCAGAGTGCGACGATTACTATTTGCTTGTCCTGCTACACCATTTCGTAGCAGACGGGGTTGGATACCGGCTGTTCCTGAATGCACTTGAGGCAGCTTACAATTCGTTTGCTTCAGGCCAAAACGCTGCGGATCCCGAGACGTCGACCCTGTCTCGATGGCTGGAGCGATTGGATAACTACGCAAATGGCGAAGCGGCAACAGAGCTCGAACATTGGGAGAGCTTTCAGTATGACCAGTTTGACATGCGTGTGAGCGACGCTGAGGCTGACGCGGCGGGATTTTCAGCCGATACTGCAAGGTGGCTCCACTATGTAGGGTCTGAGGAACATATCGATGAAGAATTCTGCAGGCCGCTCTGGAAAGACCAGGCAACATTCCATCTAAGGATCAGTGAGGAGGCAACAAGGAAGCTTCTCAACGTTGCGGCGGCGTCTGCCGACTGCGAAGATTTCGATTTATTGCTTGCTGCTATTTCGGGGGCATTTGGCCGCGCTTTCGGCAATTACTCACTCTGGATTGACAGTCTCACTTCGACCAGGGGACGGCTGTTTGACGACATCGACCCCTCTCAAATCATCGGTTATATCGGTGAACTGGTGCCGCTCCCGTTATGCCTTGACGGTACAGAGTCTCGTCCGAACCGAGCCCGTTCGATTTATCAGCAGCGCAGCTCGTTGCCACGCCAGGGCATAGGTTTCCGAGCTTTGAAGTTCTTAAATCGGAACCCCGCTGTCCGGGAGAGGATCGATCGTCTGCCGTTACCTCGCATTGGAGTGAACTATCGGGCGAGGCTTCAACATCATTATCCGCGCCGTCTGCTGTCCAGAGATCCACATCCATTGTGGATCGGTGACGACATGGATCAGTCCGTTCTGAACTACCTCTTCTGGTTTCGCGTCGGGTACCAATCGGGCGAACTACGAATCGAAGTGAGATACGATCCACGACACGTTGGCTACGAGACGACCCGCAAGGTCTGCGCAATCTTGCAGGAGGAGCTCCTGCAGATGGTGGACGCGTTTGCAGATCCTGGCGCTATGGACGATAACGGATGAGGCCCTCGGAGCAACATATGAAGGGCGAAGAAGAGCGCATGGCCTCACCGGCAGAGCATATCAGTTTGTTGGATGGCAAGGTCTCCCGCCTCATAATACGGCTCGCCATTCCCTCGATTATTGGCTTATCGTTCAATGCACTTCAGCAGTTCGTGAATGCGATGTTTGTCGGGACAATCGGTGCGCAGGCTATCGCTGCCGTCAGCATAACTTTGCCCATCGTGGTCCTGCTCACCGCGGTCGGGCAGGGAATCGGCGTCGGCACAGCATCCTTCGTGTCGCGCAATCTTGGGGCTGGCAATTCGCTGGAGGCCAGTCGAGGGGCGAGCTCGGCACTCGCCCTCGCGGTTCCGATCGGAGTCGGAATGACCGTCGCTCTGCTTCTCAATTTGCGCGACGTTCTCGCTGTGCTGGGTGCCAGTCCGACAATAATGCCAGCTGCGCTCGATTACGCATGGTTGCTCCTGTTTGGGTACACTCTCGTGCTGTTGAACATGGTCAACGGGTTTATCGTGAGAGCTGAGGGTAATACACGCTTCAGCATGTGGACCATGATTACATCTTTCACGCTGAATGCCCTGCTCGATCCAATCCTAATTTTTTCGCTGGATCTCGGTGTTCGCGGAGCGGCGCTCGCAACACTGCTGTCTCAGATCTCCGCCACCAGCCTCTACGCCCTCTATTTCGTGAAGCAACGTGGAATTGTCCGTGTCCGACCTTCCTTCGCAAGTTGGAGGGGCGACCGCGTAAAGCAGATGGCCGCCATTGGAGCTCCCGCAACCTTCACCGGTATTTTGTCTGCTGCTTCATTCGTGCTCTTGAACAGGGCTGCCGCGCCGTTCGGCGACAATTCCATTGCCGCTGTAGGTATAGCGGCACGATTGATAACGATCGGTGCACTCCCGATTATGGGCCTGTGCATCGGTTCCCAGGCGGTTCTAGGTTTCAGTTGGGGAGCACAAGATTTCGCTCGGGTACAGAGAGCGGCGAAGTTCATGCTTTCCGTAGCCGTCGGGTTCTCAGCCAGCTTTTCTGCTGTGGTCGTGGTTTTTGCGCGGCCAATCGTCCAGCTTTTGAGCGATAGCGAGGCCGTGACGGAAATCGCTGTCCCGACGTGCATTATGTTCCATCTGTTTTTTGGGCTTTTTGGTGTGCAGTACGTTGCAATAACCATGCTTCAGTCGTTCGGGAGAGCCCGTCTGAGTGCCGTCGTTTCCTTCGCGAGGCAAGGATATCTCTTCGTGCCGGCCATACTGCTGTTGCCTGTCATTTGGGGTTTTAACGGCCTGTTGATCAGCCAAGCAGTTGCTGAGCTATTGGCAGGGTTGCTGGCCGTGCTCGTGATATTCAGGCAGTTCGGCGATCTCAAAGGAATGCTCCTTAGCCGAGGAGCGAGCCGCAAGGGCTGAGAGCTGATGCAAGCATGGCAACTCTGTCTGGATTGTCGCTGACCGGCCGGATGCAAGGAGGCTTCGCTTCCCCTCAGCTGCTGATTTTCGATCCGAGTCAAAGGACATTGGCGGGGAAGCGCTGTCGACCCACTCGATTTTGCTCGGGGACCCCGCAAAAATGCATGCTCAAGCGAGAGGAGATCTCGATGATAGGAACGCTGCTGCCATCGAATGTTGCCGTGCAAACCTGCCGGGCAAGTGAAGGCAGCGGAACTGGAGTGATGGCCGAAGAGGAAAGTGCAATCGCGACCGCAGTCAAAAGCAGAAGGCGTGAATTTTCGATCGGGCGGGCCTGCGCCAGAGCGGCATTGTCCAAGCTTGGCTTTCCGCCGTCAGCGATCCCAACTGGGCCTAACCGAGAACCGCTCTGGCCGTCCGGCGTCGTGGGCAGCATAACGCATTGCGCCGGATTCCATGCCGCGGCTGTTGCCCTGCAGAAGGACTGCGTTGCGCTTGGGATCGATGTCGAAGTCGATGAGGAGCTCCCCTCAGGCGTGTTGCCGCTCATTTCGGGTGACGAGGAGCGAAATTGGATCGCAAACGCACCTCAGGGCCGCAATTGGGGACGGCTGCTCTTCAGTGCCAAGGAGAGCATCTTCAAGGCGTGGTTCCCGCTCACACGTGAATGGTTAGGCTTCGAGGATGCCGTAGTCACTATCCTTCCGGAAGATCGCTCATTTGTTGCTCAGCTTCCGCACACGATCGTGCCGGCAAACGATTTTCCTTCGGAGCTCCGCGGCCGCTTCCTTATTGCAGATGGACTGATACTGACTGCAGTGTCCCTTGCGGCATCTAAGGCTAACCACTCTCCCCTTGCCGGCACGCAGACGGAGTCAGGTAAGACATTCAGTAGGTTGTAGGGGGCTCCCTCAAGGCAATCTGGAGCTTTCGATAGCCTTCGAACCAATTCAGAAGAAGAACCTCGTCTTTTGACTGTTTAACTGCCATTGCGACACCCGCACGGCGACCGAGATATCGTACCCATTCAGTTAAAATTCAGTGCCTACTTCTCCGTAGTCACCATTCCTATGTGACGTGTCGTTGCGCGCGAGCCGGATGACTGGAGATTGAACCTATGACGGTCAGACGACCAGGACCGTCTCGCGGCGATCCGATTGTGCCCCCTCTGCACTGTAGAACTCGAAGTGCGCCACCGAAAATCGGCATAGCTGGAGGATTTGACAGCATTCCGGTTCTACTCAGAAAGGGGTTTGGTGGCCCCATGAGAACGGGTGACCCAAAAATCGGATTTAGCCAGGCGCTTGTCAGAGCGAGATCGTGGTCCGCAGGAAACCTGCATATACCGCGACACAAAGCAGATGTTCGGCGGCCATACAACCAGATCGCAGGAATTCACCAATTTGCCCGCATATACTTCCCAACCAAGTCCGCGGGCCAGCAGGCATTGGCAAATGGCTTTTGAACGACGCTGTGAGTGCCACCAAGACTTCTCTGATTAAAATCGAATTGTGGAGATTTACATGGCAAAACCCCCAAACCAAGGCATTCCGGGACACACGCCTCCTGGGCCGCCGCCCGGGGTGCCGGGGCGTCCGGATGGCGTTCCTCCCGGCCCCAAGGATCCCCCAAGGCCCCCAGATCGCCCCGTAGGCTGACGTCATGATAAAATGCAGCGAGCTTAAGCCCGGCATGGTTCCCTGTTGGGAACCCGCCTGGAAGGGGAGATTCGAGTTCGAATTGCAGGACCTTGCCGCCTTTGTCGGGGACACCCTCCTAATCGACGAAGAGTTGCTCGCAGAGGGAGTCCTTCGGCTCGAGTTCGACTGGCGTCTCTCCGACGGCCGCATTTTTTCGCTCCAGGCGGCATTCCCCGACACTTTTCCGTTTGTCCGCCCGCAAGTGGCGCTGCGCGGCGACCCGTCAACCTTCCCCGCAAAGCATTGCTCCCCTGCCGACGGGACACTCTGCCTGCTTGGACGAGACACCGGCCTCTGGTCGGCGGAATGGACCTTGGCGACTTTGCTGGAGAGACAGCTTGAAAATGCTCTCAATGGAACGGGCCCGGAGGATCCGCAGGGAGAGCCGATGGAGGTGTGGTGGAATCACCTCGCACTCGACTTCACGCGGTTCGTCGATGGAAGTTACATGTTGGTGGACTCGGCCTGGGACCTCGAAGATGCCGCAGGTGGATCCTTGCGTCTCACCTACCTCATGGAAAAAGTGGGAGAAGGAATTTCCTTCCGCGGCGCCGTGGATGAAATCAAAGACGAAGACGGAATCGTCCTCGCCACAAGGAGCTTCCCCCTCCCCCGCGAATTGCAAGCCAGCAGCAAGAACGCGACATTTCCTTGGCGGCGCGTCGACCGCTTCGCACCTCCGCCGCGCGAGAAATGGCTTGATGGCAATGAGAGCCTCCGGGAAAAAATCGACTTCAACGAGCGCCCCATCGACAACTCCTCGCCGTCGATTTCGCTCTCGGTAACTGTGCAATCGACCGAATTGAGCGCCGGGGCTAAGGGAGACACATACCTCTTTCCATTATTCTTTGGACCCGCGAAGTCGTTCCGTCCGGCAAAGCGTGGACAAAGGGTCTCTAATCCGTCGCTGGTTATCGTCCCGACGCATCGTGCCGGGGAAGGCGACATCGGGAGCCGGGTACCCTCGGTCAGTATCTTGAGGAACAAGACAGTGGCCGTCTTCGGCATGGGCGCCATTGGCGCTCCTGTTGCCATCGAACTTGCCCGAAATGGCTGCAGACAACTCGTCGTCGTTGACCACGACGTCGTCGAGCCGGGCAACTCTATTCGCTGGCCGCTAGGCGCAACAGCATGGGGCGTGCGGAAAACGGCTGCGATCAAACAACATGTCGAGGCGGAGTATCCCTGGACCTCGGTGGAAGGCGTGCAGCACTTCGTCGGGATGCCGAGTGCATCCGGTGGGGAAGGCGACAGCAGCGTGCTGCCTCCGATCATCGCGAAAGCCGACCTCGTAATTGATGCGACCGCGTCCTCGGGAATTTCGCGCCTGCTCGCCGAATTTTGCAAGAAAGCTGCGAAGCCGCTCATCTCCGTCTTCGGCACATCATCTCTGAAAGGCGGCATAGTCGCCTATTATCATCCGACTTCCGGCTGCCCGACCTGCCGCGAGTTCGCTTACGACAGAAGGCTGATCGACAAGCCGCCTGGGTCCGGCGAGAGCTCCGGTCTGCGGCAGCCGCCAGGCTGCTCGGAGTTGACGTTCACGGGCGCCTCCTTCGACCTGCAAGAATTATCACTGGAGTCGCTGCGATTGGAGGTGGACGTCCTTTCGCGACCGGAGGACTTCGAGCAATCCGTCATCCACACGCTCGCTCTGCACGATGGCTTCAGAAGACGGCCGCCGAGTTGGAGGATAGACGAACTCGACTGTGCACCGGAATGCGGATGCAACCAATAGTCTGGCTACCTAGGCCCGTGATGCACGAGATGCACCTCGATGCCGATAAATGGTATGACGACGAGACTGGGGGAACCTTCATGGGATACTGGGCCGACAGTGATGTTGCTGTCGTCACAGCCAGTATTCCGGGCGGTCCGCACGCGCAGCGGACGCGCTATAGTTTCCTTCCGGACCAGGAGTGGCAGCAGACCGAAATAGGCCGCCATTATGTTCAGTCAGCCAGGTTAGATAATTATCTGGGTGATTGGCACACGCATCCGAATGCGGCCTGCGGTAGCCTGAGCTGCAAGGACCGAGCCTGTCTAAAAAAGATTATCAATACGCCGTCCGCGCGGAACGTCACTCCAATCATGATACTCATTTGCGGCAACCGCCAAAGCTGGAATCTGCACGCGTGGGTGGCGCGTCTGCGCAGACCGTTTATCTTTTACGATCAGCTGATCGCGGATGAGGCAGTCGTGCAATTCTATGGCTGACCGCACATGCTTCCGATATCAAATAGGCCCGGTGCGTACGTCGCTGTGAAACCGGCCAACTGAAAGAACCTTCACCTAACGGCTATTTTGACGCTCGGCGCCGATGCGATCGACGGTGGCCCCTATGAACCCGAAAGAGACGAGCGATTTCAGCTGCCGGACGGCCTTCATTTAACATGCCGATGATTTCAGGGCGCTGATCGGGCGTTGGTTTCGGACGGCGTCCCCCCTTTCGCCCGCGGGCTCCTGTAGACCCACCGTTGTGCTTCCCGCACGATAGCACTCTCGATTCGGCGAACGAGCCGAGCATCTGCATCATCATTCGTCCCGCCGGCGTCGTCGTGTCAATTGCCTCGGTCAACGAGCGGAACCCCGCGCCGGCAGCTTCGATCTTCTCGAGGATGAGAAGCATGTCCTTGAGTGACCGCGTCAGCCGGTCAAGCTTCCAGACGACGACGACATCCCCTTCATTGAGCAGCCGGTGCATTTCGGGCCGATCGAACGTCCGCCTGAGGCTCTTTCTTCATGGATCCGCTTGCAACCGGCATCCTTGAGGGCGCGCAGTTGCGGTTCCGTCGGCCTCGCGCAGTTGCTCGGCTCCGGTATCGGCCAGCAAGGGAATGTCTGGAGCCAGGCGGCGCAGCGCGCGCGTCAGCCCTGGGCGTAGCGGGATTGCAGGACGCGCTACGAACCGACGCACGTGGCGATCCCCAAGGCTTGCACTGCCTCGCTCGAATGCCGGTTTTGGGCTCGGCGCGTCGCGTGCCCCCGTTCATGGAGCTGATCAGCAGCGGCGCGCGCATGGTCTTGCCCAGCAGCGAGGCGCCAGGTCGATCTGCGTCAGGTCCAACTCGGTCAATGCGCAGTGTTCGAACCGGATGTACTCCCGCTGGCGGCAACCGTGCCGGCGCCGTTCGCCGATCCAGCACGATATCCAGATTGGTCGTCCTTGCGCCGGCTCAGGGCGGTGTCGCTCATGCTCGCTCCTCCATCGTATCGGCCGACGGCGTTGCGTCGGATCGGACCGATGGCAGCGCCCGCACGCCACCGCCTCCCGAGCGCGTTCAGGCCGGCGCACGCTGGCCTCCCCCCGCAGCGTTGCTGCGGTAGCGGCTGGTCGAGGTCTGGTAGTACTGCGCGCGGAGGGCCGCCATGGCCTCGATCAACGGTCCCCACGGCGCGGGAAAGCGTTCGTCCGCCATCACCCGGTGCAGCATGCGCGTATGGCCGGCCAGCTCGTCGTTGAGGAACTCCACCACAGGCATAGCCGGATAGCGCTGCAGCAGCAGGATCGCCGCGTTGTCGGCCTCGCCGGCCGACCTGTCCTTGTCGAGCCCATGCAGATCGTTCTGCAGCCGCCCTATCGTGGAGATGAGCCGCAGGACCTGGCGAAACGCCGGACGCGCGCGCAAGGTCGCCATGTCCAGCCCCCACAGCAAGGACAGGCAACAGAACACGTTCGTGTAGGCGATCGAATCGATGCCGTTGTGCAGGTACTCGGCGTAGGACCAGCCTTCCGCCGCTTCCGCCTGCGCGTGCCCGGCGCGCAACGCCGTGCAGTAGCACCGGGTATCGTCGAGAAGCTGAGCATAGTCGCGACGATCGTAGGCGAGCGCGGCCAGCGAAGCGCGCAGCGAAGCGCAGCCCTCGAATCCGGAGAGCGCGCACGGCACGCCCTGCCCCAGCGCCTGCTCCACCGCGGCGAGCTGCTCCGGCGAGATCAGGCCAAGGTCGTTGCAATCGTCGAGCCAGAACAGCAGCGCCAGTTCGCGATAGAACGCCACGATCAGCGTTTCGTCCTGCGGATCGCGGCCGGTGCGGGCGCTGGTGTCGCGCAGGCTCGATTGGATGCGCTGCAGGATGTACTGGCCGCCCCTGACCGCTTCCACGGCATGCTCGTCGGCGAACCCGATCAGGGAGCGCCCCCACTCCAGCACCTGCTGCAGCGCACGTTCGGTCTGGATCATGGCGCCGCTCCCGCTCCCTCGGTCAGGACGCGCCGCCCCCAACGAAGCGCTAGCCACAACCCGGAGAGTTCAGCGACGCGCACCACCCGGGTGGGGCAATACAGTTCCTTGCCGATCCACAGCGGCGTCCGCGGCAATGCATGCGCCGCATGGCGGGCGAGCATCCACTCCAGCGCATGCGCCACCGCCTGCGCGATGCGCCGGCGGCCTGTCGGCTCTTCGTTCCCGTCCATCACGCGCAACGCGAACAGCGCATAGGCGGTTTCCTCGAATGTGGACGCGCGAGCGGCGCCCCAGCCGCCGTCGTCGCGTTGCGCCTGCAGCAGCGCCGAAAGCGCGCGCTCGTCGCGCCACTGGGGCTTGCCTTGCGCCAGCGCAGCGACCGCATGCGCGGTGGGATACAGCCACGAAACGTGCCATTTTTCGTTGTTCCATAGACCGTGCGGGTTGCGATTGGCCTCGACATAGGCGCTGGTGCCGGCGGCGGGCTTTCCCAACAGTCGCAACGCATGCAGGGCATGGATGTTGGTCGACACCGAGGCATTGCGCTCGCCGGGGAAGGTGACAAACTGCTCGCCGATTTCGAAATGGCGCAACGCATCGACCGCCGGGTCGTGGCCTGCAAGGCGCAGAACGCACAACGCAACGGCAGTGTCGTCCGCATCAGCCGCGAAGTGCAAGGCCGGGCCCAGACCGCGCGGTCCCAGGCGGGCGTCGAGCTGCGCGACGATCACGCGCACCGCCTCGGCGAGCGCGGGATGCGCGAACAGCCCGGCCAGATGCAGAGTGTACAGGGACCAGCATGGCTCGAACACATTGATCGGCCATACGTTGGGAACGACACCTTCGATGCCGCTGCGCGTCGCCCGCGATGCCGCCTGCAGATACGCGTCGGCGCGCCCGACCTGCGGCGTGCTCCCCTGTGTCACGGCGTGCGCACGCCACGCGGCGGTGGCCGCCGGACTGATGCCGATGCTGCCGGCGTCATCCGGGCATGCGGTGGTCGGGGACGTCCCCCAGGCTTCCCAGGAGTGCAGCAACGGATGGCCGCTCGGCAACGTCGCCCCGCCGCCCAGCTTGACCAGGCGTGCTTGCCGCAACGGCAACAGCGCCGGGTGGCGCGGAAACGCCACTTCCCCCAGCAAGGATGCGGCCTCGCCGCACAACTGCGGCAGGATCAGCTCCGCGCCGATCGGCGCGTCTTCGGGCACCGCATGCGCATAGGGATCGGGCTGGCGCTCGAGGAACCGGGTTGCAGCCTGGACTGCGTCGGCAGCGCCGGGAAGAGGGTCGGCACGCTGCAATGCCAGCAACGCCGCCCACGTGGGCGCATGGCGGAACAGCGGGAAGTCCGCGCTTCCCCATCCGCCATCCGCCTGTTGCTGGGCGATGAGCCACGCGTATGCGTCCTGCCGACCGGTGACGTTGCCGTGGAACTGCAGAGCTCGCGCCGTGTCGTAGACGGACGGACCGACGCTGCCGCCGTCGCTCATCTCGCTCAGCAGGTGGCGCAATTCGGATAAAATCTGTTCGGACAGCGCGTTCACGCGGGATGTTCCTTCTGCAGACGGGTGACGAGAACCAGGAACGGGCAGGCGCCGCGCATCTCGCCGCGGACTCGGACACAGTGCAGCGTGCACCTCTGCCGCCGGCCGATCGCAGCGGCAGAGGGGCCACTCCATGGGGACGGGCGCGCTCATGCGCATGGCGCGTGCTTGAACAGGTACGCATTGGCCCGCTGCAGCATCTGCGCCAACGGTTCCGCACGCGGCCCCAGCGGGGCGATGGCTTCCCCGGCGTCGCGCAACAGATCCAGCGCGAACTGGCGCGCTGCCTGCAGCCCCATGATCGACGCGCAGGTCGGCTTCTGCGCCGCCGCGTCCTTGCCGGGGGTCTTGCCCAGCGTCGCGATATCCGCTGTCGCGTCGAGAATGTCGTCGACCACCTGCAACGCCAGGCCGAAACAGGCGGAGTAGCGATCGAGCGCACAGTACAGCGCGGCGTGCGCGGCATCCTCCGCGATGGCGGATAGCGCGCCCATGCGAACGGACGCGCGCACTAGCGCTCCGCTCTTCATCCGGTGCATCGCCACGACCCTGTCCAGCTCGACGTGCTTTCCGACCAGCGACAGATCCAAGGCCTGCCCGCCTGCGGCACCCTCGGCGGACACCGCCTGCGCCAGTTCGCGCACGAGCGCTATACGGTTGTCGCCCGGCGCATCCAGGCTCGCCAGGGTCAGGAAGGCGTGCGCCTGCAGCGCATCGCCGACCAGGATCGCAGTGGCTTCGCCGAATTTGACGTGCACGGTCGGAAGGCCGCGGCGAAGTACGTCGTCGTCCATCGCGGGCAGGTCGTCGTGGACCAGGGTACAGGCGTGCATCATCTCGATGGCAGCGGCGACGTCGTCGAGCATGTGCGCCGGCGTGTCGGCCAGTGCGCCGGCAGCCAGGCAGAGCAAGGCGCGGGTGCGCTTCCCGCCATGCAAGGTGGCGTAGCGCATCGCCGCCATCAGCTCGGTCTCACCGTCGTCTTCGGCGCAGAGAAGACGCGCCAGCGCCTGTTCGACCCGCTTTGCGCCGTCCTGCATCCAGATCTCCGGCAGCAGCCTGCCGGATGCGCCGCGCGCCTGCGCGCCCAATCCGCCAAGCGCGGAGACGCCAGTTCGGTCGACGTGTAGCGGGGAACCGGTCTGCATGTTGTTCATGTCCTTGTAGCTGACACGGCGACGGCGAGCGCCGAGCCGCCGCGGCGTTGCCGGCGTCGCACCGAGCGCGCGGAGTGCAGCAATACCGCGCGTCGGCGCCGCTGCCTCGCCACACCGGGTATGCGATGCCAGCTCATGAGAATCCGATGCGGATTTTCATGGAGGGTTGTGCTGTCGGGTAATAGCGCCGGCCTTTTTCGGCGTCGCCCAGCAACCGCGGCCGCACCCCGGCCTTGTGCATGGTCAGCGCCAAGGCGATGCTGAACTGCACCAGTTCCAGCCATACCAGGTGGTAGCCGATGCAGACGTGTGGGCCGCTGCCGAACTGCAGCATGTCCACCGGCCTGATCGGCCCCGTGCGTTGCAGCCATCGCGCCAGGCGGAACTCATCAGGCGCCTCGTGCAGCAGGGCCGAGGTCGAGAAATGCAGCAGCGGGATGCATAGACTAGTGCCCGCGGGAATGCGCCGCTCGCCGAGTTGCAATTCCTGGGTCGCGCGACGCGGTAAGAGCGAGGACGCCGGATGCATGCGCAGCGTCTCGCGGAACAGCGCCTCGGCGACCGGACACTGCGCCAGGTCCGCGTGCCGGGTCGGCACTGCGCCCACGCGTTGCGCCTCCTCGACCAGGGCTTCCCACAGCTCAGGCCGCCGCGCCAGCTCGATCACCATCCAGGCCATCGTCGAGGCGGTGGTCTCGTGACCGGCAAGCAGCAGCAAGCGGATATTGGCGACCAGGACGTCATCGGAGAGCGCGTCTTCGCTGCGATCGAAGGCGCTTACCATGTCGTTGATCAACCCGGTGCGCACGGCATGCGCGCGCGCGTCGCGGATGAACTCGCGAGACTGCGCGTCGATCCAGTCGCGGGCGGCGCGGCCGCGTCGCAAGGGCGTTCCGGGCAGGTCGACCGGGGGCGCGACGATCAACTGCAGCAGTTGCCGGTACTTGCGGTGCCACTCCGGCAGGTCTTGGGCGGGGATGCCCATGAGACTGAAGGTGAGCTTGAGCATCAGGTCGGCGGTTTCGCGCAGGATAGTTACTTCACCGCGGTCGCGCCACGCCTGCACCCGGGCCCAGATGGCGGGCTCGAACAGCTCGCCAATGCCGGCCTCGGTCAGCCCCCTGGGCAGGAACGCCGCCTTGATCCCATCGCGCGCCTGCCGGTGCGCACTACCGTTCAACGTGACCAACGTTCGGCCAAGGATTTCGGGCGCGATCTCTTCGATCAGCGCCGAGGACACATCCTTGTGCCGGAGCAATGCGAACGCATCCGGATCCAGGCAGGTCATCAGGTGTCCGGCAGGGCCGAAGTCCAGCCAGAAGTGGCTGCCCAGCGTCCGCTCCGCGCGCCGCAGCAGGCGCGGCAGGTCACAAATGATGGCGGGAAGATGCCCGACCACGGGGAAGGCGCCGGGCATGACCGGGATGTCGTACCGCAGCCGGTGCCGATGGTTCAGCGGGTTGAGCAGCATGTCCATCACCTCCCTGGCGCAGCGGCCGCTTCGGCGGTGTCGCCGGCCGGCCGCGCGGCGCGGCTGTTGCCACCATCGGCGTATGTCGGCACATGCGTCAGCATGCCGCCGTCGATGCACACGACCTGGCCGGTGATGAACGCAGCATCGTCGGAGAGCAGGAAAGCCACCAGCGCGGCCACGTCCTCGGGGCGGCCGACGCGCGGCAGGAGCTGGTGCCGGCGCAGATGCCGTTGCATGCACTCGTCCAGCTTGGCGAGGAGACGTTCGGTCATGATAAGACCCGGCGCAACCGCGTTGCAGCGGATCTGCGCGTGACCGTACTGGGTGGCGAGCGAGGCCGACAGCATGTTCATCGCCGCCTTCGACGCGGCGTAGGACGTCAGCGCGGTGTCACCGCTGAGCCCCTGGCACGACGACATGTTGACGATCGCGCCACCGCCACGGGCTATCATCCGTGGGATGGCCTGCCGGCAGCATAGCAGCGTGCCACGCAGATTAGTCGCCATGGTCTCATCCCAAACCGCCAGGTCCAGGTCGAGGATCGCGCCGTCGCGCGGGGTCAGATGCATGGCGCTCGCGTTGTTCACCAGAAGGTCGACCCCACCAAAGTGCCGCTCCGCCGTGTCGAACAGCGCGGCCACCGCCTGCGCATCGGCGATGTCCATGGCCAGGGCCAGGGCCAGCGCGTGGCCCGCTTCGGCCGCGATCTGCGCGGTGCAGGCGATGGCCGCCGAGCCATCAATGTCGGCCACCACCACTCTGCCGCCCTCGCGCGCGATGGCGAGGGCGCATGCCTTGCCGATGCCGGCGCCGGCGCCGGTCACCACGGCCACCTTGCCTTCAAAACGTTCCATCGTGTCCTCCTGGGTCGTGCGGGTCATTCGCGGCATGCCGCTCGGCCTCCGCCGGAGAAGGCGGGAGGGTCGGCGCTGCGCTCGTCATCGCGAGCGTCGCTTTCGATGACCCGAATGGCTGCGACGGGGCACTGGCTGGCCGCGAGCCGCACGGCGGCGTGCAGCGCCTCGGGGACCGTCGCCACGCACACTTCGGCCACGCCGTCCGGTTCGCGCTGGCGAAAGGTGCCCGGGAGCGTCAGCGCGCACTGCCCCGTGGTTCCGCACAGATCCTGGTCGACCACGACGCGCATCTCAGCCCCCCGCGTTCGCGTGCAGCCGCACCGGCAGGGAGCGGAACGTCCTAAGGAACGCGGAGGGCTCCCGGGTCGGCTTCCCGGCCAGTACCAGCGTGGGGAAGCGCGCCTCGATCCGCGGCAGGCTCTCGGCCAACTGCACCCGGGCCAGTTGCGCCCCGAGGCAGAAGTGGATGCCGTGGCCAAAGCTCAGCATGATCTTCCCGTCGGTCGACATGCCAGGACTGGTGCCGTAGAACCGCGCAGGATCGAAACGGTCGGGATCGGCGAAGGCGTCCGGGTCGCGATTGCCGGCCGCGATCAGCACGCGCACGTCCGCGTTCTTCGGGATCACCACGCCGCTCAGTTCGATGTCGCGCTGGGCGATGCGCGGAATGGAGCTGAACATGGCGGGCGCGTCGCAGCGCAGGACTTCCTCGACGAATGCCTCGATCCCCACGGCGTCTCCCTGCAGCCAGTGCCGCTGTTCGGGATACGCCAGCATCGCCAGGACCGCATGGTCGATGGTCGCAGCAGTGGTGGCGAAGCCGCCAAGCAGCATGCCCCACAGCATGCTGATCAACTCCGCATCCGACAGCGTGTCGGCATCGTCGTCGTGTGCGCCGACCAGCATCGACACGATGTCGTGGAGGGGATCGGTGCGCTTGCGCTGTATGAGGTCGCCGAAGTAGGCCTGCACCCGGGCGCTGGCCGCGTCCGCCGCGGCGAGCTGGGGATCGCTGGCGTGCGGGCTCAGGCCTTCCAGAATTGCGCCGATGCCGGCGGCTAGCCCGAACATGTCGTCCTGGGCCATGCCGAACAGTTCGGCGAATACCAGCATGGGCAAGGCCAGCGCGAATTCCCGATGCAGGTCCACCGCTTCCCCACGCTCCAGCGCGGGCGCCATACCGTCCAGGCGCGCTGCGACGATGCGCGCGATGCTCGGCCGCAGGTTGTCGATCTGGGGCATGGTGAAATCGCGCGAGATAAGCCGGCGCAGACGCGTATGCGTCGGTGGATCCTTCATCGCTAGCGTGGACGCCAGCAGATTGAGAGACAGGCTGGTCGCCGCACGCGGGAAATAGCGCGCCAGTTCGCCCGGCGCCGGTCCCCGCAACGCATCGCCCGTGGCCTTGAGCGCCCAGTAGATGTCGGCGTGGCGGCTCAACAGAAAGAGGCCCGACGCCGCGCGATGCACCGGATCGTGCTCGCGCAACCACCGCATGAACGGATACGGGTCGTGGATGCACGCTGGCGACGCCAGGGCGGCGAAGGCGTCCCGGCATGCTGCCGTGGTTTCTTGCACGTCCATCTTGGTTACCTGTTGGCTGTCTGATCTGACCGGCGCCAGGCACGCCAGCAAATTTCGGAGAAGATCGCTATTCCCGGCCGGCCTCCGCGCATCACCAGAGCACCGGGAATTCCTCGAACCCGCCAGTGATGATCTCCTTGCGCAACTTCAGTTCTTCGGGCGCCACGGCTAGGCGCAGCGCGGGAAAGCGCTGGAAGATCGAACCGAACACCACCCTGAGTTCCAGCCTGGCCAGCGCCGCGCCGATGCAGTAGTGCGGCCCGTGGGAGAACGCCAGGTGCGGCTGTTCGTCGCGTCCGATGTCAAAGATTTCCGGGTGGGCGAAATGGCGCGGATCGAACGACGTCGCCGGCAGGCCGACCAGCACCTTGCTCTCCGCAGGAATATGCACGCCCGCAATGGTAACGTCGATCCTCGGATAGCGCATGATGCCGTCCCAGCCCGCGCCCGGCGGGTACATGCGCAGGATTTCCTCCACCGCCTTGTCCACCAGGGATGGATCGCAAACCAGGCGTTCGCGCTGTTGCGGATGGCGGAACATGGCCAGCAGGCCGAATTCGATCTGCGCGACGGTGCTCTCGTGCCCGGCCACCAGCATGCCCGCCGCCAAGCCGATCGCCTCTTCCTCGGTCGCCTTGCCCTGGTCGACCGCCGCGAGAAGATCCGTCAGCAGGTTGTCGCCCGGATCCTGGCGCTTGTCCCGCATCTTGCCCCGAATGTAGGCGCGCAGTTCTTGCCAGGCCAGGCGCGACGCGCTGCGCGGGCCGCTTTCATGCTGGTGCGTCATCACCTCGTCGGACAGCCCCGCGAAAAAGGCGTGATCCTCGTAGAGCACGCCCATCAGCGCGCTGATGACCATGGCCGGAAGCGGAAAGGAGAGGTGGCGCCGCAGGTCGGCGGGCTGCGGCTGGGCAGCCAGCGTCTCGAACAACTGCGCGGCGATTGCCTCGACCTGCTGCGCGAGCAGCTTCACCCTGCGGTCGCTGAAGGCCGGCGCCACGATCGTGCGTAAGCGGCCATGCTCGCCCCCCTCGTGCGAAACCAGCCACCCCGGGGAACCGAGAATCACCGAATCCGGAGTAAATGCCGCCGGCGGCATCCCGGCGGGCCGGAACGCCGCGTCGGACAGCGCCGCCTTGGCCTCGTCGTAGCCTGTCACCCACCAGCCTTCGTGCCCAGACGGGAAGCGCACGCGGTGGATCGGACCGTTGGCGCGTAGCGCCAACATCTCGGGCGAGGGCTCGATGTGATCGACGCGCCACATCGGCAGCGTCGGCACGGGTTGTTCGGACATGGTGGCACTTCACTCTCTAAGCGGTAGAAGGGCGGAAGGTGACCGGCAGGCGCTGCGGGCAGCGAATGACGTGAGACGGCATGTAGACGACGCCCTCCGCGGAGTAGCCCGACTCGATTATCAAGATCGGCAGCGTGTAACTGTCTAGGCGTCGAGATGCAGAGCTTTATCCTTCGCCTTCGAGTTCAGGATAAGGCGAGTATGTTGGGCCTTTGAGTCGCAGCCGGCCATCAAGAATTCCTGCGCAAGGGTCGACAAGGGCAGCGAGCCTGTTTGGTAGGAAGCGGTTTCGCCGAGGCCCCCTTCACGATCGCGGTGTCATCCACGAAATGAAGGTCGGTCGGCGGCTCCCGGCTCGCAACCAAGGAGTTTCAAAACTCGTGCCAAATTGGCCGACCCAGCAGAAGAAAAAAATTGTGTTTGCCTTTCAGCGGCTTAGCCTGAGGCCAGACAAAAGCTCGGCGAAATAGGCCGTGTCGCGGACCAACAAAGGCGACAGAACAGTGTCGGATAGTACTCAGACGCCACGCCGGCCACCTGAGCGTATCGACCCATACGTATGGACCGGCTGCGTTTCGCAAGTGAGGCGTGCAGGGATAGCGGAAGTCGCACATATGTCCGTGGCTTCACGGGACGCTGGCGAAAAAACTTTGGCTGGAGAACCCGCCCCTGCCCGGTTTCGTCACCCACCACTTGGGCGGCAAGCCTTTCTTGCCATTTGAGAATGCGCGAGCCGTAGATCCGTCACCAGACATTGTGTACATGAGCTCACTTAACGCGGACAACAAGGCAGCTGATCAGGCGGCATTCTCCCCGAGATGACGACGGCCTATTGGGACGTTGATAACGAATGTCGCTGCACAGGCATCGTTGTAAGACTGTCTGTCGCGCTGTTCCACGCAACTTCAGTCATCCGTAGAGTGGATCGGCCCCATCCAAATAATCGATTTTGCGGTTCGTTTGGGAAGTTGCATAGGTGTATATGCCCAGGGAGACGTGCCTACACACCGAGCCTCCCAAACATCGGTGTAGGACAGCTCCCCAGACGTGTCCCTGGGTACTCGCTTCCAGATAAAAATCATTTGAGCTCAGCTGGTTTAGTCGAAGCACGATCAAACAAGAGCAAGGGCGATCGTCAAGGACGACGCACACCTTTCGAGGAGGTGAGTGCCTTCGCCGAAAGGTAAAAGGCGAATCTTGGCTCTCGAAAAGGTCAGGCCCACCGCCTCTTCATAAACCGGACCAGACCTCACCTCACTTTCGTTCCGGCTTGAGAGACATTACTGGACTGACTGGGTGTTTCAGTGAGTGAGGTTTGCTTTCAAAGCGGCGCATCGCCTGCGAGTGCTAAAAACTGCGCCTGATCCGACTTGCCTCCACAGTGCACCTGGCCGAGGGATCATCGCAACGCCGCCCAGTCCCTCGGTTTCGGTCGCTGTCAGGTCCGGGCTGTTGCAGTCCAACGGCCGCGCTGGTGCTAGAGACTTGCCTCGGGCAAGCGCCACGGCGAGCATTCTCGCAACACCGAAGTTCTTTGCTATGTTGGCGCGGTTCACTCCACGAAAGACACTCGGTCTTGAAAATTCGATGCGGAACCATGCCGAAATGCTCTATCGAGCAGCCCTGATCAACCTCTCAGCAAGTCTCGTCTTTCGAGCGATGATCTCGGATCCTTCATAGGACAGGTGGCCGCTGTCCCGGTAAAGAAATTTGCCGTCGATCTCGGTCTTGCACGTCGTGTCGTCGCAGAGAAAGTCGTGGTAAGAGACAACCTCCACGTCAGCCTTCACGGCCACTTGGTTCAAGAGCTCCAGAGTGCGGGATCGCATCCGGCGGTAATCGCTCACACGTATTTTACAATCGCTGTAGCGCCCGAGCATAACACTTCCCCTCGCCTTCCGCTCAAGGCAATCGCCGATATCGAAGCTTGCGACTGGTGGGGGAGCAACAATGACCACTCGCCTTCCAAGGGCTCGAACGGCCTCCACGAGAGATTTGATACCCTCAGCCGCCCCATCTACCGAAGTTTCAACCTCCGCGAACGTGTCGCCGTTCCTCTTAAGGAGCATAGAGTCCTTCCCTACGGCGGTGGCAAATGGGCTTGAGATTGCAACGGTTGTTATCTCCGGCTGATTCTTCAGGATGCTCAAGACCCTGTCATTGAAGCGAATACAATCCTCGCCGAAGGCAGGGGGATAGTAGGGCGCGGTTTTTGAGCTCTTCGAGAAGGCAGCAACGCCGATTGCGGGGAAGCACGCGTTCATGGTGACCTGGGCCAGTCCGGCTTCGCCGACTGTTTTGGCCAAGCCCGGAACCAGGGCCATCGCAAACGAATCGCCCCAGACGAGCAACCGTGGTCTGTCCGTCGTCTGGCAGTCCCGCGGGATAGCCTCAGGAGGCGATCCGGGACTAAAAACACATGCGCCTCCCAAGCCATAATTGATCCTGCGGCTCTGATTGAAGTCAACCTTGCTATTGGTTGCGGCAATGGCCACTGCTGGCGAGAAGCCAAGAAAAACCGATGCGGCGAGAAGTCCTGAGGCCATCCGTCCACGAGATGCGACGCCCCCCTTGCGGCACGGCTCCTCCACGAAGCGGTGAAGAGCCAAGCTCGCGACAACTGAGAAGAATACTGCCGCGTAGATCGCAGCCGCAGGAGGCTCTGTCAGCCAAGCAGCCCGAACATACACTAGTACCGGCCAATGGAGCAGATAGAGCGAGTACGAGATGTCCCCGATCCGTGCCATGCCTCGGACCGCCAAACTACTCCTGCTCGGCACAAGCAGGAGGATCAGGGTTGCCAAACAGACCAGTACAGCATCTGCGCCCGGGTGCTGGGAACCAACGGGAGCGATAGGAATAACGAGAAGAAGCAGGAGCGCCGGGATGCGCAGCAGCGAAAGCTTGGCAGCCACGCGAGGGCTGGCCGGAAGCAAAGCCCCGAGCGAACCAATCGCCACTTCCCAAAAGCGGGTCGGCAAAAGATAAAATGCAGCGGATGGGTCACGAGAGGCCACGTATAGACAGAGCGCCAAACTCGTACCGAGGAGCGAGCTAACTCCTAAGAGCCACCATCTCCTGGGAGTTAAAGTCAAGAAAGCAGGAAGAAGCAGATAATACTGCTCTTCGACAGCGAGTGACCAGAAATGCAGGAGGGGCTTCGTCTCTGCCGCCCCGCCGAAATAGTCCGATTGAAACCAGAAAACGATGTTGCCGGTGAATGTGAGCGCCCCGATTACCTGTGTATGGAACTCGCGCAGACCCACATCTGACAGGAATAAAGGCGCAGCAATCGTCGCGAGCGCAATGACGACATAGGCCGCCGGCAACAGACGTTTGGCACGACGATAATAGAATTCCCAAAAGCTGAACCGTGATTGCTCAAGCTGCGTCCTGATCAGACTGGTGATCAGAAAGCCCGAAATCACGAAAAAAATGTCAACACCGAGATAGCCGGCTGCGAACGGCCCAACAGCGGCATGATAAAGGACGACCAGCAAAACAGCCAATCCCCGCAAGGCTTGGATATCAGTTCGAAACGCGCTCGGCATAGAAGCCCTGATGAAATTCCCGATCTAACTGGATGAACTGAGGACGCAAAGAATGTTGGCCAATGACAATTATCCGCACCAAGGATCCGGAGATAACTTTCTTCTGGGGAATGTTTCTGACCATACTTTCGAATATCCGCGCCCCTTGCTCTCTGAGAACTAAGAACGTCGTCGAAGCATGGCGTCGGTGTACTTTCTTTCTGTCAATTCAACTTCTTCTAATGAAGCATGCCCGCTAATTCGTAAAATCGATTGTTTAGATGGCATACATTTACGCTGTAGATCGATTAGACACCCATGAACTCGGCCATGCGCGACGCCCAAGGTAAAAACCTCGGTGATCGCGATCAGCAGCAAAGAACCTCGGTCTTGAAAAGTCGACGCGGAACCATGCCGAAATGCTCTATCGGGCGGCCCTGATCAGCCTTTGAGCAAGTCTCGTCTTTCGAGCGATGAGCTCTGACCCTTCATAGGACAGGTGTCCGCTGTCTCGGTAAAGGTATTTGCCGTCGATCTCGGTCTTGCACGTTGTGCCGTCGCAGAGAAAGTCGTGGTAAGAGACAACCTCCACGTCAGCCTTCATGGCCACTTGGTTCAAGAGCTCTAGAGTGCGGGATCGCATTCGGCGGTAATCGCTGACATGTATTTTACAATCCCTGTAGTCGCCGAGCATAAGGCTGCCCCTCGCCTTTCGCTCAAGGCAATCGCCGATATCGAAGTTTGCGACCGGCGGAGGAGCAACAACGACCACGCGCCTGCCCAGAGCACGAACGGCCTCGACGAGAGATTTGATACCCTCAGCGGCTCCATCTACCGATGCTTCAACCTCCGTGAAGGTATCACCAGTCCTCTTAAGCAGGATAAAGTCGCTGGATACAGGTGCGTCAAACGGGCTTGAGATTGCAACGGTTGTTATCTCCGGCTGATTCTTCAGGATGCTCAAAACACTGTCATTGAAGCGAATACAATCCACGCCGAAGGCACGGGGATATGGAGAGGCTGCCCGCCTCGAGAAGGCAGCAACGCCGATCGCGGGGAGGCACCCGCTCATGGTGAGTTGCGCCAGTCCGGCTTTACCGACTGTTTTGGCCAAACCGGGAACAAGTGCCATAGCAAATGAATCGCCCCAGACCAGCAATTCGGGCCTGTCCGCCGTCTGGCACGCCTCCGGGATAATCTGAGGAAGCGATCCGGGTGTAAGATCACATGCTCTTCCCAAGCCGTAATTGATACGTCTTACGTCGGAAACCCCAACCCTACTTTCGGTTGCGCCAATGTCCACTGCCGGTACGATGGCGAGAAGAGCCGTTGCGATAACAAGTCCTGACGTCATTCGCACATGCGACGTGACGGATCCCCGTCGGAAGGGTTTCTCGACGAAGCGGTGAAGAGCCAAGCTCGCGACAACTGATAAGAAAACTGCCGCGTAGATCGCCACCGCAGGAGGCTCTGACAGCCAAGCAGCCCGAACATAGACCAGCACCGGCCAATGGATCAGATAGAGCGAGTACGAGATGTCCCCGAGTTTTGCCATGCCTCGGACTGCCATACTCTCCTTGCTGGGCGCCAGGAGGAGAATGAGGGTTGCGACGCAAACTAAAGCGGCATCCACGACAGGGTCCTGCAAACCAGAAGGTCCAATGGGAATCAGGAGGAGAAGCCCCAGCGCCGGCAAGCGCAGTGTCGCAAGCCCGGCAGCCACGCGAGGGCTGGCGGGCAACAACGCCCCGATGGAACCGACCGCCATTTCCCAAAAGCGCGTCGGTAAAAGATAAAACGCGGCGGATGGATGACGAAATGCCACGTAGAAACAAAGGATCACACTAGTGACCAGGAGCGAACCAACGCCCAACAGCCACCATTTTTTGGGTGCCAAGGCAAAGAAGGCAGGAAGCAGCAGATAACACTGTTCTTCGACAGCGAGCGACCAGAAGTGCAGAAGAGGCTTCGTTTCTGCCGCTCCGCCGAAATAGTCCGCTTGAGACCAGAGAACAATATTGCCGGTAAATGTCAGCGCCCCGAACACCTGATTTCGGAGCTCCCGCAGACCCACATCTGACAGGAAGAAAGGCGCAGCGACCGTCGTAAGCGCAATGACGACGTAGGCCGCAGGCAAGAGGCGCCTCGCACGGCGATAATAGAATTCCCAAAAGCTGAACTGTGATTGCTCGAGCTGCCTCGTGATGAGGCCAGTGATGAGAAAGCCGGAAATCACGAAGAAAATATCAACGCCGAGATAGCCGAACGGCCCGACGTGGGCGTGATAGAGCACAACCAGCAGAACGGCTAGACCCCGCAAGGCCTGGATATCAGGTCGGAATTCTCGTGACATTGGAGGACCTGTTGATTTTCAATTCAGGTGGATGGTTCGCAAAGGCAGCACTCAGGCAGTGGCTGCATGCTGCAAGAAGGCAAAGTTCATGCCTCTCTGGAGTGCTACATCGCTCAGGTTGCCATTCTTCAGTATCTTCACCGGAAACAAAAAGACGTCGGCGTGGCCCTCGGCCACCGCAACCAGGAATCGGGCAGAAAGCGGATGAGGACCATCGTCGATTGCAGTGGATGCTGCGTGCCGTCTACGCACTCGCGATGCATTCCGGCGTGCCCTGATGAAACCACGCAGCCGGTCGAAATTGAGCGGAGCTCATGTCTGGCTCCGGCCGAACTGACTACTTTCGAACCGCCTTACGTCGAGTGCCCCGTGGCCCTGGAGAATCGCAAAAGTTTTGGTGCGTTCGGCGTGAGCGGCCCGCTGCAATCCACACTTCCACCGCAACACGTGCAAGCCCTCCTCGTCCTCCTTGCTCCCCCTTGAGGGAGGCCGCAATCGAAACTGCGCCCGATAGGAGCGCGTCAGGCGCGGCCGCCATCATCGAGGTGCTCTCCGGTTGCGCTGACATAATCTTTGGCAAGCCCGTTCGATCTGAGCGGTTTCGAGCAATTCCCGTCCCTCCTGCGCTCGCAGTTGATCCCATGTAATTGATTTCCTTCGACCGATGTCTTTCTAATGAGGTGCGCCGCCCAATTCGTAAAATCGAATATTTGGATGGCCCAAATCCGCGTTCTGGATAGACGCTTCCTGAAGCTGTTGGCCCTGCGCAATGATATTGTTGTCGTAGTCAGAGGCACTGCCGACATGTGCGAAAACGTTGTATGTTTAGAGCGGGCTTCGCCCGTCGTACGGGCGAGGAGCGGCACTCCCGCCGGATGGACCGGCAGTCGTCCGCTGGCCACCCATGGCCACGACTTCGAACTGACCAGACGAGAGATCTCAGAGCGGCATCAGCCCGTTCTGCGTAGCTTTGGGCTTCATCAAGGGAACGTCGCACCGCACCTGACGTTATACCTCCGCCTAGCGTGGGTTGAATTCCCGCGAACTTTCCAGCTGGACTCTCGTAGTTGCAGGATTGTCCTGGTGGGCTGGCATGCACGGCGACAATCAAGGTGAGACTCGGCGTCAATCAAGATGAGATTCTTATGTCGCGGTCGCGATGAAGGTATCATGCTGATTGTCGCGCTATATTCGCACCACGAGACGGCTCTCCGCGCCCGATACTCAAACGTCCATCGGGTCGAGGACCATGCTATCGGATTGAAAGAATGTCACAGTTACGAAGTGGCCGGGCCCGTCTGGCGCTTGCCCTGCCTCGACATCGAGAACTCCTTTACCACGCTAAGAGCCGCGAATTGGACGACCTATTCGAAGCTTATGCTGTAGCGGCCGAGACGCTTGAGCGGCATCGGAGGGATTTTCCTCACCGTGAGGAGCTGATAGTCGAATACGTGGATTTATGCCTCGATATCCAAGCTGATGTTTTAACGCTCTTGGAAAAGCTGAAGACTGCAGGGGACTAGGCCTATGTGATATCCAGGTCCGCACGGCCGTCCCTTCTACAGCCGAACGTTCAGCCGCCGGCGAGAGCGAAGAAGAAGCTACGCACAGCTGGCGAGATTCTGCGGCGGCAAAGTGGGGCTGGATTTCAAGATGAGAAAGCACTATTTATGGCTAAGTTAGCTAATCGGGGTTTCCAATGCAGGTGACAATTCACAACGCCAAGACGAACTTGTCCAAACTTATAGAGGCGGCGAAGGCTGGCGAAGAAGTTGTCATCGCCAAGGGCAAAACCCCTGTAGCCCGGATTGTTGCCATCCCGCAAAGCAAGTTCACGATCGGGCTGCTTAAAGGCAAGGTTACAGGAGACGGGCCCGATTTCTTCGAGCCAATGAGTGAGGATGAGTTGGCGCTTTGGGAAGGTCAAGCGTGACGACTGTCCTTCTCGACACCCATGCATGGGCATGGTCGCTGACCGGCGATGGACGCCTATCTGCCAAGGCAACCGCTCTCATCACAGAGGCCGCCAGCGTTTTCGTCAGTCCGATCAGCTTTTTTGAGATAGGGCAGAAGGTTCGTATCGGCAAGTGGCCGGAGATGAAGCCATTCGTCAACGATCTGCCGAGCCTGCTGGTGGAACAGGGTGGCAGAATTGCCGCGCTGGCGCCAGAGATCTGTTTGAAGGGGGCCACACTTGAGTGGGAGCATCGCGACCCATTTGACCGTCTGCTCGCAGCAAGTGCGTTGGATTTTGGAGCCCCGTTGATCTCAGCGGACGAGGTGTTCGATACACTCCCAGCCGTCAGACGGTTGTGGTGAACTGCAATTCGCTCATCGTAGAAACCTTGAAAGCTCCCTGGCCGCCTACCGCCTGTCCATAGATACCGTCCTACACGAAGGTGGTGGTGCCGCACCACCAACGGCTCTGTTTTGCGCCTGAACTGGAATCTTCCAACGTCATGTTACCCGCAAGGGAATCACGCAGAACCAAGCGCCACCATCGCGCGGTTGACAAAGAAGTTTGCCTGAACACCACCAAACAGTGCTGCTGCCATGGGCCTACTCTGACAAGCCAGACGGAAGAGCAGTGACCTCGTCGACTGTGATAGGAGAATCGATGACGTCGTCCACCCCCAAGATCGGCATACCCGTAACATCCACAATGCCTCGGTAAAGGACTGTTATGTCCGTTCTATCAATGTTGGGGTCCGCACTTATCAGGCGTTCCGTGACTCGACTGTCATCTATGACAAGGACGCAGATGGCTTCGACCACCTGAGAAGGCGTAATGTCGATCGTGTCGGAGCTTTCAAGGTAACTTTCGATCATGAACGCCACTGAGACCGCGGGATTTCGGGCAAGATAGACACCTGCTTCGACCGGAAAGTTCTGGGAATCTGGCGGCGCTCCGCCGAGGCCATGCTTCAAAATCGAAGGGAGGTGACGCCGCCATGTAGCGTGGTAATAGGGCATCGGGTACCTGATGTGCTCTGCTATCGGCGGACTATCGTCGCTACGCGGTGAAATGTCCAGCAAAGCTCCGGTGTGAAAAATCGCCGACCGTTCTTAGCTCTAGCCAAATGCCGAGCTGGCGCTATTGACATCTATCAACGTGTGATTGGAACAGCGCTTACACCCGAAGAGGGCACGCGATCGGAACTCCAAGCGCTCCTGTGGGCCCTGCCGCCGAATTTACTGAACGCGCTCGGGCCTTT
Organism: Sinorhizobium fredii; assembly: GCF_002944405.1. Lineage (NCBI taxonomy): Bacteria > Pseudomonadati > Pseudomonadota > Alphaproteobacteria > Hyphomicrobiales > Rhizobiaceae > Ensifer > Ensifer fredii. Next base: position 183,898 of record NZ_CP024309.1, on the reverse strand, counting down.
CCATGCCTGAACCAGCAAGGATGGCATGCCTCCCTTTAGAGCCATGGCCCTGAAGAAGTCCGCAGATCGGAGGTGAGCAGGTCAATACTCGTGCTGGTCTGTCCGACGAGGGGCTCGGTCGTGGGAAGGGGCGAAGCCATACGCGACGCCTCCTCTACTATCATCTCGCGCAGCCAAAGACTGGCCGGATCACTATCGTGAAGCGCGGGCCATTGAGCCGCCTCGATAATTGGGGGGAGTGGCAGGGGAAGCTCGACAATCTGCAGCGGTATTGTTTTTGCGAAAAGCTGCGCCAGCCTTAAGGGCATGGTTCCTATCCGCTCGGTGCCGAACAGCATAGGCGGAATCATGCTGAAACCCTGTACGACGACGTCGATCCGTCTCTTCAGACCGTGCTCGAGCAGATACCATTCCTCGAGGCCTGGCCTTCGGCTATTGCCGAACTTGACCGCAACATGCCCCATCGACATATATCTCTCGAATGTAAGTGGCTCCGACAGTTGCTCGTTCGTTCGGCAGCCGACGCAAACATATTTATCGCCGAAAAGCCTTGTTCGAGGATTAGTGCTCGACATCAACATTTCCGGCAGGATTAGCACATCGACGTCGCCGCGCCGGAGAAGGTCCTCATTGTCGTCCGCGGGAGGCCGACAATCGAAGCTGACGCCAGGAGCTTCCCGCGCCGCACGCTCCACGATCTTTTCGAAAAACACGAGCGTGACGTAATCGGAGAGCACGATTTTAAAGCGGCGATTTGAGTCGGCCGGTTTGAACGCCTCCCAGGAAACAATGGAGTGCTGGATCTGCAGCAGAGCCTCGCGCACTGCGGAGGCGAGCCCTTCCGCACGCGGCGTCGGGATAAATTCGCGCCCCGCCATTGTGAACAGCTCATCACGAAAATAGCTGCGCAACCGGGCAACGGCCGCGCTCATCGCCGACTGGCTGAGATTGATGCGGCGCGCCGCCGCCGTAAGATTACGCTCGCTCATCAAAGCGTCGAGCGCGACGAGGAGATTTAGATCAAGGCCCTTGAACCGCATGCGTCATCTATCCAAAACGTGGATGGTTGCCATCCCAAACTACCAGCATTCTTAATTAGTAATACAAATTGTTCGAAATCATGGCAGCCCGCCCGGCCCGGTCGGCCTCAACGAAGGACCAAGCAAAAACGTGACACTGGAGCTGCGCGGCATCGCAGTTCAACATGATCCACATCCGCAGACACATATTGAATTTGCTGGTGGATGGGGACGGCGAACTGAAGACATCAGCGGCCCGGCTTAATTCGTCCCGCGAAAACTTGTTGCCCGACGATCGAAGAGATTGTATGCAAGAAGCTCTTCAACCAGATGCTGCGTGTCGGTTATCGAAGCGCAAAGTCGCCGCTCGCATGAAACTCACGCGTTGAAGAAGCAACCTTGCGATACTATCCATAGCCTGGATGCATTCCATCCAAACATTCTATTTTTCCCGACCGCACGGGATGTTGCATTAGAACAACCCCTCCGCGAGCGCAGCGGGTCGAACATTTCTGAGGTGTTCGTCGGCCATGCGCCGTCGGGTACGATCCGCCCCGTGTTAAACCAAGGCGAAAAACGATGTTGAGACGCTCAACTCCGACGATCGGGATCTCTGCAACGAAGAATGCGCGATCTTCGCAGTCACTTCACCGACCTCGAATGCTTGTTCGAGCGGCTCGCTGATTTCAGGATCTGCCGTGCGTCATTGGCGAGGTACGCGGGAAAAAATAAAAGTACGAAAGGCAATAGAATGATTAGTCCCGCTCACTCTGATCCGAAGGACCTCGAAGCAATCGCCCGCAGCGGCGGGACGATCCGCCGGATAGCTGCCCGAGTTCCTACGTATCTTTCGGATGTGCGGGAGAACCCGGCTTGGCTGCCGATGTTCCTATTGGCGCGCTTGATGCCGTTCCGCAAGGCGCATTGGCTAACCGCAAGACGCGTGGTGCAGGACAAGGTTGCCACGCCTTCCATTTTTGGCGACCTCCAAGCAGAAGCGATCGCGGCGGAACTGAGAAGAACAGGTATTTTTTCAGGCCTGACCCTGCCACGCCCCATTCAAGAGGAAATTGCGCGCTTTGGACACGAGACACCCTGCTTCGGCAATTTCGACCGCAGGCTCGAGTTCCTGGCCGGCGATCATGCCGAAGCTGAGCGCCGTTTCGGCCGGACTATTTTGAGCGGCCATCATTATGAGCAGATTATGCAATGCCCGGCCGCCTTAGCCGTGCAGCAAGACCCCCTGCTTCTCAACGTGGCAAGGCACTATCTCGGCGGCGAAGCGAGGTTGATCACCACAAGGACGTGGTGGAGCTTCCCGACGCGAAATGCCTCGGATGCGGATCTGAGCCGGGCTTCCTTCAAGTTCCACTTCGACCTCGATGACTGGCGAATGTTGAAGTTTTTCTTCTATCTGTCAGACGTGGATGCCACTTCCGGTCCTCATGTCTACGTGCGCGGCAGCCACAATCGCAGGCGTTTGAAGCATCAACTGACGCTCCTTGTCGGCCATGCCGCCGAGGAAGTGCTGGCCTCCTACGGCGAGGAGAATGCCATCACTTTGACCGGCAAGGCGGGCTCAGGCTTCGTCGAAGATCCATTTGGCTTCCATATGGGCACGTTGGCAAAGGAGAAGCCGCGTCTGATGATGGAGGTCGGATTTGGCGTCTCGAAACCGTCGAAGCGACGCTATCATGGCGAGCCAGTCGTTCGGTAGTTTATAGCGTGGCTCCAAGTTATGGGGTTTCAAGAGCGGAACTTTTCCCGCTATACAGGGCCAGCTTCTCGGCAATAGCCACCCCTGCCCACTGGACCATAAATAGAACGAGTCCATCTAATGAGAAATGCCGGCGCACATCGGCATCAAGGCGGGAACAACAGCAGAGCGCGATAGGTCGGGGAGATACCCATCGCGAAGTAAACATGGAGAAATGCATGCTCAGTCCGAACCCTGAACAGAAAAAAGCGAAACCCGAGCCTGTTGACATTCATGTCGGCCGTCGAATTCGCATGCGGCGAGTTTGGATGGAAATGCCACAGACGAGTCTTGCCGAGCAGATCGGGGTGACGTTTCAGCAGGTGCAGAAATACGAAAAGGGCATCAATCGAGTCGGAGCGAGTCGACTGCAACAGATTGCCGAGGCGCTGGAGGTACCGGTATCCTACTTCTTCGAAGATATGCCGGGCGCCGGCACGAACGGCGTCGACGGCACCGCCGTAAAACCCGGACTGCAACCTGAAATTATCGACTTCGCGTCAAGCAACGAGGGTCTCGCACTGATTAGGGCCTTCTCCCGTATCGGCGATGCGAAGGTTAGAAGCCGGGCCATTGGCCTCTTGAAGGCTGTCGCGGACGGGTTCGATGAAGGTCAGGCTATCTGAGAGGTGTCTCGTCCGGAATCCCAGTTTGGCGGTAATTCAACCCTTGGCAGGTTGCCGAAATTCAGGCAGAGGGCAATCTCGTACAACAGCCGTATGAGTGCTGCCGCGCCCGAACCCGGTATGAGGAAACTGCAATGGCCCACCTCGACAGCCGCGGCCTGCCACTCTCGACGACGTCCGACCTCGCGGCCGAACGCTACCGCAATGGGGTTGATCTGCTCCTCTCCACCTGGCCAGGCGCTGCGGAAACCTTGGAAGAGGCTTTCGCGGCCGACCCGGATTTCGCTCTCGCCCATGCGGCACGCGCGCGCCTGCATGCCATCCGCGCTGAGCCGGCCAAGGCCAAGGCGCGCATTGCGACGGCGGAGGAGATCGTCGCCCGGCGCGGGACGGAGCGGGAGCGGAGCCACGTGGAGATTCTATCGCTTGCAATCGACGGCCAGTCGGCAAAGGCGCTGGAACGGGCGCTCGCGCACGCCGATACCTGGCCGCGGGATATCCTGATCTTCTCGTTGCCGCTCGGCGCATTCGGGCTCTTCGCCTTCTCCGGGATGGCGGATCACGACCAGGCACGCGTGGATCTCTGTGAGCGCCACGCCAGGCACTTCGACGCCGACGATTGGTGGTTCGTCACCTACCGGGGCTGGGCCCATGTCGAGAACGGCAACGCGACACTCGGCCGAGCCCTCACGCAGCGTGGTTACGACCTCAGATCCAACAATGCGAACGCGGCGCATGCGCTGTCGCACGCCATGTACGAGAGCGGCGCGGGAGAAGACGCCGAGAGGCTGATCGCGGACTGGCTGCCTCGCTACGACCGTACAGGGATTCTCCACGGCCATATCGCCTGGCACTCGGCATTGGGCGCACTGGAGCGGGGTGATGCGGAGCGAGCGCTTGCGATGTACGCGGATTACATCCAGCCTTCGGTTACGGCCGGGATGCCGGTCAACGTGGTCAGCGACACGGCTTCTTTCCTGTGGCGGCTCCAGGCCTATGGCCACACTGTGCCGGCGGGACTGTGGGCGGCCGCGGCAACCTATGCGGGGGAATACTTCCAGAAGGCCGGCTTTGCCTTCGCGGATGTCCACATGGCCCTTATCGCGGCGGCGATCGGTGACAGGGCCGCAGTCGAGCAGCGGGCGCAGGCGTTGACGGGCCTGATCGAGGCAGGAGCGCTGGCCGCAGGGCCAGTCGTGCCGGCGATCTGCCGCGCCGCCTTGGCGTTCGCAGACCAGGACTACGCTCGCTGCGCCCGTATTCTTGAGCCGGTTGCTGTGGAGGTCGTGCGCATCGGGGGCAGTGGCGCGCAGCGCGAGTTGATCGAGGACATGCTCCTCCTCGCCCTTATGCGGAGCGGCGACGCCGTAAAGGCCCGCGCGCTGCTGGACCACCGCCTGCACCGCCGCCCGTCGCTCCGCGAAATGCACTGGCACGGCCTGCTCGGCGCCTGAAGTTGCGATGTCGAATGCTGATGTCCACGCTGCGACCGAATTCGGGCCCGAAAGGCGGTCCGACGATCCTGAAGCTTCGAGTCCAGCCCGCTGATTCCTCCATCGGCGTGGCTGCGCGCAAAAACGGATGCCAGACCGCCTTGCCGTTTTTTGGCCTGACAGGTCAATTTTCCAGCGACCGCGCGATGGTCAATCGCGCAACGTTGCCCTTCGCGCAGGCACTGGGTCCGGTGATTTCTCACATCCGCCTTCACAAGGCATGAGAGGATCGATCGGGAGCGGGGTGTGGTCGGGTCCGCCGTAGGATGCACTTGGCGTTTTGACGATATTAGAGCTTTTCTATTCGGCTGTATTTCAATGGAACGACAATCTATGTAGGATATCTGCCAATATGGAGAATTGGCATGCTCTGGCAGCCGATCACAGCACCGCCCGGTCTTCGTCCTCCTCAGCCGATTACGGTGCGCGCGCAATCCATTCCGGCGCGCCATTACTTTCCGGAGCACTCCCATACCTGGCACCAGTTGGTCTATGCGATCTCCGGAGTGCTGACGGTTTACACGGAAGCCGAATCCTTTGTAATCACGCCGGATCAGGCGGTGTGGCTGCCTACCGGCGTCGTGCACCGGGTAGGTTCGCTTCTCGGCGCGGCATTCCGAAGCCTCTGGATTGCGGATGAAGCCGGAGCAAAACTGCCGAAGGTACCGACGCTCTTTATGATGTCGCCATTGCTGCAGGCCTTGATCGTCGAGGCCACAGAGCTCGAGGGCAAGCCGGAAGGGGACGGCTATCCAGACCGTGTAGCCGCCCTCATCCTCGATCAGCTTGTGCGGGTCCAGCCGCTGCGATCGGCTTTGCCGTGGCCGCGTAATGCGCCGTTGACCGTGCTCTGCGAGGCACTCTATCTTGACCCCGCGGATGACCGGAGCCCGGAGGAATGGGGGGTGGCACTGAATATCTCGCCTCGCACTTTGGCGCGCCGCTTCAACACGGAGGTGGGCATGAGCCTGCGCTCATGGAAACGCCGCCTGCGGCTCTTCCGGTCAATCGAGCTTCTCGGCGGTGGTCTGGGCGTGACACAGGTCGCCATGGAGCTTGGATACGGCTCGACATCGGCTTTCGTGTATGCGTTTCGCATCGAAATGGGCATTAGTCCCCAAGCCTACACGCGCCGCCATGTCATGGCCAGCGCAAGCCCATAAACGGACTCTGCGCTTCAGAAGGCCCAGAGTTGAAGAATTTGCGGTGGCCCCTTGGCTACCGTGGCCGCTTTGTTGAGGCGTATTCGCGCGAAGGCGGGTAAATATTCCTCTCCGGGACCCAATTTGCAGTTCGACAGATCTTCTCCAACGCCACGAAAGGCATGTCTTCTGCTATCCAGCGCGCCGATGAGTTTCATCCAAACAATGAATTTTGCCAATCCGAGATAATGTCGCATGAAAGCACTCACACGATACTGGAGGTGGCAACGGCGGTTGGAGGGTGACTGGCGAATACCTTAAAACACTGAGACTTCGGGGATAGTCATTTTTTCGTCCCGAATGAACTCAGGTCCGAGGCTCTGGCTGCTCTTCGGGGCGGATCTAGCTGAACCCGGTTCGATGTTTATGCGGCGGCCGCATTCAGCGAAACCGTGGAAGGGAAGCGAAGCGATCGTAGGTCACCAGCGTTCCGACACTTTCTTGGGCAGTACTGGAGTGACGCCAATGATGAAAACAAAACCGGCTCAGCCATGCGACGGCGATACCCCAAAGGCAAACAGCCGGCGATGTTTTTCCGCCGAAGATGATCTCACCACAGGTGCGATCGATAATTCGAGCGCACGCGCATCATCCGAGGCTCTTGCCGGCTGTCCTAAGCCTTTCCCACACCTCCGGACAACATCGCTGGACTTTAGTCTGGACGACTGGGCTGCCGAAAAGGGGCAAGGCGAAAATGAGGACCGACAGGAGGCGGTGAAACGAATCAGCGCTTGGATGGTTGCCGGCGATCTCAGTGCGGTGCTCGATCTGTCGTTCCTGCGGCTGAGTACCCTTCCCGCCGAGTTGCCGGCCGGACTCCAGCGGCTCAACGTCGACTGCAACCATTTGGCCCACCTGCCGGGCGAGCTCCCGGGCGAACTTCAGGCGCTCAACGCCAGATACAACCGATTGACCAGCCTGCCCGGCACCCTTCCGCCCGGACTCCAGATCCTCGAGGTCAGCTACAACCGGCTCATCAGCCTGCCCGATGTGCTCCCGGCAACGCTTCAGTGGCTCGGCGCCGGTGGAAACCAGTTGGCCAGCCTTCCAGATAAGCTTCCGATCGCTCTCCAGACGATTAACGTCGACAGCAATCAACTGACTTACGTTCCCGCTGGCCTCCCAGCCGGGCTCCAGACGCTCAACATCGACGGCAATCGGCTGACCAGCCTTCCAGACAATCTCCCGAGCGGCCTTCAGACGCTCAACGCCAACGGCAATCAACTCACCAAGCTTCCCGCCAAGCTCCCGGCCGCACTGCAGACGCTCGGCGCCGCCGACAATCGGCTGACCGGTCTGCCCAACGACCTTCCCGTAGGGCTCCGGAGGCTGAACGCCAGGTGCAACCTGTTGATTAGCCTGCCCGATAAATTGTTCGCTAAGCTGGGCTCTGGGTGCCTGGTTTTCCTCGAATCTAACCCGCTGCCCAAGGGGGCGCTAACGAATCTAGTTGCAGCCCTGCATGCGGCGAACTACACAGGCCCGCTGATCTTTCTTTGATGGGCCAGCAAGATCAGGCGCAGATAGTTACATGCTGTATCGGCGGACTGGGCGGCAGCGGGCCTATTTCAGAAGGCTGCAGGAGAGCCAATCGCCAGGATATGCGCGATTACTCCACTAGCCGTGAACGGTCGCAAGACAACAGGTTACGGCACACAGGTGGCCGAGGATCTAAGGCGTCCGTCAGCGACAATCGATTGGGGCCAGATGCGCGAGGACATCACCTTGGCTTAGAAGGAGGTGCAGACGGAGACTTAGAAGGATAGGGCCTTGCGAGGCAAACTCGGCGAACTGGCAGGCCTGCGGCAGGTTTGCTTGGAAGTGCTTGAACTGATTGCGCCACAGAAGGTCAGGCTACTCCCCTTGGTTGCAGAGATTGGTGGCATTCCCGCCGATTTGAATTTGATCAGTGGTAAGGTCGGAGGACGATCTTCTTGTAAATCCGCGTCGGGTTGCCAATCGGCTAGGTTAGGCGCCATCGCTTGGTCCTCATGCTCGTACAGTCAGCCGCCACATTGAAACTGTTCGAGCACGTGTCGGTCGCGGATTTCAATTGTCCTGCCACTTACGGTGACGCCAACTGGGCGCAGAGCCGAAAACGCGCGCGATAAGCCTGCCGGGGCGAGGCCGAGCTTGCCTGCGAGCACATTCTTTTGAAATGGCAGGCGAAAGGAAAAGTTATTCGAACCCTCCGGGCACTGACTGAGTATGTAATTTGCTACGCGTTGTATTCCGGTAAGCAAGCGATCTTGCGCAAGAATGTCTTCCGTCATCTGAGCGCGGTGACAGAGGAGGTTTATGAACGCTTGCGCCACATCCGGATCCGAGACTGCAAGGTTGCGAAGCATGCGGCTGTCCAGCCTCGCGATGATTGATGCTTCGGCGGCCTGCGCATTGGCAGTTGCCCTGTGCCCAAGGAACATGGCGCTTTCGGCGAACATTTCCCCCATCGGCAGGATGGCCAGATCGGCCTCCCGGCCATCCTTTCCCACCCTATAAAGGCGGATCAAACCCGAAAGAACCCAAAAAACCTCATCGACGTTCTCACCCTGGTGGAACACAAGATCGTGCTCCTCATGAGTAGAGACGGTCACGTCCTCCAAGATAGCCTCGCCCGTGGAACGCGGCAGCCGCACAAAGAACTGAGAACCCAAGAGCATGGTCCTGTCGTTGGCAGTCAATGGTAACGCCCTCATCATGCGAGCCCCAAGATCGTATGCAGTGTGGTCGTTGACTTGGCGTCGCTCCGAGCCACGCCAGTACGACGGAGCCCGATTTCAATTCGCATTGCTTGCCTTCTCCAACCGTTCAGCAGCGCCACTGTCGTCATCGGAGAATCCCTGGCCCTCGTCGAACACGCGCCAAGATGCACCGTCGAGATCGTCGTACTGCCCGTTCTTCAGCGCCCACAGAAACGCGGCGAGACCGAGTCCTTCCAGGAAAAGCGCAGTTGGCATGAGATAGATCAGCGTGGTCATAAAGTCGCTCCGGGCGGATCCAGCAACGGATAGAGAACTTTTGCCTCGCCAACAGCGCCCTTCACTCTCAGCGCATTTGCTACGACGATCACCGACGAGGTCGACATCGCGATTGCTGCCACCAGTGGTGTCGCATAGCCGAGAATCGCGACTGGAACGGCGATGAGGTTGTAGCCGATCGCTAGAGCGAAATTCTGCCGGATCAGCCGGCCGGCCCGACGCGAGGTCTCTATTGCGAAGGGGACGGCGGTCAATGGCTGGTGCATGAAGACGAAATCGGCCGCCTGCCGCCCGACATCGGCGGCGGTCGCCGGCGCCATCGAGACATGTGCCGCCCGCAAGGCGGGCGCATCGTTGATGCCGTCGCCGACCATCAGCACCCGATGGCCACCGGCCGCAGCGGCGGAGGCCTCGACCTTGCCGCGCGGTGAAAGCCCGCCGCGCCAACGAGCAATCTCCAGCCTGCCGGCAAGAGCCGCTACCACGGGCTCGTGATCGCCGGACAGGATTCCGGTCGAAAGACCGGAACGGTGCAGTCTCGCGATCGCCTCACCTGCGTCCGGTCGCAGCCGATCTTCGAAACGGAAACAGGCCAGTTCCCGTCCATCGAGCGACAGAACTACCTCCGATCGAGCGCTCTCGGTGCTGGCCTTTGCCCCCGCAAAGTCGCGGCTGCCAAGCCGAAGGACCCCTTTGCCGGTTCTCGCCTCGATGCCGGCGCCAGGTATCTCGCGTATGTCTCCGGCCACAGGTACCACCGCGCCGGCGGCGCCGGAGAGCGCGGCTGCGAGCGGATGGCGCGAATGCGCGGCGAGCGCCGCGGCGATCGCCAACGGGCCGGGTGCAATCTCATCCGCATTGACGAGCCGCGGCTCGCCGAGCGTGAGCGTCCCGGTCTTGTCGAAAAGCACCGTATCGATCTCGGCGAGGCGTTCCATGGCCGAGCCGTCCTTGACCATGACCCCGCCCTGGAAGAGGCGCCCGGCGGCAACGATCTGCACGACTGGCACCGCCAGCCCGAGCGCGCAGGGGCAGGTGATGATCAGGACGGCGACCGCGATCAGCATGGCGTGGCGAACGTCGCCCTCCACCAGCATCCAGCCGATGAAGGTCAGGAGCGCAAGCAGATGGACGGCCGGCGAATAGTAGCGTGCCGCCCGGTCGGCGATGCGACGATAGCGGGCCCTTCCCCCTTCGGCCGCCTCCATCAGCCCCATGATCTCGGCCAGAAACGAATCGCGCGCCGCTGCGGTCGTCTCCAACGTAAGGGGACCTGTCAGGTTGAGCGTCCCGGCCTGGACGAGATCGCCAGCAGCGACCGCGATGGGCACGCTCTCGCCGTTGACGACGGAGCGGTCGAGATCGCTACTGCCGGAAAGCACCCGCCCGTCGACCGGGATCCGCTCCCCGGCAGCGATCATCAGGCGTTCGCCCGGCTTGATCTCGTCGACGGCGCGATACTCGCGCGCGCCATCGGCGTGGACGACTGTTGCGCCGCGCGGCGACAGCCGAGCCAGGCCGCTGATCGCCGACCTTGCGCGCCCGCGCATCATGTGATCGAGGGTGCGGCCGATCAAAAGGAAGAACAGCAGCGTGACGGATGCATCGAACCAGGCATGCTCGCCGTGGCGGATCGTTTCGTAGAGCGACATGCCATAGGACAGCGTCACGGCGAGTGCGATCGGCACATCCATGTTGGTCCGCCCATGACGAATCGCGTTCCACGCCGACTGGTAGAAGAAGCGGCCGGCATAGACCAGCGTCGGCGCCGCGATCAGCGCCGAGATCCAGTGGAAGAGATCGCGTGTGGCTGCATCGGCGCCCGACCAGACGGAAACGGAGAGCAGCATGATGTTCGTTGCCGCGAAACCGGAAACGGCAACCGCGCGGATCAATTGCTTGAGCAGCCCGTCGCCCTCCTCCTCGCCGGACGAGAAGAGATGCGCCTGGTAGCCGCAGCCGGTGATCGCCTGCATGAACTCGGCGGGATCGCTCCGGCGACCGCCGGCCTCCTCCTTCCAGACGATCGATACACGGCGCGACGAGAGATTGACGCGGGCGCGCTCGACCTCGGCTCTGGCGCGCAGCGCGCTTTCGATCATGGTGATGCAGGCGCCGCAGTGGACGCCCGGTACGCTGAGATCCGTCTGGCGCAGCCCGCCTCCGAGGCTTCGGCTCGCAAGCCAAAGCTCTTCGGCGCTCGGCAGTGCGCAACCTGAGCGGTCGACGTTTGGCGCCATTTCGGGGCCCACAGCGCAGCAGCTCATTTTCCCTCTCCCGCCACGGCGAACCGGACGGCTTGGCGATAGATTGTCGCCTCCCCCGCAATGACCTTGAGGTCCGCAATCCATTGACCCGGGTTCAGCTGGAGGCTCGCAAGGAATACGCCATCAGCCTCGCGAGCGAGCTCCATCTCCAGGTCCTCATGCTCTTCGACGGGCCGCCTGAGCACGGCGAGAACGCGGTCTGCTGCCGACAGCGGTTTGCCGTCTCTGGCCAGGACGTAGCGGAGTTCGCCGGCCGTCGCGCTGAACCTGCCTACGATCCCGCTTTCGGCGAAATGCCGGGCCTCGGCTATTTTGCCGTTGAACTGCTGGCTTGCGATATAGGCGTTCTGAACGACAAGGCCGCTCCAGCTTCGGCTGGCGTTCCAAGCCAACACCACGTTGACGGAGATGATGGTTCCGAAGAACAGGGACATCACGGCTACCATGTGCCAGCCGGTGAACCCGCGCGGCGGGTTACGCGGTTTCGTGATCATGCCGCTCATTGTGCTGCTCCCGGGAGGTTGAAATTGGCCTGATAGACGCCGCGCTCGTGCGTGAGCGGATCCTCGGCTACCAGAGCGAAGGCATGTGCCGCCTCGGCAGTTTTGCCCATTGGCAGAGTGACGAAGAGCTTGACCGACGTGACCTTGTCCGGCTCGACGGCGATCGCAAAGCTACGGCCGCTTCCGGCAGCGCGTCCTGCCACGCGCATCGTCGCAGAGGGCATGCCCTCCATCATCAACCTGATGGTGCGCGGCTCGGGGATCATGTTGAGCAGCTTGACCGTGTAGCCGTTGCGCACCGAACCATCGGACTCGACGACATATTGCGGGTTTCGGTCGTGCAGCACGTTGAGCTCAAGGCGGTCACGCGATGCAAGCGCGAAGACCAAGCCGAGCCCCATCAGTGCCCAGGCGGCGAAATAGACGATAACGCGGGTGCGGAAAACGATGCGCCAGTCGAAATGCCTGACTTTGTCCACGAAGGCGCCGTCCGCGCCTCGCACGCGCCTCGGATCGATCGCCGCCGTCCCGTTATTGGTCGCAAGCGCCACATTGGCGGCATAGTCGCTGAGCGTCGCGTAGGAAATCAGTCCTTGTTCGCGTCCGAGCTTGTCCATCACGCCGTCGCAGGCATCGATGCAGAGCGCGCAGGTGATGCATTCGAGCTGCTGGCCGTCGCGGATGTCGATGCCCATCGGACAGACCGCGACGCAGGCATTGCAATCGACGCAATCGCCGACGACCTCGCCCGCTGCCGCCGCCTTCTTGGCGTGGCGCGAGCGCGGTTCGCCGCGCCAGTCGTTATAGGTGACGACGAGCGAATTCTCGTCCAGCATCGTCGCCTGGATGCGCGGCCAGGGGCACATATAGGTACAGACCTGCTCGCGCATCAGCCCGCCGAAGACATAGGTCGTCGCCGTGAGAATCGCCACGGTGAAATAGGCGACGGGCGGCGCCTCGAGAGTTACGAAACTTTTCAGCAGCGACGGCGCGTCGGCGAAGTAGAAGATCCAGGCGCCCCCGGTCGCCACGCCGATGACGAGCCAGATCGCGTGCTTGGCTACACGCTTACGAATCTTCTCGACGGTCCAGAGACTTGCATCGAGACGCATTCGGGCATTTCGGTCGCCTTCGATGAAGCGCTCGACCATGAGAAAGAGATCGACCCAGACGGTCTGCGGGCAGGCATAGCCGCACCAGGCCCTCCCGACCGCCGAGGTCACCAGGAAGAGGCCGAGACCCGCCATGACGAGCAGCCCCGCGACGAAGAAGAACTCCTGCGGCCAGATCTCGACGAAAAAGAAGTAGAAGCGTCGCGCCGCAAGGTCGACGAGCACCGCCTGATCGGGCGCATGCGCCCCGCGGTCCCAGCGGATCGAAGGTGTCAAATAGTAGATGCCGAGCGTCAGCAGCATCACGAGCCACTTAAACCGGCGGAAGCGCCCCTCCGCCCGCTTCGGAAAAATCTTCCGTCGCTTCTGGTAAAGTGGCTTTCGAACGCGCGCAGCATTCACCGGTTCGGCATCGAGCCTTTCGACCAAGGCTTTTATCATGGGCGGTTGGAGCATCTAAGCAAGTCCGGGCAATTTCGCCTGCCAGCCGACCTTTGCCCGATGCGCAAGTCCCAATCCTTGATCTGAGTCAACTTCGCGTCAATTCGCGCAGGGCTATGGCGCGACGCGATGTACCTGTTCGCCTTTGAGCCGGATTGAACGCTGCGAGAAGGCATGGCTGGCGCGGCCATATGCGCGATCGCCGGCGTTCAGGCTTATCGAGACTAACCTGCTACTCGCCACCACCGAGCGAGTGGACGAAGACCGCGAGCTCTTTGACCGTCGTGTCGCCAATGCGCGGCGCCCAGGCAGGCATGATGCCATTCTTCGGCGCCTTCACTTGATTGATGATCGCTTGCTCACCCTTGCCCTTCAACCATATGGAGTCGGCGAGATTCGGCGCCCCCATTTCCCGGTTTCCCTTCGCATCAGCGCCGTGACAGGAGGCGCAGTTTTCCGTAAAAATTTTCTTGCCTTTGTCGGCGAGCTCCCGTTGCGGCGGCGTCACGCTAAGGCTCACGACAAACGCCGCCGTTTGGCGCAGTTGCTCCGGCGTCAACATGTCGGCGAATGCTGGCATCTCGGAAACTCGCGTCTCCGCGTCGCGAGAATAGCGGATACCGTGGGCGATCGTTTGATAAATCTCTTCAGGTTTGCCACCCCATAGCCAGTCATCGTCGTTAAGGTTCGGGAAGCCCTTTGCCCCGGCCGCACCCGAACCATGACATTGCGCACAGTTCACCTTGAATGCTGACGCCCCGGCCGAAATCGCAAACTGCTGCAATTGCGGATCCGCAATGATTTCCTCGACCGTGCTCGCGGCGATCCGCTCGTTGTAACCGGCCTTCGCCGCTTTGGCGTCAGCCAGATCAGTGGCGACCTGAGCGCGGCTCGAATAACCGAGTACGCCTTTGGTCGTGTCCGTCAGCAGTGGCCAGGAGGGGTAGGCTATCGCGTAACCGATCGCCCAGATGATTGTCGTATAGAAGGTGTAGACCCACCAGCGCGGCATAGGGTTGTCCAGTTCGCGGATGCCGTCCCATTCGTGCCCGGTGGTTTCAACCCCGCTGACCTCGTCCACATGCTTGTGCTTGCCCGCCATCGATCAGTCCTCCTTAAGCGGGATGGAGGCGGCCGTTTGAGCAGACTTCTTGCGGCCTGACCGGAAAGTGAACGTAGTAACGCCGAGGAAAAGGAGCACCATCGCAAGAAGGCCCCAGGTGTCGGCGAAATGGCGCAGGACCGTGTATGTTTCCATGCCTTTTCCCTCCTCAGCGATAGCCCGCAGCGTCGTCATAGATGGAGAAGTCGACAAGCGCGCCGAGCATCTGGAGATAGGCGATCAGAGCATCCATTTCGGTCAGCTTTTGCGGATCGCCGTCGAGATCGCCGAACTTAGCCTTGGGGTAGCGGGCTTCGACGCCGGATGTGTCCGCATCTGGATCTGCCTGGGCCTTGAGATCGGCGACCGCATTATCGATCATTTCGTCTGTATAGGGCACGCCGACCGCTCGGTTGGCTTTGAGGTTCATGGCGATATTCTTTACCTCAAGCGGCGTTGCCTTGAGGAAAGCGTAGCTCGGCATGACCGATTCTGGCACGACGGAGCGCGGTTCGGTCATGTGCTGGACGTGCCATTCGTTGGAATAGCGCTCGCCGACGCGGGCGAGGTCGGGACCGGTGCGCTTCGAGCCCCACTGGAAGGGATGATCGTACATCGACTCGGCCGCAAGCGAATAATGGCCGTAACGTTCGACCTCGTCCCGAAACGGCCGTATCATCTGGCTGTGACAGACATAACAGCCTTCGCGGATGTAGATGTCCCGTCCGGCAAGCTCCAGGGGCGAATAGGGCCGCATCCCTTCGACCTTCTCGATGGTGTTCTCGAGATAGAAGAGCGGCGCGATTTCGACGATGCCGCCGATGGAGACGACCAGCAGCGAGCCGGCCAGCAGCAGTGTGGCGTTGCGTTCTAGTATCGCATGTTTATTGAAAATCGTCATCGGCCATGCCCTCTTAAGTCCGCCACGGCTTGGGGCACAGAACCGAGGACCGGACCATCATCGCGGACGCGTCCCAGGATCGTCATTGCTACATTGAAGGCCATTAGCACGGCGCCGGAGAGGTAGAGGGCGCCACCGACGGCCCGCATGACATAGTACGGGAACATCGCAGCCACAGATTCCGCGAAGGAATAGACGAGGAAGCCCTGATCGTCGTATTCGCGCCACATCAGACCTTCCTGGATGCCGGCGACCCACATCGCGGCGGCGTACACAATGATGCCGACGGTGGCGAGCCAGAAATGCCAGTTGACCATGCCCAGGCTGTAAAGCCGCTCACGATTCCACAGCTTCGGCACGAGATAGTAGATGGAGCCGAAGGTGATGAGGCCGTTCCAGCCGAGCGCGCCGGAATGCACGTGGCCGATGGTCCAGTCGGTATAGTGGCTAAGCGAATTGACCGTCTTGATCGACATCGTCGGCCCCTCGAAGGTCGCCATGCCGTAGAAGGCGACGGCCATGACCATCATGCGGACGATGGGGTCGGTGCGGACCTTGTCCCAGGCGCCGGAGAGGGTCATCAGCCCGTTGATCATGCCGCCCCAGGAAGGCATCCAGAGCATAATTGAGAAGACCATGCCGAGCGTCTGGGCCCAGTCGGGCAGCGCCGTGTAATGGAGGTGGTGGGGACCTGCCCAGATATACATGAAGATCAGCGACCAGAAGTGAATGATCGACAGCCGGTAGGAATAGACGGGGCGGTTCACCTGCTTGGGGATGAAGTAGTACATCATCGCCAGGAAGCCGGCGGTCAGGAAGAAGCCGACGGCGTTGTGGCCGTACCACCATTGGGTCAGCGCGTCCTGAACGCCGGCAAAGGCCGAGTAGCTCTTGGATCCGAGGAAGGAGACCGGCACCGCCAGGTTATTGACGATGTGGAGCATGGCGATCGTGACGATGAAGGCGAGATAGAACCAGTTCGCCACGTAGATGTGCGGCTCCTTACGCACGAGGATCGTGCCCAGGAAGACGATGAGGTAAGCCACCCAGACGATCGTCAGCCAGAGATCGACATACCATTCCGGTTCCGCATACTCGCGGCTCTGAGTGATGCCGAGCAGGTAGCCGGTGGCGGCGAGCACGATGAAGAGCTGGTAGCCCCAGAAGACGAACCAGCCGAGATTGCCGCCGAAGAGCCGGGCGCGGCTGGTGCGCTGCACGACGTAGAAGGACGTCGCGATCAGGGCATTGCCGCCGAAGGCGAAAATGACCGCTGAGGTATGCAGCGGCCGCACGCGCCCGAAGTTGAACCACGGCTCGACGTTGAGATCGGGAAAGGCGAGCTGCAGCGCCGCGACGACGCCGACGAGGAATCCGACCACGCCCCAGAACATGGTGGCGACGACGGCGTATTTTACAACTTCGTCGAAGTATTCCGTGACACGCGCAGCAACCGCCCGACGAAAATCCGTGCGGTGCATGAGCACTAAGGTGCCGCCGAGAAGCACAAAGAATAACACCCACATATGTGCTTCAAACAGACGATCCTGCGCGAAGCCCGCGCCGACCAGTGCCAGAAAGGCGCCGATGGCGAGCGCGATCATCTCGACTGTGTATGTCATGGTTGGATCTCCAACTTGTCGGAGCGCTGTCGCGGCTCCACACGCAGATCTGCCGAAGTCTCGTGGAGAATTTGTCAGAGGCGGGACTTGCGTACCTTGATTCAAATCAAGATCGAGTCGGGCCGGCCCGTGAACTCTCGGTGGTTGTTAACGAGTCGAAGACCGAAGAAGCGTTTTCCAGCATTAAAGGGTCCATCTGCGGGAGGATCGCGCCCAATCTGAAGCGCCTACAGTGTCGCTCAACGCGATTCACAATCAACGATACCAAGAGGGTCGGCACCGCGGGCCACCACCGCGATAGACGCTTATTGGCAGAGCGAACGGAGAGCTCCCGGTTTCATGATGTCTATCGCCCTTGTGTCTTGCAGTGCGATTATGCTTCGTTCCTTTAGCTTGGTCATGACACGGGATACCGTCTCGATTGTCAGGCCGAGATAGTCCGCAATGTCCTGCCGTGACATCGGCAATCTTAGCTGCCGAAGGCGTCCCAGCCGGTGTGAGAGATCTAATAGGAATGCGGCCATACGCTCCACCGCACATTGTCGGCCAACGACCAGAAGGTGCTCCTGAGCCCGCGCCATACCGTCCAGGGCAAACCCCAAGAGTTCCCGTGAATGCTCCTTCACCGTATGTTGCCTGAAGACAGCCAGCGTCGTCTCGGTAATGGCCGCGGCAAAGAACCGATGGGTCGAACCCGCTTCGACGCCGAACACCTCCCCTGCAAAGTGAAAGGATACAATCTGCCGCCGCCCCTCTTCGAGGAGGCGGTATACGCGGACAGTCCCGGTTTTAACCTGGTAGTACTTGGTTACGGTATCACCTTGTCCATAAATTTCCCGGCCAGCCTTGTAAGTCGCAACAAGGTGCGGCCCCGGGATCTTTACTCTTCCAATGTTGTTGGGCGCTACATGGCTACGCTCTAAAGCTCTGGAGGCGGCGTTCATCTCATATCCCCTGATCTTTCAGGGCAAGATTGCCAAGTCGCGCCTCGGCGATAAACTCGGTTATATCACTAAGTGAAAATACTTAGAGCCCGCCAGTCGCGTCATGCTCGGTCTCTCCGAACCGCCATCGTTTCCAGGTCGTTCACCACGCTCACGAGATCGGAGCCGTTGATCGGTTTCGTCAAGGTAATCGTGTCGCCTTGTTCTTTGACCACCGTCATTCCATCAACTAGGAGGACTACACGACCATCGGGTCTCTCCAGAGACCTTGGCGTTTGCGGCTCGGACTTCAAAATCTCTTCGTCGACGATGGTGCAGAGCGCTCGCCCGGTGGAAGCCTCCGCCTTCCATAAGGCGTCGTAGGACTCCGTCATGTAACCTTCAACCTCCAGCGCGAACGCAAGGGATCGCCGGAGGCCCCGGTCCGGTACAACGAGAACGATGATCCTGGCAACTGACAACTTAGTGTTCCGCTTAATCTGGCGTGCATATGCCCGCCGGTTAAGCGCCATTTGAACGCTTGCGACAAGCCGCCGCATTGCGCGAGATCAAAAGGCCGAAAATTACGAAGGCACGAACCCGGCCGCGATAGCCATCCCAACAAGATGCGGGAGGCTCTTGGCTCTCATTTTGGACATCACGTTCGCGCGGTGCACCTCCACGGTTCGGGGACTGATATCGAGATCGTATGCAATCGTTTTATTGGCGAGGCCAGAGACCACCGCTGAGAGCACCTGCCGTTCTCTGGGACTGAGTGTGTCCAGGCGCGCCTGAATGTCTGTGATCTCATCGGCCACCGTGGGAACAGTCAAATATCCTGATGCCCGTTCAATAGCTTCCACGATCAGCGAGTCCTCAAACGGCTTCTCAATAAAGTCCAGCGCTCCCGCTCTCATCGCCTCGACTGCCATTGGCACGTCGCCATGTCCCGTGATCACGATGGCGGGTATCTTTATTTTCTTTGAGCCGAGCTGGCGGATGAGACCCACCCCTGAAATATCAGGCATCCTGAGGTCTGTTACGAGAATTCCGTCGCGGATATTAGGGGCGAAGTCAAGGAAGGAGGCAGCCGACTCGTGCACCTTTACGGCATAACCATTCATCGTCAGCATGAAGGCAAGCGACTTGCGAATGGGTTCTTCGTCATCGACAATGTGAACTGTATAGTCAGTCATTTCCATCAATCCGCTCCACATGGGCGGGAAGCGTGAACCGGAAGGTTACCCCTCCCGCTTCATTCTTCGAAAAGGTCATCTCGCCGCCATGCGCTTCGACGATGCGCTTGGAAATCGAAAGACCGACCCCCATTCCGCTCGGCTTCGTCGTAACGAATGGCTTGAAAAGCTCTCCGGCGACCTCCTCCGGGATTCCAACGCCCGTATCTCTTACCGTCACAGCGATTTCGCCCGCACCAGCCGGCATGGTGCGAACGATAAGCTCGCGGTGCTCTACCTCGCGCATCGCCTCGACCGCATTGCGCATGAGGTTGATCAGCACTTGTTGGACCTGGATCCGATCGACCATCACCATGTCGGCACCCGGCATATACTCGAATACCGTTCGAACGTTATTCTCACGGGAACCGACAAGAGCCAGCGCGCCAGCTTCCTCCACCAATTTACGGATATCCTCGGGTGCCCTTTCCTTCTCACCTTTCGTAACGAACTCCCGGAGATGCTTGATGATCTGTCCTGCGCGCAGGGATTGGCTCGCCACCTCCTCCAGCGCGTCGCGCATCCTCATTTCCATGGAGGAGTCCATATCGCGCAACAGCCTCGT
The DNA here is from genome assembly GCF_002944405.1 of Sinorhizobium fredii. NCBI lineage: Bacteria > Pseudomonadati > Pseudomonadota > Alphaproteobacteria > Hyphomicrobiales > Rhizobiaceae > Ensifer > Ensifer fredii. The sequence goes on along the minus strand of NZ_CP024309.1, from coordinate 164,153 downwards.
ACAACCATGAGCATAGTTCGCGATCGCAGATAGGGGTTGATTGAGCTCATGCGCAAGCGTCGTGGCCATCTCGCCCATCTCCTTGAGACGGGCGAGCCTGGCCAATTCCGCCTGGATCTGTTCAAGCCTTGCGGCCGACTCCTCCCGCTCGGTCAGGTCTCTGATGAAGCCCGTGAAGAACCGCTCGCCTCCAGACCGCATCTCGCCTACAGCCAGCTTCATTGGAAATGTTGATCCGTCTTTCCTCCGCCCTACGATGACGCGGTCAATACCAATGATGCGCTTTTCTCCGGTCCTCATGTATCGCTGCATGTATCCGTCGTGTTCATGGCGATAGGGTTCTGGCATCAGGATGCGAAGGTTCTCGCCGATGACCTCCTCTTCTGCATAGCCGAACTGCCGCACTGCGGCGGCGTTGAAGGAAACAATCGTACCATTGGCCGCGCTGACCACGGTTGCATCTGGTACTGTGTCCAGTATGGACCTAAGATGTGCGTCGCGGGCTTTGACGGCAGCCTTTATCTTGTCCATGGCGCGCCTCCCTGCCTCCAGCACCTCTCCCAGGCATGCGATGAGAAGCATTGCCAAACCAAAAACCATCAACTCGACAAGCTCCGGGTAGGGCGCATCTTCGAGCCAGTGAAGAAATATAGCTGCCAAAATCGACACTCCGGCTGCAAGTACGACTGACTTTAGCCCGCCGACGAACGCGGCGATCAGCATCCCGGGAATAAACGAGGACAGAATAAGGCTGTCGCCGATGAACGTTGACAGCGCTAGTCTCAGTGCGAGAATCGCTATTGGAGCCGCAGTTACGATTACATAGGATCCCATCCCCTCCCCTCGCCATCTGGCAAGCATTTGCCCAAGGCGGATCGTCCCACAGACGTTTTGTGAATGCATTTGCCAGATCCACCAGAGGACAAGGTTACTGTTGCTGTGTCCAGTCTTTCGACGAGGAAACGCCTTAGTCAAGCGCACGCCGCCTGTTCCATAGGCTATCGCGCAGTCATCAGCCATCCCGCGGCAATGTTGCCGCACTTCGACCGCCCGCATAATCACGTGAATTGGAAGCAATCCTTGCTTTCGATCAAAGAGCTCCACGAAACGAGGCCCTAGAGTGCGGTACTTGCACCGCCCTCTAAAGAAGGATCTGCCTATGCAATCAGCTCTTGCTGCAAAATACGGCGATGCGCGCCTGCCCCGCTACACGAGTTACCCGACGTCGCTACAATTCTCACCCGACGTGGACGCCGCCGCCTATCATGACTGGCTTGCCGAGATACCGCGGGAGAAGCCGGCGTCGCTATACGTGCACATCCCCTTCTGTCGCTCGATGTGTTCGTACTGCGCCTGTCACACGACGATCACGCGACGCGACCTACCGATCGGCAACTACCTTCATATGCTGCGTAAGGAGATATGCCTCGTATCGGCAAGGACAAAAGCGCCCCTCAAAATCGACCATGTACATTTCGGCGGAGGAACTCCAACAATCATGCGAGCGAAGGAAATGTTGGCATTGATCGAGCTTCTGCACGAGCACTTCGATTTCGCAAGTACCACCCAAATCGCCATTGAGATTGATCCTAGGACACTAGAGCAGGAGATGGCGGCGGTTCTTGGCATAGCAGGGGTCCGCCGTGCAAGCCTCGGGGTGCAGAGCTTCGATCCGGTGGTACAGAAGGCGATAAACCGAAACCAGAGCCTCGAACAGACAATGAATGCGGTCTCCTACTTGCGCCGCGCGGGCGTAGACAGCATTAATTTCGATCTAATCTATGGCCTGCCACACCAGACGGTCGAATCCTGCATCGAGACGATCAAGATGGCGCTCGAAATGCAGCCAGATCGTTTCGCCGTTTTCGGCTATGCCCACGTGCCTACTCTCAAGAGGCATCAGCGAATGATTAATGAAGCCGTGCTCGCCAGTGCGGGAGACCGTCTTGCTCAGGCACAGGCGATTGCGGAAAATCTCCTTGCAGCCGGGTATTGCAGCATAGGGCTCGACCATTTCGCCCGGCCTGACGACAATCTGGCTACTGCACAGAAAAACGGGCAATTGCACCGCAACTTTCAGGGTTACACCACCGACGCCTGCGAGACGCTCATCGGCTTCGGAGCATCGGCCATTGGCCGCTTGGCAGGCGGTTATGTTCAGAATGAGGTATTCCCTGGTGACTACGCGAAACGCATTGCCTCTGGTCGTCTTGCCATTGTGAAAGGCTACCGCTTGTCGGCCGAGGACCGGCTGCGGGCAAACATTATCGAGCGGCTAATGTGCGACTTGCGGGTTGACATTCCGGCACTCGCCGCCGCCCATGGATTCGAGCATAGCGCCCTTTTAGACGGGAATGACAGGCTCGCCATGCTGAAAAGCGACGGAATCCTTGAGACCGAGGGCGGGGTCGTACGGTTGCGGGTGGAAGGGCGTTTCCTGATCCGTGCAGTCGCTGCAGCTTTCGATGCCTATCTGGACGTATCGACGCGAAGCTGCATCAAGGCGGCTTGAAGCTATTTTCGATGACGAAGACGGCTGTTCGTCCTGGCTACAGCTCTCGCTGCCGCTGATCTGACTGCAAGCGCAAACCGCGAGCGCGTGACCACCACCCCACCGGACGACAAATTGAACTGTACAGGGCGACGACACATGGGCTCGCTCACCTGTTCAGCCGAACATTTGCTAGACGTCCACTGGACGATCTCGTTCGCCAGGCTAGAAGTCTCGCGAGAGAGCTCAATTTGAAAACGCTCACACCTGTCAGAATGGCTCTTGCGTATCCGTCATTCCGGGATCCCTGGTAGTGACAGTCACCGCTTGCGACGACCCATATTTTTTTGGGAGCGTTGATCTGGCTCAAAGACCGGCGACGAAGCATGGGCATCAATTAAGGTGCCTTGTAAAGTCAAGGCTTTGTCACAGCCGGCAAGTAATTTTGTGACATAGCGCAAGGGAGGGCAGGCCTAGCCGGATTTCTGGGATACCCGCGGCAAGGTAAGCATCTGGCTTGTTTCCAACGCCAACACGAGGAGGAGCGTGATTATGGCCCACGCAGATGAAGGTTTTACACCTGGCAAGACGGATACGGTGGAACTGACTGACCAGGGCTCTCCGGCTGCGGATTTCCGCATTGAAAGAAAGGAAGCGCAAAAATGGCGCATCAGCCTTCTTTCGCTAAGGGCAAGTCCCTGGTTTGAGATTAACTTTTCAAGGAGCACTCGAGACGGGCACGTGTTCGAGACTGGTCTTGCCGGGGCGAACGCCTTTATCCGAAAGGCGCGAATGGATGGCTTTAGAATCGAATATATTGGACCACTCGCACGATCGTATTTCTAACCGCTTTTCTAACATTCTCCAGTCGATTTCACGTCACGTAGCGAAAGCCGCGACACGTCCGAGATTGCACAAGCTGCGTCGCCGCTGGCCGCTAGAATAACGGCCAGAAAGATTTCCACGCCCGATGGTCGACCCGCGACCCCGTCGTAGGCAAAAGCTGCCCTGAGCATGAGACCGATCGTCGCGGGGGCGAAGCCGTTGTACAAAAGCGGAGGCCCAGCGAGGCTCGCGGCCCCGAACGAGCTCAAAGGCGTGACCCGAAAGGGTGCTAAGCGTTCGCCAGCCCCATTCGGTTGCGTATCCTTCTCTGGTTAGGCCCGATTTCAGTTACTTGCCGAGCATATATTGAAAGAGACGGGTCTGAATGCCTCGCGCCTGGAGCTCGAAATCACCGAGTCGGTATTGCTCGATGAATGCGACCGCAATTTTCAGATACTGAAGGAGTTTCGGCAACTCGGAGTCAAAGTCGCGATCGACGATTTCGGGACCGGCTATTCTTCTCTCAGCTATCTGAGGAGCTTTCGGTTCGACAAAATCAAGATCGACCGCAGCTTCGTTTCCGATCTGCCGGCCGGGAAGGAATCGCTGGCGATCCTCAGGGCGGTTGCCGGAATTGGACGCACGCTGGGAATCACCACAACCGTGGAAGGCGTCGAGGCTCCAGACCAACTCGAGATTATCAAGGCTGAAGGCTTCGATGAGGCGCAAGGTTACCTTTTCTCACGCCCCCTGCCCGCTGCACAGTTACTCGAGCTTATGCAGTCATGGCAGGACACAACCTCGCCGTAGCCGAGTTGCGCGAGCTGTGGAGAACAGCCCGACGATCCTCGGCGTTGTCGGCTCACGTGAAGATGACATGGAAGCGGGCGAACTCACTTTCTGGGCCCACCCGGAACCGGGCAAAAGCCGCCTGGCAACGGCACTCGGCGTAGAGGCCGTCAACGCCGGCAAGAGTGTCTACTTCACGAAGCTTACCGATCTGATCGCTTCGCTCGCGCGCGCCGAACGGGAGGCAAACTGCAGGAGCGTATGCGGTTCTTCTGCTGGCCGAGCCTGCTCATCGTCCATGAGATCGGCGGCTTTTTCGCCAGCAACCAAATGCTGCAGCCCTGTATTGTCGCCTTCGACCAGGACTCCAGCGTGGCTCCAGTTGTAAGCACGGGAGATGTTCGGTCGAGCGGTTCCGATGAGCGATTAGCGCACTCAGGAGGACGGCGGTTCCTTTGAGGACGTCGCTTTGACAGGTGGACAATGAGCTGGCCCGCTCCTATTGCAGGCACTTTTCACGTAGCCTAGCGGCGGTGGCGGCGCAGCGTCTTCATGTCACATCGAACCGCTCAAGCATCCTTTTGAGCTGCAAGTTCTGTGCATAAAGCTGTTCAGCCAGCAGTCTCTTTAGCCGCTTGTTTTCTGCATCAAGGGCGGCCACTTCCTCCAAGGAGGCCGGGTCGTCAGCGTTCGTGGATTGCCCGCTTTGGCGCTCGTTCGAATTCGTCGCCCTAGACGCAATCGCCCAGGCGGGTGCATGCCTGGCGCGCTTTCGAGTACGACCCCTTGATGTTGCTTGGGGCGGCTGGGTCTCTTCTACAACAGGCTTGTCGGGCAGGCGCTCGGCCTCACGCTGCTTTTGTTCTTCAGTTCCTGCGGCAAGGTCCAACGGCACCGCTTCTGCTGCAACGTCGATATCGCCCGAATGTTCGCTGGCAGAACCAACATCGATCTGCTGAGATATCATATCTCCACTTTCGTCAGGCGTGACAGGTACTTCAGTCGAATTGAACAGGTGGGACGACTCCTCTTCTACCGCGCGAGCCAAAGCCTTGAGGTCCGTGTCTCCCCAAATGGAGTTTGTCCTCGCCTTGGCCTGTCGACGCCCCGACTTGAATTCAACGATGAAGCTCCGTTGTGGTATTTTCATATACCATGAACCTTAAGCATCCTAAAAAACCACTCCTAGCCAGCGCCGCTGCGCTCCTGGCTGCGGACGCATATATCTCCTCACCTCGCGCTTCAACTCACTAGCGCGCGAGCCGCGGGAACATTCGCGTGACCGATCGCCCATCATGAACGATATCAGGCCAGCGGTTACGGGCCTGCGCGGTCCTAGCTGGCTTAGTCTAGTCCGAGTCTTTTGCGCAGCTCGGCATTCTCCGCTCGCAACTTTTCCGCCAGAAGCTTGCGGAGCCGCTGGTTTTCCTCTTCCAGTCGAACGAAATCTGCCAACTCGTCGTCACCGGCCAGAACAGCCTTCTCGGGCTTTTGTTCAGCGGGCTTTGCGGTCCGTTTCCACTGATAGTAGGTCTGCTCCGATATGCCGGCGCTCTTGATGGCGTCTTTGAGCGTGCCTTTGCCTTCATTGACTTGCGTCTCGATCAGTTTGAGCTTCTCGGCTTTCTCTTGTTCGCCATACCTTCTTGACTTTGCGGCCGGCGCCTTCGATTGGGTGCGAGCTGGTTCGGCAGCCGCCTTCTGGCGTCTTGGCGACTTCTGCTTCTTACCCGTTGGTGTTTTCACTTCAGCATTCGTCTCAACTGCAGAATTCAGTCCTGTGTTACTCTCGTCAGCCATCCTAAACCCTCCTTAGGCACAACCTGTTTTGGTCTGAGTGAACTACAGAGTCAACAGACCGTCAAACTCCTAGTTTTTGCATACTTAATCTTGGGTCTGTGCTGTCGAGTGATGTCGCAAGAAAGACTTCCGGCTTCGCAATTGGGACCTCGTGCCTCATCTTTATCGCGTCGACGCGTAATCACCTATATGCGTGGGGATGCCTTAGTACCACGCGCGGGTCGGGAGCCGGGAACCCAAACTGAAACTCATCGCCGCGTCTGTGCAACGGCGCTGCATGCGGTCAGCGGATTCTCGTCAACTCGGATGACAGTTCGTAAGCGACAAAATCGCTGCAACGCCTCGCAGAGGAAACCGGCATAACGTTAGAGTGCCCCGGCAGCGGCATCGTCGCAGTCGTCGGGCTTTGGACCGCTGATCCAATTCATTTTGCCCCGGATGCAAGCGGCCCAGTGACTTGCGCAAAACCCGTGTGCGACCCGCAGCCTTACAAGGAAAGGCGACGTGATACCCGCATTCGATCTCGCGAGAGTTGGCCCATTCCAAGGTAAAGTTGGGATGATTATAGTGACCCGCCAAGAATCGACTTTTCGGGACTGTGTTATCCCCCTCGGTTCGCTATACAGCATCCGTCCAGCAATCAGGAGAATTCATGGAAACCGTGGAAATCAGCAGCCGTAGCGAGTTTGCCCTGTGGGCGATCCAACGGGCGCAGGAAATTGTGACGACGGAGGGCGCAGCGTTTGTCATGGCCGCTCATGACATGAATGAGGAAGCGCTGACGGATACGGCAGTGATGCTTGGAAAGGCCATAAGTGACGCGTTGTTGGAGGTGTTCGATAGCCTGACAGCTGATACGTGATAGGTTCCGCTCTCCTTAGAAGTCGCGCCATGTCTTCGACGTCGGGTCGTTTCGCATCGTCACTTCAAAGACGGCTGAAGCTTCATGACGGGTTTCGGTTGCCTCACGCGACGCGCGAAGCATATCAAGTTGTGATGCCATTCCTCGGCGGGCTCCCGTGCTCCGAGTACACCAGGGAGGGAGGAGCGTCGGACCCTGCAAATGCGAATGAATCGACAGCCCAAGACAAGTCAAAGACACCAAAGTCTGTTAAAAAAGGCATCCTAGGCCTGTCCCCGCCTTCCTTCCGACCGAAATACCTGCACGCTGAGCGAATCTGAGCGACTTGCAAACAAAGGAGAAGACCGTTGAGCGAATGGAGTTCGGGCAATGAGGAACGGAGGCTCGAGCTGACGAGCCGTATTGTCGCCGCTTATCTGAGCCGCAATGTCGTTCCAGCCGCGGATCTGCCTAATCTTATCGAGCAGACGTATTCCTCGCTGAGCAGCACATCTCAGTCAGACAAGGCCGACGTTGCCGTTGAAGAACGTCGCCCCGCCATTCCGATCAAGAAGTCGGTGACGTCCGAATTCATCATTTGCCTTGAGGATGGCCAAAAGTTCAAATCGCTGAGGCGGCACCTGATGGCAAAGTACGGGCTCACACCTGAGGAATATCGTGCAAGGTGGGACCTTCCGGCTGACTACCCGATGGTTGCTCCCAACTATGCTGAACAACGCTCCGCGCTCGCGCGTGCAGCCGGCTTTGGCAAGAGACGGGAGGTACGCGAGTAGGACCTGCAGCTTCGACCGGCAAGACATCGGCCTGAGGTGTCGTTGAACTCTGTCTGAGACAGCTGTTGCACCCGTTGCGCAAGATGCAGGACTGCCTCTCCTGCATCGCGTCTCCGCAACCCCTGGAGCTTGGCGGCATAGGCAAGTGCCTGAGCGTGATGACCGGATGAGTAGGCGACGACACCATTTAGCCGTGACAGACCGTCCAGCGCGGCGATGGCGTTGTAGGCGCCACGCAATTTGATGCGCCGGCCCGCTGAAGGTTCTCGCCTTGAAGAAAACGGCCGCTCCGGTTCGCGCGTCCGCAGTTCGCGATGTCAATACGGGCGCGTGGTGCGCAACGCCGTAAATGCGTACCTGCGCGGTAGGGCAGGCCCGAGACGTCGTAAGCGAACAAGGTCGTCGTGATATTCGATTGCAGAAGCATTCCCCGATGGTTACCGGGGAAGTTCTGCTGCCTATCATGCGAGAGCTTGCCGATGTCACCTCTGAAAGCGTGGCATTTTATGTTCGGTAGGGAGACCAGCTCACGTGCCTATATCGCGTCGAATCGAGGCACCCGATCCGTTAAATGGTGCGCGAGGGTGACTTGCTTCCACTGGCGACGGGTTCGGGCGGCCGTGTCGTTTTCTGGTGAAGACGGAGAACCTTAGAAACTATTCGGCGTCGAGGTTTCTACAGCTCGATTGGTGAGCGGGGCCCGGATACGGCCGGTATATCCGCACCTGTTTTTGGACCGCGTCACGTGTTCATGGGGGCAATGACCCTCGCTGGCCCACGCACCCCGGTAGACGAAGGCCTCTCGCGGTTCGAACGCCCTTTGCTTGTGGCGGCAGCGCGAGCTGCCCGTGCGTTTGGCGGTGAAGTGATCATTCGCTAACTGGTTATTTTTCAATCAGCAGCAAGCCCAATCTACACTTAAGGTAGTCCAAAAGGGCCATAAGTAGCGTCGAAAACGCTAGACGGCCGCTTCTCGCGCGCAAAGCGGCTTGTCGGCGCATTGCGTCGGACTTCCGTCCCCACCCATATGAGACGATCGGCAGACCGGATCGCCTGCGCCGTTTGTCAGCTGTGTATCCCTCGCCTCGAAGGGATCTCAACCGGCGACTCCTTACATTGATGGGTTAAGTGCTTGATAGATTTGGCTTCGGGCATAACGCCAGGTTGCCGCTTCAACGTTCCTTGTTTTGGCGGTTGGCGATCAGATCGTCGACAACAGCAGGATCGGCAAGTGTCGAAGTGTCGCCAAGCGCACCGAAATCGTCCTCGGCGATCTTGCGCAGGATGCGGCGCATGATCTTGCCCGAGCGGGTCTTCGGCAGGCCGGGCGCGAACTGGATCTTGTCTGGCGAGGCGATCGGCCCGATTTCGGCGCGGATGTGTTTCACGAGTTCCTGGCGAAGCGTGTCCGTCCCCTCGTGGCCGGCCATCAGCGTCACGTAGCAATAAATGCCCTGGCCCTTGAGCGAATGCGGAAAGCCGACGACCGCCGCTTCCGAAACAAGGCTGTGCGAGACAAGTGCGGATTCGACCTCCGCAGTGCCGAGCCGGTGGCCGGAAACGTTGAGCACATCGTCGACGCGGCCGGTGATCCAGTAATAGCCGTCCGCATCGCGGCGGCAGCCGTCGCCGGTGAAATATTTCCCCTTATAGGTGGAGAAATAGGTTTGGATGAAGCGCTCGTGATCGCCATAGACCGTGCGCATCTGGCCCGGCCAACTATCGGTGATGCAGAGATTGCCGTCGGCCGCGCCTTCCAGCACCTTGCCTTCATTGTCGACCAGCTGCGGTTTGATGCCGAAGAACGGGGTTGTCGCCGAGCCGGGTTTCAGGTCGGTGGCGCCGGGCAGCGGCGTGATCATGTGGCCGCCGGTCTCGGTCTGCCACCATGTATCGACGATCGGCGAGAGCGCGTCGCCAACCACGTTGTAATACCACTCCCAGGCCTCCGGATTGATCGGCTCGCCGACCGAACCAAGCAGCCTGAGCGACGAACGAGACGAGCGTTTGACGAAATCGTCGCCCGCACCCATCAAGGCGCGAATCGCCGTCGGGGCGGTGTAGAAGATGTTGACCTTGTGCTTGTCGAGCACGTCCCAGAACCGGCCCTGGTCGGGGTAGTTCGGCACGCCCTCGAACATCAGCGTCGTGGCGCGGTTCGCAAGCGGACCGTAGACGATGTAGGAATGGCCGGTCACCCAGCCCACATCGGCCGTGCACCAGTAGATATCGCCGCCATGATAATCGAAGACGTATTGATGCGTCATCGAGACATAAACGAGATAGCCGCCGGTCGTGTGCAACACGCCCTTCGGCTTGCCTGTCGAGCCTGACGTATAGAGGATGAAGAGCGGGTCTTCCGCGTTCATCGGCTCGGGCGCGCAGTCGGCGGCGACCGTTCCGGCTTCGTCGTGATACCAGAAGTCGCGGCCCGGCGCCCAGCCGACATCCGTGCCGGTGCGGCGGACGACCAGCACGTTCTTGACATGGACATGATGGCGCGCGGCGATGTCGATCGCCTTGTCGACATTGGCCTTCAGCGGCACGGATTTGCCGCCGCGCAGGCCCTCGTCGCAGGTGATGACGAAGGTCGATTCGCAATCGACGATGCGGCCGCCCAGCGCGTCCGGGCTAAAACCGCCGAAGACGACCGAATGCACGGCGCCGATGCGCGTGCAGGCGAGCATCGCATAGGCCGCTTCCGGCACCATCGGCATATAGATGGTGACGCGGTCGCCCTTCTTGGCGCCATGCTTCTTCAGCACGTTGGCGAAGCGGCAGACATGCTCGTGGAGCTCGCGATAAGTGATCTTCCTGTCGAGCGAGGGATCGTCGCCTTCCCAGATGATCGCGACCTGGTCGGCATGATTTTCCAGGTGCCGGTCGATGCAGTTATAGGAAACGTTGGTCTGGCCATCCTCGAACCACTTGATCGAAACCTTGCCGGTGAAGGAGGTATTCTTGACCTTGGTATAGGGCTTGAACCAGTCGACGCGCTTGCCGTGCTTGCCCCAGAACTTGTCGGGATTCTCGACGCTCTCCTTATACCACTTCTCGTATTTCGCCTTGTCGATCAGGGCATAGCTCTTTGCGGATTGCAGCACCGGATAGGTTTCTGCCATGAGTTCCTCTCTTCGCACGCGTGTTATGCCGTCCGATAAAACGGATGTCGCTTAATGGACATGTTGTAGGAAGTCCTTGAGCCGCGGGTTCTCCGGATTATCCAGCAGCACCTTGGGGTCGCCATCAACGGAGATTTTGCCACCCTCCATAAAAATCAGTCGGGTGCCAACTTTTCGTGCGAATCCGATTTCATGGGTTACGACAACCATCGTCATGCCTTCCTCCGCCAGTGACTGCATCGCGCGAAGGACTTCGTGCCGAAGTTCCGGATCAAGAGCTGAGGTCGGTTCATCAAACAGCATGATCTTTGGCTTGACGGCCAGTGCGCGAGCAATGGCTACGCGCTGCTGTTGCCCGCCCGACAGTTCTGCTGGAAAATGATCAGCCCTCTCAAGAAGACCAACCTTTTTCAACAGGTCGCGGGCAAGTTCCTCAGCTTCGCGCCTCTGTAAACGTCTTACCCACCGGGGACCGCAGGCAACGTTCTGCAGCGCCGTCAACTGTGGAAAAAGATTGAATTGCTGGAACACCATTCCGGCTTCCTGCCTGATCAACCGTACCTTGTTCTTGCCGTCATGGACGCTGATCCCATCAACAATGAGGTCGCCGCCATTGATTCTCTCCAAGGAGTTTATGCACCTCAGGAGGGTTGATTTTCCTGATCCCGAGGGGCCAATGAGAACCACAACTTCACCCTTGTGGATTTCGAGATCCACATTGGTCAGCACCTTTATGCTGCCGAACTCCTTGGTCACATTCTTAAACTGGACGATACTCATAGCACGCGCATCCTTTTTTCCGTGACCCGCAACAGAAATGACAGCACACCGGTCATGATGAGGTAGAGGACCGCCACGGCGCTCCAGATTTCGACCGCTCTGAAATTGGTCGCCATGATTTCTTGGCCCGCCCTCGTAAGCTCGGCCACACCGATCACGATAAAGAGTGACGTGTCTTTGATGCTGACGATGAACTGGTTCCCGAGCGGTGCTAGGACACGCCGTAATGCCAACGGGCCGACAACATTCGTGAGAACCTTCCAACCCGGCATGCCCAGCGCTAACCCGGCCTCCGTCAGTCCCTTGTTGATCGAAAGCAGGGCGCTCCTGAAAATCTCGGCAATGTAAGCGCCCGAATTGATGACGACGGCGATGACCGCAGCAAGGAAAGGATCAATCCGGATGTCGACCAGCAGCGGCAAGGCAAAATAGATGAACATCACCTGCACCAACATGGGCGTGCCACGGATCACCTCGACATATACGAATGCGATCGCGTTCAATATGATACCGCCATAGACGCGGCAGAGGCCCGCCAAGGCACCGACAGCTGATCCGCCGAAAAGGCCGATGAGTGCGATGACGATGGTAATCCGTGCGCCCGCCAGAAGTTCTGGCAACGCTGTCGCCACGACAGACCAATCAAGTTCCATTTCTCCCCCTATGAAGTGTCATGCGGAGCCTGCTCCGCATGACTTCTTCCTTGCTCCAGAAAATTGTGCGGCCTCTACAGCCGCTCGCCGTCAGTTGAACCACTTCTTGGAGATGGCGTCGTAGGTTCCGTTGGCCTTCAGCTTGGCGAGCGAAACATTCACCTTGTCGCGAAGTTCACTACCCTTGGGGAAGGTGATCCCATATTCCTCGGACTGCTTCGCATCACCGATGGCTTTGACCTTGCCCTGGCCATTGGTCTTGATGAAGTAGAGAATGTTCGGCTTGTCATGGAGTGCGGCGTCGGCCCTGCCGGCCACGACTTCCAGGAACATGTTGTCACCATTCGGGAACTGCCGAAGCTCCGTCTTCGGAAGGTTTTTCTTGGCATAGGCCTCGCTGGTCGTTCCCGTCTTGACGGCAAGAACCTTTCCTTCCAGGCCGGCCGGGCTGCTGACCTTGCTATCGGCCGGCACCATGAACGTCAGATCGCTGGTGTAATAACCGTCGGAAAAGTCAATGACCTTTCCCCGTTCCTTGGTGATGGTGATGCCAGCAATCCCGACATCGACCTGCTTTGTCTGAAGCGCAGGCAGGATCCCGTTGAAGTCCATCGGCTGCAGCTTGTATGTAATCCCGATATCCTTTGCGATGGCATCCCAAAGCTCGATATCGAAGCCAGTATATTTGTCGCCGTCCTTGAATTCGAACGGTACGAAGTCGGCGACGGTGGCGACGGTTACATCCTCGGCAAACGCCGGCACCGCCAACGACATCAACGAAACGAACGCGCCGGTGCATAGCGCAGTAATGAAGCCCTTCATTTTCAAATCCTCCCATTTCAGGTCAGGTTGGGTTGTGACGTGAGCACGCCCTCCAGAGTGCCCGGCATAAGAGGAGCGCCGACAAAACAGCCCTCCTCGCCGCAAGTGCATTGCGGCTGAGTTCGATAATCAGGAATGTCGGTTGGATCTGACCAACAGCAGTCCGGGACTGCCTAGTTCATCAGATATCACGCGTCCTCAACGCCGCACCAGGCCGCTGCAAACAAGGCGATCGTCTTGGTTACGTGCTTGAGGGATGCCAGGCTGACGCGCTCATCCACGGCATGGATGGCCTCGGCAACGGGTCCGTAGACAAGACTGGTCATGCCGCCATGTCGGGCAAAAACGGAAGCATCGAGATAGCAGGGCATCACGAACCTTTCGAGAGACCGGCCTTCGCCATCAGCCGTGCGGTGGGCCATCGCAAGGCAGCTTTCGGCCTGCGAACCCGGCTCCAGTACGAATCCACCTTGCTTGACACCTACCCATTCGATCTGGGGACGCGGACATCCAGCGAGAAATGTATCCGTTTGAAATGCGTCCTCGACGAATTCCTCGAACTCCTTCGCGCGCACCGAGACATCTTCATGAGGATAAAAACCGATTCGGCCTTCGAAGCGGCACTCGCTGGGCACTGATGCAAGCCATTCGCCCCCCGAGATCGTGCCGATGGTCAATGCGATCGGATTGTCGACGGCATCGAACAGTTCGCCTGCTCCCGAATGCTGGCTTCTCCATCGGCTTTCCAGAACACGAAGCTGTTTTATCGTCCGATAAGCTACATCGATCGCGCTTCTACCCCGCGCAACCTCGAAGGGATGCGCTGGCACGCCCTGTACCGTGATCGCGAATTTCATCACGCCGGTATTGGCCGCAACCAGCTTTTCATCCGTGGGTTCAGAGATCAGAACTGCATCGGCCTTGTAGCCTGCGGCCAGCACCATTGCGGCACCGTTGCCGGTCACTTCCTCTTCTATCACGGACTGGATTTGCACCTGGCCTTTAAGCTTGAGTCCGGCTGCCTCCAGTGCGTCCAACGCAAACAGATGGGCACAGAGCCCAGCCTTCATATCACCTGCACCGCGACCATAGAGCCAGTCGCCTTCACGCTTAGCGGAATATGGCGGATACTTCCAGCGCTGCTCGGGACCGGTTGGCACGACGTCGACATGGGCGTTCAGGGCCAGCGACCTGCCGCCTCCCCGCTCCGCCTCGCGCGTGCCAATAACAATACCCGTATCCCTAAGCTGGGTATTCATCGGCGAGAACGCCGGATCCACACCAATCAGCCTTTCATCAATAGCGAACCGGTCGACCTTGTAGCCACGTTCGAACAATGCATCTGCAACGATCTTCTGCACGCTCGCCTCGTTTCCCCGAAGAGAGGGCGATTGGACAATTTCCGTAAGGAAGGCCACTTGGCGTTCGAAACCCTCTTCCACGGCCTGCAGTATATTATGCACTCGAGCTGAGCCCAACGCCTGCGCGGGAGAGGAGCCGTCCATACCGGTAAGCGAAACCGCGTTTGCCAGCATTGTCACCAAGACCTCCCCTCCATTCCGTTGACAGCAAGAATAGCCTTGCGGTTTGCTGACCGTAAAGCGCATATATGCTAGCTAAAAGCTTCTTTTTTTGATCAGTTTGCTATAGCATGAAACGCAAATTGCTGCATGAGGCTCGAAATGGATGATTTGGATAGGAAGCTTATCGCCCAGCTTCGGCTGGATGGGCGGATGCCAGTAGCGATCCTGGCGGCCAAGCTCGACGTGTCGAGAGGCACCATTCAAAAGAGGTTGGACAAGCTCATTAGCTCGAATGCCATCCGGGGGTTTACGGTCCGCACACGCGAGGAAATTGACGCGAATGTTTTGCGTGCGATGATGAACATCAAGACTTCGGGCAAAAAGCCTGCAGCCATCATAAAGGCGCTGAATGGATTGCCGGAGGTCGTCGCTCTCTACACAACAAATGGTGTATGGGATTATGTAGCAGAACTCCGCGCTGAAACGCTGGCGGATTTTGACCGGGTATTACGCGAAGTCCGAAGCATCGATGGAGTGGCGACTACCGAAACGAGCATATTGCTTGGTTCCGTTTGACGCGTTTTGAAACGAATACCTGATTGCGATAACCTATAAGAAGCGAAAATGAAGGCGGGCTATTGCGGCGCCGATATTCGGCAGGGGGACGACCTGCCCGTCGCCAAGCTCTGATGGTGCTCAAACGGGCACGTCTCTGATGCAGGGTTAACTCCCGATCGTCGTTTGCGGACGAACAATCATCACCCGCTGACCCGTGACCGAAAAGCTGTACGGTACCGTTTGGCGGTGTGAAGCAATCGGGCATCGGACGTGAGGGATCACGCCACGGGCTCGAGGACTATCTTGAGATGAAATATCTCTGCATCGGTGGTCTTTAGTCTGCTGTACCCCTGTGGGGACCGCGGTGTCATGCGCCAAATGGCATGAGTGGATCGGCGGTCATTCTGCGTGTGGTCAAGGACTTCAAAGGTGTATCGGTGCAATCGATACAAATGTTTCGTCAAACATTGGCGCTTTCGGTTCACTGACGTGATCTACGAGCCAGGAGTCGTCGATGGCTGCCGAGAAGACGAAAGCTGCGATGAGCAAGACCTGTCGACACATCGTCGAAAGCGTGCCGCAATGCGCCTCCAATCTCCGTTTGAGCGAATAGGTCCTCGACCTTGTGTCTGCCGACCATAGCCTTCAGCTTTATATGTCGGGATACGGAGCTCGAGTAGCGTGCGCGAATTGCTTGTGGTATTTAGCCGGCCAGCTTCTCCTTAACGAGCTCGGCCGCGGCTTCGTAGCCGATCGTTGCGACGAGTTCCGTTGCAAAGGCCGTACTGCTCGCGAGGTGCGCTTCGCATCTTGCCGCGTCGGCTTGGACACCTTCAACACACGTCCGGGCGAAGCTCAGCACCGCGTTGCGGAGAAGGCTCATGGCGTTGTGGATACTGAATACGATGACGGGCTCCATGGCATTGAGCTGCAGCTGTCCGGCCTCGGCGGCGATACCGACGGTCGTGTCCATGCCATAGACGTAGAAGCAGACTTGGTTCAGCGCTTCGGCGGCAACGGGATTGATCTTACCCGGCATCAAGGATGAACCGGGCTGCAGGGCCGGCAGGATGATTTCGCCGATCCCGCCGCGCGGACCGCTCGACAGGAGCCGGAAGTCGTTCGCGATCTTGGACAGCTTGGCTGCGGTACGCTTCAGAAGGCCCATATGGAGCATGAAGGCTCCCATATCCCAGCTCGCCTCCAGCAGATCCTTGCAACCGACGACAGGAAGGCCGGTGTTTTTGGCAAGATGCCCGAGCGCGCGGGTGCGATAGGAGGAGGAGGCCGCGACCCCGGTTCCGATGGCCGTCCCGCCAAGATTGACTTCCAGAAACAGGCGCTCGGTTTCGATCAGGCGGCCGCAGTCTTCCAGAAGCGTTGTTGCGAATGCCGCAAATTCCTGACCAAGCGTCATCGGGACGGCGTCCTGCAACTGTGTCCGACCCAGCTTTCGAATACCGCCAAATTCTTCCGCCTTGTCATTCAGAGCCGATGCAAGAACGGCAAGCGCATCCCGTAGCGCGCGGCTCGCCGGGATCATCGACAGGCGAACGGCCGTGGCATAGGCATCATTCGTTGACTGAGACCTATTGACGTCGTCATTGGGGTGAACGAGCCGTCCCTGCCCTCGTGCGCTGCCCAGAATCTCGCTCGCGCGATTGGCGAGCACTTCATTCATGTTCATGTTTGTGGAGGTGCCGGCTCCGCCCTGAAACACATCGACGAGGAACTCCTCGTCGTATTTGCCGGCAAGCACCTCGTGGCAGGCCTGGAGTATCGCGTCGCGCTTTGCTTCTGATAGCAAACCTTCGTCGAAATTGGCCTGCGCGGCAGCCATCTTGAAGTGGGCCAATGCTTGAATGACGAACGGCAAGCTTCTGATCGCAATCCCTGAGATCGGAAAATTCTCGATCGCTCTCGCTGTCTGTGCCCCGAAATATCGGTCCAATGGCACGCTTACGGCACCCAAGGGATCATATTCAATACGACTGTCGCTAGACATCCTATCCTCGACGAGGTTGCACTCGCCGTCCACCGGGTCAGTTCAGAACCCGTGCGTTCTATCGCGAGCTGCAGGTTGATGGAAAAAACCAATTCGCAATCGCTCACCCGCGATTGATGCAAACGACCTTCGGCTGGGTCATTTCCTCGTAGGCAAAGCGAACGCCCTCCCGGCCCATGCTGCCATATTTTGAGCCGCCGAAGGGCATGGCGTCAAAGCGATAGTCCGAGGAATCGTTGACCATCACCCCGCCAGCCTCGATTCTGCTTGCGGCTCCCAGCGCGACAGACAGGTTGCTGGTGAAGATACCGGCGTGCAGGCTGTATTCGGGTTCATTCGCCAGTTCGATCGCTTCATCGAGCGTCTCAAACGGAGCAAGCATGACTACAGGGGCAAACACTTCCTGGTGCCATAGGCGGCAGGTCGTCGGCGTGCCTTCGAGCACCGTCGGGTGAAAAAGCGACCCTTCGCGCTTGCGACCGCAGAGCAGCTTTGCCCCGGCCGCGATCGCGTCATTGACTGCGGCTTCTGTGCGTTCGGCTGCTTGTTTCGAGATCATCGGGCCCACGTCAGTATCCTCGAGCAACGGATCTCCCGCCTTCAGCTTCTCCGTCGTTGTGATGAACGCATCACGGAAGCGATCATAGATTTCGGCCTGCACGAGTACACGCTGGGCACCGATGCAGTTCTGCCCTGCAGCCCAGAAGGCCCCGGAAACGCAAGCCTCGACGGCCTTGTCGAAGTCGCAATCGCCCATGACGATCACGGGCGCATTGCCGCCAAGTTCCATCGCCAGCTTCTTCAAGCCCGCCGTGCGGCTGATAGCTTCGCCAGTGGCAAAGCCGCCGGTGAACGACACCATGCGTACCTCGCGCGCAGCGACCAAGGCCCTGCCCAGATCGGTTCCACCTACCGCCACTGTAATGACCTCGTCGGGCAAGCCCGCCTCGCGAAGCGCGCCAACAAGGTTGATCGCCGAAAGCGGCGTCAGCTCCGACGGCTTCAGCAGGACGGCATTACCGCCGGCGATTGCCGGACCGAGCTTGTGAGCGACGAGGTTCAGCGGGTCGTTGTAGGGTGTGATGGCGGTTATGATACCAAGCGGCTCACGGCTGAACCAACCCTGCCGCTGCTCCGATCCGGCATAGGCGTCGAAGGGTACGATTTCGCCGGCGTTGCGCTTGGCCTCTTCTGCCGACAGCTTCAGAGTGTTAACGCAGCGGAGAACCTCCTTGCGTGCCTGGACAATCGTTTTTCCGGCTTCGCGGACGATGGTTTCGGCAAACCGATCGCGGCTGCCTTCTACGATCTGCGCAGTCCCTTCGAGAATGCTGGCGCGCTGATGCCTTGCGAGCCCGCGCGACAGCTCGGCGCCGCGACGGGCGCGTGCAAGAAGAGTGTCGACTTCACTTGCGTCCGTGGCCTCGACCGTTCCCACAACGGACCCGTCGAAAGGGCTTTGGACGGTAATAGACGCCAGGGTTGTCGTCACATGAAGTTTGGCAGCGGTCATGGCCGGCTCTCAATTCCTTGGTACGCCTCCATGCGGAGGACGAGTTCATCCATCAAGGCTGGCTGAATGAGCCAGCCCATCCCCAATTCGCTTCTAATGATATCTTTGCTGCCCGATCGGCGTCGCGGCCAGTGTCGGCCGCGCTCACTCAGATATTCTGGCCGTCGCGCACCAGGTCGTCCATTACCGAGCGGACTGCCTTCTCACCGATAGAGACGATCTCGTCGACTTCTTCCTTGGTTATGACCAACGGCGGTGCGAAGCCGAGGATGTCTCCATGCGGCATGGCGCGGGCGATCAGGCCGCGGTCGCGGGCAGCCTTGGAGACACGGGCGCCGACCTTCAGGGACGGATCGAACCGCGTCTTGTTTTCCCGATCGCCGACAAACTCGATGGCGCCCATCAAGCCGACGCCGCGCACTTCGCCGACGATCGGCAGCTGCGCGAACTTTTCCTTCAGCTGCGCCTGGAAATAGGCGCCGACCTCGCGGGCATTGCCCGGCAGGTTTTCCTTTTCGACGATGTCGAGCACCGCATTGGCGGCTGCCGCGCCGATCGGATGGCCGGAATAGGTGTAGCCGTGCGAGAAGGCGCCGACCTTGTCAGCCCCCTCTTCCATAACCTTGTAGACCTTCTCGCCGACGATCGAGGCCGAAAGCGGGAAATAGGCCGAGGTGAGACCCTTGGCGACGGTGATCAGATCGGGTTCGATGCCATAATGCTGCGAGCCGAACATCGAGCCGGTACGGCCGAAACCGGTGATGACTTCGTCTGCGATCAGAAGCACGTCGTGCTTCTTGAGCACAGTCTGGATTGCCTCCCAGTAACCTTCCGGCGGCGGCGTGATGCCACCGGTCCCGAGCACCGGCTCGGCGATGAAGGCGCCGACATTATCCGGGCCAAGCGTTTCGATCATTTCGTCGAGCTCGGCAGCACGGCGGGCTGAAAATTCGCGTTCGGTTTCGCCGGGGTTGGCGCCCCAGTAGTGGTGCGGGACACCGGTATGGTCGATCTGCGGCAGCGGCAGATCCATATGGTCGTGGTAGAAGCTCATGCCGGTCATCGAGCCGGAGACGACGCTGCAGCCGTGATAGCCGCGTTCGCGCGAGATGATCTTCTTCTTGGTCGGCTTGCCGCGCAGGTTGTTGTAGTACCAGACGAGCTTCGCCTGGGTCTCGTTGGCGTCCGAACCGGACATGCCGTAGAACACCTTGCTCATCTTGCCTGGAGCCATCTTCACCAGACGATCCGACAGGATCGCAAGCTCATCGGTCGTGTGCGCCGCGTAGGAATGATAGTAGGCCAAGCGATAGGCCTGACGCGAGATTGCTTCGGCAACCTCGGTGCGACCATAGCCGACATTGACGCAGTAGAGACCAGCAAAGCCGTCGATCAGTTGGTTGCCATGCGCATCCTGGATGCGGATGCCCTTCCCGGTCTCTACGATTGTCGGCTCGCCGAGCTTGCCGGTCGCAAAGTCCTTAAGCTGCGTGAAAGGATGCAGGACCGTGTTGCGATCCTTCGCGGCGATGTCTTTGATGTTGATGGTCACGGTATGATCCTCTTGGCGGAAACTTCTCAAGCAAACGGGCTTTCGACACATCGTGTGCCGGCCTGCTTGCTTTGGCCTGATCGGAGAGTAGAGCCAAGCGGGAGTCACTTGACGGCGATTGTTGCCGCCCCTATGCAAGAATTTTGCATCCTGAACAAGCGTGACGCAAGATTCTACATGAGCCAGGAACTCGATCGAATAGACGCCGCTCTTCTCAACGCTGTCCAGCGAAATAACCGGCTCACATCCGATGAGCTTGCGGAGCTGGTCAACCTGTCACCCACGGCTTGCCACCGAAGGCTGAAGCGGCTGAGGGCGGAAGGTGTCATCGAAGCGGATGTCTCGATCGTCTCCCCAAAGGCTGTGGGCCGCCAAGTCACGGTGATCGTTCTGGTCTCACTGGAGCGCGAACGCGCCGATATCATTGACCGCTTCAAGACAGCGATCCGCAACACACGAGAGGTAATGATCGGCTACTACGTGACTGGTGACGCGGATTTCATTCTTGTTGTCACTGCGAAGGACATGGAAGGCTACGAAGAATTCACCCGACGTTTTTTCTACGAAAACCACGACATCAAGGGATTCAAGACGATGGTCGTGATGGATCGCGTCAAAGCGAGCTTTGTCCTTCCGATCGACGTCTAGTCAGGCTCCGGACACCGCCAGGCCAATTGAGTTGCCGAGATCACAGCCTGAGTGCACCTGAATAACGGAGCAAACCACGTTCCGCTTGGCGGATGGGGCCCGAACGATCACCAGAAGTGATGGCTTTGCGCGCTCATCTAAGTAAGCCGAGCCATAGCGCGAACTCGACAATAAAGCGCCCAACAGGAGGCGATCGACCCTGAATGGCTCAACGACCTGCATGAGCGACTGCCGACGGTAACCTCAGACACGAGTTGGCCATCCGCTGCCTCACAATGACGCGTGGGCCAAAAGCGCCGGGGCTTGACGGACCCATGGTGCATTTCGTTCGAAGCACGAGACGATCTGCAGGAGCTCACGGTCGGCGCGCGCTCGCCCAAGCAGTTGGATACCCATTGCTCGACCGCTCCCATCGAAGCCTGCCGGAACCGCGGCAACGGGATGGCCGGACAGGCTGCCCGGAACGACTATTTCCATCCATCGATGATATGTGTCCATCGGACGGTCGTTGATTGAACTGGGCCAGGTGAGCTCAGCAGGAAACGCGAAGATTTGTGCTGTCGGGAGGGCGAGGACGTCGAACTGCGAGAACAGCTTTTGGAGGTACCGCACCCAATCGCTTCTGGTCACGCTTGCCCAATGTACGTCACCGGCGGTCAGTCGCAGGCCCTGCTCGAGTTCCCAGCGTGCTTCGGGTTTCAAAAGCTCGATTGATCCGTCACTGACAAGCAGTGGCTGCAGCCGTTGTGAAACGGCCCATTGGCGGAGGACAAGCCAAGCGTCCCACAGACGGTTTGCTTCGAACTCGGGCGTCAGGTCCTCGACCGTTGCGCCCTGATCGGCGAGAGCGCCAAGTCCCGCCCGCGTCAGTTCCAGTACGCCATGCTCCGTAGGGTAGTAACCTCCCCAGGACCCAATCCAACCGATCCGCAAGTCCTTGACGTCACGATCCAAGCCTTCGGCAAAGCTCGTCGGTTCGGTCGCCAAGGACAGAGGAGCCTCCGGCGCGTAGCCTGCAATGACGTCCAGGAAGCGCGCCAGATCACGCGCAGTCTTTGCCATCGGTCCGTTGGTGGATAGTTGATGCAGGAAGACATCCGGACTTGGAGCGCTCGGGACCCGTCCGAACGAGGGTCGGAAGCCAAAGACATTATTCCAGCCAGCCGGGTTGCGCAGGCTCCCCATCATGTCGCTCCCATCAGCGATGGGAACCATGTCGAGGGCAAGGGCGACGGCCGCGCCACCAGAAGAGCCTCCAGCACTGAGATTGGAATCGTAGGCGTTGCGAGTAACGCCGAAAATGGGATTATAGGTGTGAGATCCCAGACCGAACTCAGGCGTGTTGGTCTTGCCTATGATAATCGCACCAGCTTCGCGGATCCTCTTTACCATGAGGCTATCTTCGGCCGGCAGGTTAGTTGCTTGCAGGGGCGATCCATACGTCGTGCGGATACCGGCCGTAGCGGATAGGTCCTTGATCGCGATCGGGAACCCATGCATCCAGCCGCGTCGATCGCCGCGCGACAGCTCGATATCAGCGTTTCGCGCTTGCGCCAGCAGTTCGTCTTCGGGCTGCAGCGACACAATCGCATTGACCGCAGGATTGAGCCGCGCGATTTGATCGAGATAGGCTCGCATGACCTCTTCGCATGTGATCTGCCTGCACGAGATCTGCTCCGAAAGATCTGTCGCATCTGCGTGGAACGACATAGGTGTCATGTGGGTCTTTCAAGAATCCAGATTGAAAGGTCAGGTTTACTACTCATACTTACTGGGAAATGAAGCTGTCCGGAAACCGGTCGATCTCGAGGCAGCCATATCTCACTTCTTGGGCGTGGCGTACTCGACGCCTTCAGCACGGTTGCGGGCCGTGGGCGTGATGCGCCCCTTGAATTGCAGCCCATCGATATTTCTCCAAGTTCCCCTTTCCGACGGCAATCTTTTGTTGCTTGACCGGACAGCTGAAAAATACCGCTGGAGAGCCCGCGATTTCGGGCGACTTCCGACGCGCTGGCGCAGCAATCCACCAATTTGACAAGATTTTTGCTCCTGCGAAGATGTGGGCGTAGTTGCTGCGATCCCGTGATCTCCACACGAGTTCACGCAGTTGATCGGCTGATCGCGAATAGAAGAAGAAGTTTGCTAAATCAAGCCTACGGGAAGGGAATCGGCGCCATATATATATATATCGGCGCCATATATAAGAGTCGCCAATCCCACATCCGGTCATAGTTGCCTCGCATCGCTCACGATCCACCCGGCCCTTCTCACATTGGTTGACCGTCAAGAAGAGTCTGGCACCCGCCCCGTGATGAACCGTTCGTTTGGAGTAGGTAGCCAAACGCTTCTCGTGGACGCCACGACCAGTGCGCAGCAGTTGTCACCAACCGTCAAATTGCTGATATCCGTCCAGGTCGATCTCGCGTGAGACAACCTCTTCTATCGCCCGCTCGATGATTTCAACCCCGCGCATTGCTTCCTCATGAGAGATGTTGAGCGGCGGTGTGATCTCGATGACGTTCGAGTTGACGCCGACATAGTAAACGACCAGCCCAAGCTGGAAGGCACGATAAACGACGCGCGCTGTCAGTTCGCGAGCGGTCACTCCAGGCAAGGCTTCATTCCGCAACTCGATTCCGAGCGCCAAGCCGACCCCACGCACCTCCGCGATTGCCGGTTGCCGTGCTGCAAGCTCATTAAGTGACTCCTTTAGGCAGTAGCCGACTTTTGAAGCGTTGCTCAGCAATTTTTCGCGGTCGATAGTGCGTAGCACCGCAGCGGCCGCGGCCGCGCATACGGGATTGCCATGCAGCGTCTGAAACGAGAAGCCGGCACGATCATTCATCAGCCATTCCGGGCCGATCACTGCGGAAATGGGAAGCCCGCCACCAAGGCCCTTGCCGAGGACCAGCACGTCCGGCTCGATACCGAAATTCTGGAAAGCATGCAGGACACCGGTACGGCCAATGCCCACCTTTACTTCATCTGAGACCAGCAGGATGCCATTATCGCGGCAGCGGCGTTGCACCGCTTCGAAAAACCCGGGCGGTGGAACAAGCATGCCCCCGTCGGACTGGATCGGCTCGATAAAGAAAGCGCCGAAATAGTCAGGCTTTCGAGCAATGGCGTCGTCGATAACTCTGAGGGTGCTTTCCGCAGAGGACGTCGGATATGGCACAAGTGTCAGGTGTTGCGACCGGGCTTCCTGTTGCGAGGGGTGCCCGGAAAACGCCATCGATCCGCTTGTTCCTCCGTGATAGGCACCCTCGAAAGCAAGAATGCCGGGGCGGCCCGTGACGGCTCGCACGACGCGACTTGTCGTCTCATTGGCGTCGGATCCGGAATGACCGAGCCAAACCCTGCCCGTAGCCCGCGCTGGTCCAAGATCGAGAAGCATTTCGGCAAGCTCGATCGCAGGCAGATTGGCGCTCGAAAGGTAGCTCGCACCCGCCTGGTCGCGGAGCGCGGCGTCTACCGCGGACCGGATTGCCGGATGCGAATGCCCGAGAGACGCGGCGCCCCAGGAGGCGGAGAAGTCGATCAATATCCGTCCATCATCGCCGCGCAGCGTTGCGCCTTTGCCGCCGGTCACGGCAAGAGGAAAGAACCGAAGATGGGCGAGCTTGGAAACTGAGCGCGCTTCACGCTCATAGAGGGTCTCTTTCGGCGCAGCGACATCGGTCGTCGTTGCGATTGGTCGGCGGCGTCTCACATATCCCTCCCGGTCCGTCGATAATGTGGCCTCGCAACAGACCGGGTTTTCCCTCGGTGAAAGAGACTTCCGATTTCGCGGTACTCGACCAGTCCACCTGGTCGAAGCACGAGAATAGCGATCATTCCCAGCGAAAGCACGATCTCGGTCAATCCGACGACCTGCCCACCGGCGATGTTGATGGCATTGAGCTGTCCTTCGAAGGCTCTCAAGCCTTCGTAGACAAAAGTGACGAGCAGTGTTCCAACCACAGCCCCCGTCACCGTGTTCGTCCCGCCGATCACCAGCATCGAGATGATCAGGAATGTCTCCTTCAGATAGAAAGCCTTGGGGGCAAACGAAGTTATGAAATGTCCCCACAATCCGCCGCCGATACCGGCAAGCAATGCGGCGAGCACGAAGGCCCGCCACCGAAGCACGGGGATATTGGCTCCGATCGCCGCTGCGGCGCGCTCGTCATCGCGGCTTGCGCGCAACAGTTTGCCGGTGCGTGACTCCTTGAACCAGACCGCGACGATCACGGCCCCGATTGCGGCCAAGGATGTCATCCCGAGATCGGTCGCTTTCGGCAGGCCGAACAGAGTGCGCGGGCCATTCGTTACCGCGCTCCAATTGTTGGTGACGGTATAGATCACCACAAGCAGGCCGAAGGATGTGATGACGGCTGCTGAATCGGAGAGCCGCATCAACGGGAAGGAAACCACCGCTGCGACGATTGCAGCAACGATACCGCCGACCAGAATGGCAGCATAGATCGGCAGATGCATGTCCTTCATGAACGGATAGAGATCCGGGAGCGCCATTCCCTTCATCTGCCCCGGGATCGTGAATATGGCGGACACATAGGCGCCGATCGCCATGAAGCCGACATGGGCGAAGGAAAGAATCCCCGAATTTCCCATGAAGGACTGAAGGCTGACGACCAGGACCATCATGATCATCATGTTGGTGACGATGCGCTCATAGAGCGTCATGCCGAGAATAGTGGTCGCGGTGGCGATAGCTACGATGATAAGGGCGAGCAGGCCTGCCGTGTAAAGTTGACGTTGCATTGTTCCTCCTCCTACGTCCGCGCGCCGGTCGCCGGGCCCTTCAGCAGCCCTTCCGGCCGCCAAAGAAGGATCATGATCACCAGACCGAACGTGAATGCGTCCCGGAATTTCAACAGGTCCTGCGGCAGCGTGTAATTGAGCGTCGTGTCGATGAACGCCAGCAGGAAGCCGCCAAGGACGGCGCCCGGTAGGCTGCGCATGCCGCCTATCACCGTTGCGATGAAGGCTATTAGCAAGGGCTCACCACCAATGCCCGGCACCACTGTCCCGATCCTGGCGACCCAGAGGATACCCGCGACCCCCGCCATGAAGCCGCTCATGGCGAAGGCGGAGGAAACGATGAGATTGGCCGGAACGCCAAGCATGCGCGCCATCGTGAAATTCGTCGCCGCCGCACGCATCGCAATACCAAGGATCGTCTTCTGCATGAGCCAGGCGAAGAGAGACAGGAGCACGAGAGCCGCTGCAATCGTGATCAGGTTCCTGAGCGGCGTCACCACGCCGAAAATCTCGACCGTGTCGGAAAAGAACGCCGGAAGAGGAACGTTGCGCGGCCTTGGCGAGATCAAGAGAAGCGCCAGGTTTTGGAGCAGGTTCGAAAACGCGAAAGAGGTGATCAGCACCGCCGTCATCGATTTCGCCCGGACAGGTCGAAAGGCGATATAGTCCGTCGCGATCCCGAATATCACCGCTACGATAATTGCCAGGATCGCCATTCCGATCCAAGGGATCTCGGCGCCGCCGACGAGATAAAGACCGTAACCCGTAACCATGATCAGCTCGCCATAGGCGAAGTTGACGAGCTTCAAAATGCCGAACACGATGACCAAGCCGAGCGCGATCAGCGCATAGGCGCCGCCCAAGCTGAGCACATCAATGACGAATTGAATCGTAAAAGCCATTACTCAGCCTCCCAGATACATGGCACCGAGATCGGTGTGCGAGCGGATTTCCGCGGCCGTGCCGGCGAATTCGATCTTTCCCAGACGCATCACATAGGCGCGGTCGGCGACAGACAGTGCCGTCGCCATGCTTTGTTCGACCAAGAGCATCGTGAGGCCGGTCGCCTTCAGGGCTGCGATCATCTCGTAGATCCGCTCGACAATCGCCGGAGCAAGCCCAAGCGAGGGCTCGTCCAGGAGGAGCACCGACGGGCGCGCCATCAGGGCACGCGCGATTACGAGCATCTGCTGCTCGCCCCCGGACAAGGTTCCTGCCGGCTGATTGGCGCGTTCCGCCAGCCTCGGGAACAGGTCGAGCAGCTTCTCGAGGTTTTGGTTGTTACCGTGAATGTCGCGGCGATGAATATAGGCGCCGAGCCGGAGATTCTCCGCAACCGTCAGATCAGGAAACACGTCCCTGTTTTCTGGCACGGTCGCCAGGCCGCGTCGGACAATGCGCTCCGGCGATGAGCCGCCGATCGCAACCGTCTCGAGAAGCACGGTGCCTGCCGCCGGCTTCACGGCGCCGGCGATGCACATGAGGGTCGAGGACTTGCCGGCGCCGTTCGCTCCAAGGAGGGCGACAAGTTCGCCGTTCGCGACCGAGATGTCGACGCCACGAACCGCCCGAATGGCCCCATACCGGACTTCCAGATCTTTAACCTGCAGCATGTGCTTCGGCCCCCGCGCTGCCTAGATAGGCTCTTATGACCTCCGGGTGGCGACGAATGTCGTCTCCACTTCCCGCGGCAATGGTTTTGCCGGACGCCAGCACGTGCAGGCGATGACAGAGCCGCATAATGAGCGCCATGTCATGATCGATGATCATGATGCCGAGGCTCCGCTGCGCAGGCAGGATGGTCAATGTATGGAGCAACAGCTCGGTCTCGGTGTCGTTCATCCCGGCGGCCGGCTCGTCGAGCAGCAGAAACTGCGGATCGGCTGCCAGCGCCCTTGCGATTTCGACGCGTCGCTTGTCGCCGTAGTTCAAGGCTGCGGCAATATCGTGCGCCTTCGTCTCGAGCTTCAGCTCCTCGATCAGCCGCTCCGCCTTTCGGCGTGCGTCCCGCAAGCTGTCGCCGCGGGCGATCGCCGCCGTCTCGACATTCTCGATGACGGTCATATTGTTAAACAGCCGAACGATCTGGAACGATCGGCTGATCCCTCCGAGCGCAATCTGCCGCGGCGTCAGACCAGAGATCCTCCTGTCGCCGAGGGTGATCGAGCCGGAGGCGAGTGGAACCTGTCCGGTGATTGCGTTGATAAGCGTAGTCTTGCCGGAGCCGTTCGGACCGATCAGGCCGACGATCTCGCAAGGGGCAAGGGAAAGCGAGACGTTGTCCAGTGCGCGCAGCCCCGAAAACTCAACCGTCGCGCCCGCCACAGTGAGCGTTGCGTTCATGTCCAATCCTATGGGTAAGCTGCCGGACACCGAGTCCGGCAGCACGTCAAGATCAGGGAGCCGGAAGGCTTTCGGGTTTGCGCCAGCCGAGGAACTTCGGCTTGCCGCCCTGTAGTTCGACAAGCGCGGCCGCCTTGTTGGGCACATGACCTTCGTCTGCCGTTCCATAGTCGAGATCGCCCGTCAGAAGCCTGAACTGCTGGTCTTCAAGGCCCTTGGCGAGAGCGGCACCTTCGACGGAGCCGGCCGCCTTGGCCGCTTGCGCGATCATCATGATCGTGTCCCAACCGGTGGCGACGAAGGCTGTGTCAGGCTCGGTCTTGAACATGTCCTTGTAGAGGGCCTGGAACTTTTTCATGTCGTCGCTTGCGCCGTCGCCGGCCCAGGTGTGGGTGACGAAATAAATGTTGTTGCCCATTTTCTCGCCGAGTGCCTGGTGGAGAGCCGGATCATCATAGACGTCGCCGCCAAGAATGGGGGCCTCGTATCCGATCTCGCGAAGAGCGCGAACGATCACAGCGATATCCGTGCCATAGGAGGACACGAAGATGACGTCGGGCTTCTTGCCGAGCGCCTTGAGCCGGGCAAGCTGAGCGGAGAAGTTATTGTCGCCGTTGGTGTAGGTGTCCTCGAGAATGATCTCGCCGCCATCCTTCTTGAACTGCTCAACGAAGTACTTCGACAGCGACTTGGTGTAGGCGATGTATTGGTCAGTCACGACATAGGCCGTCTTCCAACCTCGCTCCTTGGCAGCGAAGTCGGCAGCAACCGCGCCCATCGTCGTGTTCCACATCGACAGGGTGAACTGCTTGTCGCCAAGTGACCATGAACTGTAAAGCGGATCAGAGGCGCAGGTGGAAATTCCAACGAGGCCGGAGTTCTGCGCTTCACGGCTTGCCGGGCTGCCGAAATCGAAGTCGCATGGCGCGACGATGACCCGTGCGCCCTTGTCTATCAGTTCGACTGCGACGTTGCCGACCGTCACCGGATCGGATTTGCCGTCGATATTGAGGAACTCGACCTGTTTGCCGAGAATGCCGCCATTGTCGTTCAGATATTTGACGGCGACCTGCGCGCCCTTGTAGCCGGGCGTGTCAAGAGGAGCCTGGACGCCGGTAAGCGAAAGGGCGCCACCGATGACGATCTTGCTGTCGTCGGCGGCAGCAGTGCCTGCCAACAGCGCCGCAACAGATGTGGCGGCGAGGATGCGTGTGAGTTCTTTCATGTCTTCATTCCCCTTTGTTGTTGGTCAATGGATGTGGCCCGGCACTCCGCTGGACCGGTGGAGCTACTTTTTCGAGGCGACCTGCTCGATTTCTGCGATCAGTTCGTCGGTGGAAACTTGGCGGCAGTAACCCTTGATGGCGCTGAGCGAGAACCGCTCCCGCTCCGGCGTGTAGCTTGCACAGGCGTCGGGGACCAAGGTTACCAGGTAACCGAGATCGCAGGCATCGCGGACGGCCGATTCGACGCACTGGTCGGTCAACAGGCCGCAGATGACAAGTTGCCGGACACCAAGGTTGCGCAGCAGGTAATCGATGTGCGTCGAGACGAACACGCTTGAAGAGCTTTTCGGCAGAACGATTTCGTCTTCAAGCGGCTTTAGCTCGTCAATCACCTTTCCGTCCCACGAGCCCTTCGGGACGTTGAACCCGGTGATCTTGTAATCCAGGCTGCGGTCGCGCCCATCGAGCGTGAGACTTTCGATCGTCGTGTGCAGGACCTCTATGCCGGCCGCGCGGAACTTTGCCAGCAGCCGTTGCATGTTCGGGACGGCGGCTGTTGCCAGGCGGTCGAAGTAGTAGGCGTATTTGGTATCGATCTCGTCCTGCGATATGTCCTTGAACTCACCACCGTTACGCCGAACGCAGAAGTTCTGGACATCGATGAAGAGGATCGCCGAACTTGCCGGGTCAAGCTTCACGTGGCGGGTCGTCAATTGATTATAGTCCATTGCTCATAAGCTCCATTCTGACAGCAGCAGCGCGCGCGGTTTGCGAGATGACGTCGGCCCAGCGTGACTGGCCGGCTTGATTTGAGATAAGATCGTTTCTGATTTCGATAAGGACATGCGGGATGCCCCGCGCCTCTCCATGAACCGGAATTGTGTAGTCCGACAGCTCGTCGACTGTGTAAGGAACGTTCAACGCGGCTTTGATGTCCGGATATTTCAGATTCACCTCTTCGAGCATCGCGCGGGCGAACCGGTCATCGCGGTTATAGAGGAGCCCGAGCTCATACTCCCTTGTTTCACCCGTGCTTCGCATCAACGGGGTGAAGCTATGGACGGCGAGAAGAATTGGCCCGCCGTCTTGCATGGCGCGTCGATCCAGCGCCTCCTGCACGGCATCGTGATAAGGGCGATGGATCAACATATACCGCTCTTCGCGATCGTCAGGGCACAAGTCAATGTTCTTTGGAATGACCGTCCCGTCGCTCACCTCCGGGATCGAGTCGCTCGCACGGGCGGGGCGATTGCAGTCGATGACCAGTCGGCTGTAGCGCTGAATGTAAAGTGGCGCACCGAGCAACTCGGAGAGATTGCGCGAGACGGCTTCCGCACCGACATCATAGGCGATGTGCCGATCCATTTCTTGGCTGTCGATGCCGAGGTCACCAAGGCATGAGGGGATCGCCCTGCCCGCGTGCTCGCAGGTCAGGAAGAAATGGCCGGGGTAGCGCTCTCCCACGACCTCCAGTGGGTGCGGATCGCTTTCAACAAGATGAAAGCGGTTGCGGTCGCGCATTTGAAACTCCGTTGATTGACATTCTTATTTTCGTTTCTGTTGGTCGAGCACCAGGCTCTCCGTGCGATGGGCATGGAGGGGCTTTCCTCGCTGATGGGCGGGGGTGCTATTTGAGTTTTGGTCCGGTTAGCGCGTGCCGCACCAATCGAGAGTGGAGGCTGCGATGACTTTCGTCGTCTCGAGAAGCGAGTGGATTTCGACGTTTTCATCGTGGCCGTGGAATCCGTCGCCACCTGGTTCGAAGATGACCGGTGACACACCTGCTCCGGCATAGGGCGCCGCATTGGTCATGAACTCGACGCCGCGGACATCCGGCTTTCTCCCTAACACTGTCATGTCGGTTACGAGGGAGCGAACCAGCGGATGGTCGACGGGCGCGTCCATCGGTGGGAAGTAGAGATCCCCGAGCGACCAGTTGATCTCGATCGGGTTGTCACGTAGCCAGCGATCCTGGGCGCAAAAGTGATGCACGAAACTTTCGAATTCCTTTTTGACCTCCGCCAAATGTGGCCGCATAGGAGCAGGCTCTCTTCTTCCGTCCCCGTCCAGTCGCCGACGACATTTGGCCGACCTTCGTATACGTCCCTCGATCGCATGCGAAGCCGCAAGCAACGAGCTCGTTTTGGACAACGTCTTGAACGCGTGCTTCGTTGTTCTGGCCTTTCGACGACCACGAACTTCGGATTGACCGAGGGAACGCGGACCATGCGCTGCGTCAGATCGACCTCTTCACGGTCGAGGATTTTCCATACGGCCTCTGTCGCTGATTGCATCTGGCTGTCCTCCGTTTTTGGTGACTTGCGGGCTCCCCGGGGCGCATGATGCTCGCCTTTCATTGGCGCCATCAAACGAATGTTTTCTGTCATTGTCAACATGCTGATGATGATTTGATGCATTTTTTTCATCGCAGAACCTCCAAATAGCCGGGCTGGAGGCGCTGTCGAAGGCATGCTATAAAGCACAATGGCACCGAAATGATTGAATGTTTTCATTCATTCTTATCGCTAATTAAAATATTTGACAAAAAACTTTCGTTGCGGCTATGTAGCGACATGGAGAGAAAAATGCAGACGATAAGGGCGCGCCTGCGCAAAATGACGGAGCAGTTGACCGCAAGCGAGCGGAAGATCTCCCAAGCGATCTTAGCCGATTATCCTTTTAGCGGCTTGCTTCCCATCCAGGAGCTTGCGGACAGAACCGGCGTCAGCTCCGCCTCGATCACCCGGTTTGTCGGCAAGATCGGTGGCGGCGGATATCAGGATTTCCAACGCCAGCTGATTGGCGAACTTAAGGAAGGCAACCAGTCTCCGCTCGATCTCAAGGTCCGCCAGGCGCCGGCCGAGCCCGAGTTCCTGGTCGATTATGCCAACCGCCTGAACGTCATCCTCAGGGAAATGACGGAGACTGTTTCGCAGGAGCAGTTCGACCAGGTTTGCCGCCTCATCGCCGACACCAGCCGCAACGTCTTTCTACTCGGCGGGCGCGTGTCCAATACATTGGCCGCCTTCCTTTCGATCCATCTGCGGCAGATACGCAGCCAGATCTACCATATTCCTGACAATCCGGAGTTCTGGCCAGAGCATATTCTCAGGATGCGCAAGAAGGACATCGTCGTCCTCTTCGATTTCCGTCGTTACCAACCCAATCTGGCCGCGCTTGCCGAGATGATCTCGCGAAAGCGCCAGGCGACGATCATCCTGATCACCGACAAATGGATGTCGCCGATCGCACGCCACAGTTCGGAGATCATCGCACTTCCGATCGATGCCGGCACCGCCTGGGACACCGTGGCGGCGGCGAACGCCTTCGTCGAAGCGCTTATCGTGAAAGTGTCCGAATCCGACTGGACCTCCACCCAGGCAAGGATCAAGGCGTGGGACGACGTTCGACTGGATTCGCCCACGCCCGGAGAAGATTCCGACTCACCTATTGTACTCGAGGGAACAAATGAAACGTGAAGAAATGATGATCGCATGCTGCAGCGATCTGGCCGGCAAGGTACGCGGCAAGGCATTCCCCGCGCAGCAGTTCGACAAGCGGCTTCGACGAGGCGTCGGCTGGACGCCCACCAATGTCCAGATAACCTGCTTCGACGTGCTCGCAGAAAGCCCTTTTGGCTCGCTCGGCGATCTGGTTCTCATTCCCGACGCGGAAACGAAGGTGTCAATCGAAACCGACGACAACGCTCCTCCTGAGCAGTTCGTGCTCGGCAATATCCGTTACACGGACGGCCGCCCTTGGGAGTTCTGCACGCGCTCGATCCTCCAGGATGCACTGGCAAAGTTCGAGGAAGTCAGCGGGCTGACGCTGTTTGGCGCATTCGAGCACGAGTTTCAGTTCAGGAACATGGGTGATGACGAGCACGGGGCATTCACACTGTCCGGCTTTCGCGCCGAGCGGGAATTTTGCGAAGCGGTGATTGCCGCGATGCGTCAGGCGGGCGTATCGCCCGACACGATCCTGCGCGAATTCGGCGCCAACCAATATGAAGTCACGATGAACCCGCAAAAGGGGGTCACCGTCGCCGATCATTCCGTGATCACGCGTGAAGTTGTCGGCACGGTTGCGCATGCGCTCGGACGGCAGCCGACCTTTACCCCCATTCGCGACCCTGCGGGCGTTGGCAACGGCGTGCACATCCACATGAGCTTCCTTGACAAGGAAGGCAACCCGGCGACATGGGACGGGAACTGCAAGCACGAACTCTCGCCCGTCGCAGCCAAATTCGTGGCGGGGATCTTGAAGTATCTCGACAGCATCATTGCGATAACAGCCCCGAGCGTCGTGTCATATCTGCGCCTTACCCCGCACCGGTGGAGCGCGGCCTTCAACAATCTCGGCTTCCGCGATCGCGAGGCCTCGGTCCGTATCTGCCCCGTCTCCGACATCAGCGACATCGCAAAGGCATCTCAATTCAACTTCGAGTTCCGCGCCGCAGACGCGACGGCAAGCCCCTATCTGCAGCTTGCGGCACTTGTCTATGCCGGCACGCAAGGCATCAAGGAAAACCTGCCCGTTCCAGACGCAACCACGGAAGACCTGGCCGCGCTCTCCAGCGACGAGCTGGCCGCAAAGGGGCTCGTGCGGCTGCCGCAGAGCCTGCAAGAGGCGATCGAGCGATTCTCGGCCAACGACATCGTCAAGGGCTGGTTCCCGGAAGGTTTCGCCGACGTCTACGTCAAGCACAAGCAACGTGAGATCAAGCACGTCGAAGGGCTGTCAGAACAGGACGCCTGTCTCGCCTACGAGCGAGCCTATTGAGGAGATCGAGCCCGGTAGCGATCGAGCAGATCGCTACCGGCAACTCTTGCGGCGAAAGGCGGAACGGGATTGGGGCAGTTCTTCTTGACCTGCGCGTCTTCCTTTACTCAAGCGCGTCGAAGTTCCGCGCAACTGCTATTCGCGGCCACTTCAATCCGCTCTATCGCATGCACGTCGCCAGGCGGCGGCCAGCGGTGGAGTTGCGCCCGAGGCGAAATCGCCGTTTGCAGAACAGTGCCAAATGCGTTGCGAGGCTCTGCAACCCAGCGTTCTGCCGCGTTCCGGACCTACTGTCTATCGACGACTTCGGTAAGCGGGCGATCGAAATCGGACGCGATTTGTTCATTGCCAGCGACCGGCGGAGTCTTGTATTTCGATGTTCTCCGTCGAACCGGGAAGCTCATGCTGACGGGCAGCAATTTCCGCGGCGGCAAGTGCATCAGCGTAGATTTGCCAACGTCTTCGATCGCGCACTGGAACTTGTGGCAAGATCAACTTGAAACCGCTGATTACGTACACGTGTTCCTTCAACGAAAGCGTCGCCGCTTTTCGGGAGGGCGGGTGAGGCGCGGCCGTCCGACGCGAAATTGCAATCTGCATAACGGAGATTTGAGCAAAGGCAGACATCGTCGCTGCGTTAATTAATTATGCCCGCGCCCCAAGCGAGCGCTGTTATGGAGGAGGTGAACGACCAAAAAGCAGGGATCCATCGGAGCGACCAAGGGCGTCATCGTTTGCTGGCGCTAGGAAACTACGAATTCGCAACCCCTCGCCTCTCCGGCCGGATGATCATTCGACGGTGACCGACTTTGCGAGGTTGCGCGGCTGATCGACGTCGGTGCCCATGAAGACCGCCGTGTGATAAGCGAGCAGTTGGACCGGCAGCGAGAAGATCATCGGCGCGATGATTTCGTCAACGTTTGGAAGCACGATCGTATGCATCGTGTCGAGCTTCGAAGCGGTCGCCCCTTTCCCGTCGGTAATCAGGATGATCCGCCCGCCACGCGCCGCCACTTCCTGCATGTTGGAGACGGTCTTGTCGAAGAAGCGGTCATGCGGCGCAATCACGATCACCGGCATGTTTTCGTCGATCAGTGCGATCGGACCATGTTTCAGTTCGCCCGCGGCATAGCCTTCCGCGTGGATATAGGAAATCTCCTTGAGCTTCAGAGCGCCTTCCATGGCGAGCGGGAAGCTTGTGCCGCGACCGAGATAAAGCACATCTCGGCACTTCGACAATTCACGCGACAGGAACTCGATCTTCGGCTGGATGCTGTTGAGCACGTGGCCCATGAGGCGCGGCATCTCGGCAAGGCTCCTCACCAGCGCCTGCTCCTCCTGCTCGCTGACAGTGCCGCGCGCCCTGCCGGCAGCGACGGCGAGCGCAGCCAGGACCGCAAGCTGGCAGGTGAAGGCCTTGGTCGACGCTACGCCGATCTCCGGCCCCGCGAGGATCGGGAAGACGGCGTCGGACTCGCGCGCGATCGTCGATTCGCGCGTGTTGACGACCGCGCCGATCTTCAGGCCGTGTTCCTTGCAGTAGCGCAGCGAGGCAAGCGTATCGGCGGTCTCGCCCGATTGCGAGATGAAGAGAGCGGCCGATTGCGGCGACAGAGGTATCTCGCGATAGCGGAATTCCGAAGCGACATCGATTTCGACCGGCAGGCGCGCATAGCGCTCGAACCAATATTTGCCGATCAGCCCGGCCAGGTAGGCGGTGCCGCAGGCGGAGATCGCGAGGCTCGGCACCTTGGCGAAGTCGATCGCGTTCGAAACCGGCAGCACCCGATGGTCGATGAAGTTGATATAGTGGCTGAGCGCGTGGGAGATGACCTCCGGCTGCTCGTAGATTTCCTTCTCCATGAAATGGCGATGGTTGCCCTTGTCGACCGGAAAGGCGACGTTTGCGAAGACCTCCCGCGGCCGGGCGGCTACATTGCCGTCGATATCAAAGATCTGGGCACCGGTCTTGTCGATGATCGCCCAATCGCCATCGACGAGATAGGTGATTTCATTGGTGAACGGCGCGAGCGCGATGGCGTCGGAGCCAAGGAACATCTCGCCCTCGCCATGGCCGATCGCCAGCGGTGGGCCGTTGCGGGCCGCCATGATCGTGAACGGGTCATCTTCGTAAAGGACAGCGAGTGCATAGGCGCCCTTCAAACGCCTCAGCGTCGCAAACATCGCCTCGCGCCGTCCCAGGCCGTCGCGGCGAAATCTTGCCAGCAGCTGCGCGACGGCTTCGGTGTCGGTCTCGCTCTCGAATTCGGCACCCGCTTCGGAGAGCTCGTCCTTCAGCTCGGCAAAATTCTCGATGATACCGTTGTGTACGACCGCGACGCCGTCGGTGAAATGGGGGTGCGCATTGCGTTCGGTCGGCGCGCCGTGGGTCGCCCAGCGCGTATGGCCTATGCCGATGGCGCCGGCCAGAGGCCGTTCTCTCAACCTTGCCTCGAGATTGACGATCTTGCCCTCGGCGCGCCGGCGATCCAGCGCTCCGCCGTCGATGGTCGCGACGCCGGCCGAATCGTAGCCGCGATATTCAAGCCGCTTCAACGCATCCACCAACCGCTCCGAGACCGGCTGCTGCCCGACGATACCCACAATCCCGCACATATCCCCTCTTCGCGTTCCTTCCGCCGATAACGGCATACTCAAATACCCCGTCTGAGCGGGTTATACCGATAGCTTCCCGGTTGCCTCGCACGGGCGATCGTGTCTTCGTTCGCGTCACCTGCTGTTGTCAATCTGCCGAGCGAAATGCCGGCAGGTAAGAGCTACGCACTGGTGGACTTGATTTTCGTTAGTTTCAGCATTTTCTAATGGCGCTCGATGGATTGGGAAAATTGATTGTTTGGATAACACCCATTTACGTCATGGATGCATTGCGCTGATACGCTTCAAGGGCTCTGGCCTCAAAGTGCTCGCTGTGCTCGACGGGATGATGACGGAGCATCTCGCAAGTCGACATGCAGGAACAGAGAATTGAAGCTGCAGCAGAGAAGCAGGACGGTATCTGCCCTAGCAGATTCTTGGCAACTGCTCGCCCGTAAGCCAGTCGACGATCCGGCGGCCGCCGAAGGAGGTCGACATCTGCACGAAACAGTAATCGTCAGCGACGACATGTCCGATGAGGGCCGCCTCGCGCCCGAGGGGATGTGCACGCATCGCAGCCAGAATTGCTTCGGCGCCTTCCGGCGCGGTGACCGCGACAAGCTTGCCCTCATTGGCGACATTGAGCGGATCGAGCCCGAGCAACTCGCAAACCGCGGCCACCTCCGGCTTGATCGGGATCGCTTCCTCATCGATATGAAAGCCGACCTTCGACTGGCTCGCGATTTCGTTGAGAGTGGCGGCGATGCCGCCGCGCGTGGGATCGCGCATTAGCCGGATATGCCTCCCACCGGCTTCTGCCATCATGGCCACCAGCGTGTGCAGGGGAGCGCTATCGGAGACGATCGCCGCATCGAATTGCAAGTTCTCGCGGTTCGACATCACGGCGACGCCGTGATCACCGATTGAGCCGGAGAGGATGACCGCATCGCGCGGCCGGGCGGCATCGGCGCGCAGATCGAGCCCGTCCAGGACCCTGCCGACACCAGCCGTCGAGATGAAGACACCGTCGGCGTTGCCTCGCTCCACCACCTTGGTATCGCCGGTGATAATCGGCACAGCGGCCTCGCGCGAAGCCACGCCCATGCTGTCTGCGATGCGTTTGAGATCGGCGAGCGGAAAGCCCTCCTCGATAATGAAGCTCGCTGAGAGATAGAGCGGCCGAGCAGCGGCCATGGCGATGTCGTTGATCGTGCCGTGCACGGCGAGCGAGCCGATATTCCCGCCGGGAAAAAACAGCGGCGAGACGACATAGCCGTCGGTGCTCATCACCATGCGGCCGCCCGAAACGGCGAAGGCTGACTGGTCATTCGCGGCACGCAGCCATTCGTTGTCGAAAGCCTCATGGAAGATGCCCTCGATGAGTTGTCTCATGGCACGTCCGCCGGCGCCATGCGAGAGGTCCACCCGGCCTTCCGCAAGATCGAGCTTTCGTTTGTAGGCGTCGGTCATCATGTTCATGTGACCACCCTGGTGGCATTCGCCTGCGGTGCCTTCTCGCGGAAGCGGCCATAGATCCATTGTGCGGCGCAGGCGCCTTCCGAAGACACCATGCAGGACCCCATCGGCGTATCGGGCGTACAGACCGCGCCAAACAGTTTGCATTCGGCAGGTTGCTTGGCTCCGCGCAGAATGGCGCCGCATTCACAGGCCGGATTGTCCTTGCCCCTGGGGGTCATCATCGAAAAACGCTTCTCGGCATCATAGGCCGCATATTGCGGGCGCAGCCGCAGCCCGCTCAAAGGCAGTTCGCCAAGGCCTCGCCACTCGAAGCTCTCGCGCAGCTCGAAGAAATTCGCCACCTCCGCCTGCGCCTTGTCATTGCCGTGTCTGGTCACCGCGCGGATGTATTGGTTTTCCACGACATGCCTGCCGTCGTTGATCTGCCGCACCAGCATCAGGATTGCCTGGACGACGTCGAGTGGCTCGAAGCCTGCCACCACGACCG
The DNA here is from genome assembly GCF_002944405.1 of Sinorhizobium fredii. Lineage (NCBI taxonomy): Bacteria > Pseudomonadati > Pseudomonadota > Alphaproteobacteria > Hyphomicrobiales > Rhizobiaceae > Ensifer > Ensifer fredii. The sequence goes on along the minus strand of NZ_CP024309.1, from coordinate 125,761 downwards.
GCTTGCAATATTTCTCGGCGAACAATTCATAGGGCTTTGTGCCGATCACGGCGCTGACATGAGCTGGGCCGATGAAACCATCGATCTTGATCGAGCCGAGCTTGCGGACAGGCGGGCTTTCGAGAATGTGGTGCATCGCCGCCGGCGTCACTACATGGTTGCAGAAGACCGAGAAATTGCCGAGGCCTTTGGCGATAGCCGTCTTGAGTGCAAGCGCAGTTGGCGGCGTCGTAGTCTCGAAACCAATCGCGAAGAACACCACCTCGCGCTCCGGCTCGGTCTCCGCGACCCTCAACGCGTCGAGCGTCGAATAGACTACACGGACATCGGCACCGGCCGCCTTGGCCTCAAGCAGGCTCGAACGATTTGTGCCCGGGACTCGCATCAGGTCGCCATAAGTACAGAGCGTGATCTCGGGACGGGCCGCAAGCGCGATCGCTGCGTCGATCCGGCCGATCGGCAGCACGCAAACCGGACAGCCCGGGCCGTGGATCATCCGGACATTGGCAGGTAGCAGATCCTCAAGTCCGTAACGAGAGATCGCATGAGTGTGCCCACCGCAGAACTCCATAAGGCAATAGGAGCGGGCCGCATCGGCAAGAGCCGCTATCCGATCCGCAATAAGCTTGGCGAGCCTTCCGTCTCGATATTCGTCGATATACTTCATGGCGCAACACCCATCGAAGCCTCTTGGATCAGCGTGAGCGTCCGTTGCGCCTCCTCAGGTTTAATCTTCGTCAGCGCATAGCCGACATGGAGGATGACGTAGTCGCCCGGTCTGATATCGTCTATCAGGGCCGTCGATATGACCTTCAAGACGCCCTCAAGCTTGACTTTCGCCATATCGCCGGGGAGCACTTCGGTGACCTTGACCGGTATGGCTAGGCACATGTCGGGCTCTCCAGCTCAGATGCATGCTTGTTCATGATAACCTGCCGCGCATAGGCCGCTTGCCCCAGCGCAACTCCCCCGTCATTGGCCGGCGCCATTCGCGGCAAATATGGCTTAAGGCCGCGCTGCCGCAGCGCCTGCGCTAGACCCGCCGCAAGGACGCGGTTTGTCATACATCCGCCGCTAAGCGCAACCTGCTGCGTGCCGAGGCTTGCCGCACCCTTGGCCGCCCAAACTGCAAGGCCGGCAATCAGCGTGCCATGGAAGAGGTCGGCGGCATCGGCGGCGCCGCTCCCTGTCTCAGTCAGACGCAGAATGAGCGGCCGGAAGTCGAGGACCCCGTTCTTTATGGCATACCCGCCGGGAAGGCTGCGCGGCGCCCGAACGAGCGCCTCGAATTCCATCGCCGCCTGTCCCTCATAGGTCTGGACAAGGCGAGTTCCCGATATCGCCGCGGCAGCATCGAAGAGCCGGCCCAGGCTGCTCGTAACCGGGGACCGCATGCCGTGGCTGAACATCGCCGTCAATTGCGCCATGCCGCAATGAGCCGGCACGAGCGACAGCGCCAGGTCGATGCGGCCCGCGGCCTGAAGCGCCGCGACCCCCATGCGCCAGGGTTCACGGGCCGCGCGGTCGCCACCCGGCAGCGGCAGCGGCATGAGTGATCCCAAGCGCCGCCAGCCATGTCGCTCGACTGCAAGCAGCTCCCCGCCCCAACTGCTGCCGTCGGTGCCAAAGCCGTAGCCGTCAAGCGCGAGCCCTAGAACCGACCCGGCAAGCCGATGTTCCGCAGCGACGGCGGCGATATGAGCGAGATGGTGCTGGACTCGCACGACCGGGAGACCGAAGCTCTCCGCCATCCGCACCGAGCGAAAATCTGGATGCAGGTCGCAGGCCGCGAACTCCGGCTTCACATCAAGGATCGAACAGAGATGGGCAGCCGCTTCAAGCTCGAAGCGTATCGCCTCCCTATTGTCGAGGCCGCCTATATGTTGCGACAGGAAGGCCTCGCTCCTCCGTGTGACGCATAGGGTGTTCTTGAGGTCTGCACCGGTAGCAATAACGGAAGGTCCGTCCTCGCCGAGGTCGATGGGCTCTGGCACAAAACCGCGGGCGCGGCGGATGAAGGCGGGAGCGCCGTCAATCACCTGCATGACTGAGTCGTCAGCGCGCATGATGATATCGCGATCATGGGTGACGATAAGATCGGCGACCGCGGACAGGCGGAGCTCGGCATCCATATTGTCTGCGATGAGCGGCTCACCACGGGGATTGGCACTGGTCGCAACCAGCGCAGGGGGATAGACCGGCGAAAAACGATCGAGCTCATCGAACAGGAGGAAGTGCGCGGGTGCGTAGGCCAGAATGAGACCTATCCGCCGGAGCGATGGCGCAATGCGATTGGAGAGTTCGCCGGCAAGTGCCTCGACAAGAACGATCGGGCTTGCCGCGGAGGTCAGCAATTCCTCTTCTGCGTCGGTCAGCTGGGCGATTTGCCGCGCCGCGGGGATATCCCGCACCATGACGGCGAAGGGTTTCTGGCCCCGACCCTTGCGCAGCCTAAGGAGATCAATGGCCGCGTCGTTGCGGGCATCGCAGAGCAGGTGGAACCCGCCGACCCCCTTAAGTGCGATGATCGCGCCGCCTTCGAGCCGCGCCGACAACTCGGCGACCGGATGGCTGAGCCTCGGACCGCAATCGGGACAGGCAATGGGCTCGGCATGGAAGCGCCGGTTCTCCGGGTCGTCATAGTCAGCCGCGCAAGCACCGCACATCGAAAACGAGGCCATCGAGGTCCGGGCGCGGTCATAGGGAAGCGCGCAGGTGATCGTGAAGCGCGGGCCGCATTGGGTACAGTTGACGAAGGGATAGCCGAAAAACCGGCTTCCTGGATCGTTGAGCTCCCGCCGGCATTCCTCGCAAATCGCGGCGTCGGCGCCGATACGAGTCGCACTCCTGCCGGCGAGGCTGTCGAGAATTTCGAACCGATTGTCGCCAACTGGTGCCAGCTCCAGCAGATCGACGGCGTCGATACGGGCGAGCGGCGGCGCCTGAGTTCGGATCTCCTTGGAGAAGTCGTCTGCCTCCAGGCCCTCGATCTCGATCAGCACGCCCGCGCTGTCATTAAGGACGTATCCGGAGAGCCGCATCTTTCGCGCGAGCCTGTAGACGAAAGGCCGAAAGCCGACGCCCTGCACAGTGCCGCGCACCCGCAGCCTAAACCGTCGGCGGACCTCGCTTCCGGCCGGTTGTGCGTGCACCCGCGCCATTGATCACACCACCTTCGAGCGGGCAGCGGATGCTTCGAGCCAGCCATAGAAGGCTTCCATCCCCTCGCCCGTGCGGGCGGAGACAATCAGGCTGTGCAGCCGCGGATTCACGCAGAGCGCGTTGGTAATGCAAAGCTCGATGTTGAAATCCAGGTGCGGCAGCAGGTCCGCCTTATTGAGGATCATCAGGTCGGCGGCGGCGAACATGTCGGGATATTTGAGCGGCTTGTCCTCGCCCTCGGTGACCGAGAGCACCACGACCTTGTAAGCCTCGCCGAGATCGAAAGCGGCGGGACAGATAAGATTGCCAACATTCTCGATGAAGAGCGCAGAGCCCGGCTCAGGCGCAAGGTCCCCGACCGCATGACCGACCATATGGGCGTCGAGATGGCAGCCCTTGCCAGTGTTGATCTGGATCGCGCGGGCGCCTGACTCGCGAATGCGAGCCGCGTCATTCGAAGTCTGCTGATCGCCTTCGATGACATTGATCGTCATACGATCCTTGAGCTCCCTGATCGTCCGCACAAGCAGGCTGGTCTTGCCTGAGCCGGGGCTGGAGACAAAGTTGAGCGCGAAAATGCCCTGGCCTGCGAAATACCTCCGATTTTCGGCTGCATAAGCGTCGTTCTTCGAAAGAATCTCCTTCTCGACCTGAATGATCCGTTCCTGACTCATCCCAGGGACATGCACGCCGGCAATGCCGTGGCTGCGGTGGACCGAGCCTTCCTTTGCATGGTGGTGATCAGCCGCGCCGTCGTGGTGGCGATGATCGTGAGTATGGTGATCGTGACCGTGGTGGTGATGATGGTCATGGTCGAGCCCTTTTCTGCCCGCTTCGTGCTTGTAGCCTCCGATAGGTGAGGTTCCGCAACCGCATACCGTGCACATCAAATCACCTCCATGTCCCTGATCTTCAATTCGTAGCCTGCCGTCATCTGGACTCGATGCCGCCCGCAGTCGGAGCAGGGACCGAACCGCTTCTGCAAAGCTACGGTCTTGCCGCAATCGAGGCACCAGCCCTCGCCGGCGATGCGATTGATCTCGAGCTTCGCCTGCCCGGCGAGCGTGCCGTGCCGCACCGCTTCGTAACAGAAGAGCAACGCGTCAGGATCGACGTGGCTCAGCACGCCGACATCGAGACGGATTGACTTGACCTGCCTTGCGCCATTCAGCCGCGCGGTCTCACACACAATCTCAATCACGCTTTCCATCAGCGACATCTCATGCATCGTCGGCCTCACGGATGCCGACATCGAAAGCGACGCAAGGGTCGAACAGAACGGCGAGCAGGGAGACGGACCGGGGGGCGGAATCGTCTGAGCCGATCCGCGACCGCAGCAATGTATCGACGAAAGGGCCGGCCGGGTGAAAGTTCCATTCCGTCGGGGCGAGGATGCGATAGGCCGAGAGCCTGCCGTTGCCACCAATCTCTGCCTGATGATAGAGTCGCCCGCGTGCGCATTCCACGGCTCCATAGCCGCCGGCGCCCGGCGCCGGTGCGCCGCAGGCGAGCGTTACCCAGTCATGTTCGCCTGCGCGGGCGACAGCCTTCAGTTGCCCGAGGCAGTACCCGACATCGCCAATCCGGGCCAGGAAGCGCCGCGCGAGATGGGAGCCAGAAGCGGCTCCCCATGCGGGGCGCCGGGCGTAGGCCCCCGTCTCGACGACCCGGCCGGGAAGATGCGGCAGGTTACTGTAATCGGGTTCATCACTAAGGCGGAAGATGACCTCGTGGTCATCTTCGACGGTCAGCGCATCGGGCAGCCGGTCGGCAAAAACTCGATTGTTGACTATGTCCTGCATCATTGCGGCACAGGCGGAGCCCGGCAATGGCATGTCGCCCGGATCGGAAATCCCGATCGACCTGGCCGCAAAGCAGAGACGAGCGACCGCCGAAGCGAGTTGTTGGGGGTTGATCTTGCCGCTACTCGCCTGCCCGATGATCTCCTGTGAGGCAGCCAGTGCCCGCCGCAAACATCTGCCGGCGACTGGCGCGAGCTCGTTCGGCAGTGGCGACGGCCAATGGAGAATCAATGCCCGCAGAGTTTCGAAGATCCGTTCGGCGTACAAACCTGTGGCGGCGGCGACGCGCTCCCCTTCGCCCATGGAAAGATCAGCTGCATTGAGGACAGCGAGCCTTGAGGCGACCGATTGCGAGAAGCCACAGAGCGAAAACACCTGCCGTGCCAGTGTGGGCGCCTCCTCTGGCCGGCGGGCGACGAAGATGCGGGTTAGGCCTTGCGGCCGGTTCGCCTTCACTGCGACGGAAGAAGCAACTCCGCTTGACACCGTCACCTCAATACTGATCGTGCCTGGCCGGCGAAGAACCGTCATCCCGAGGGCTCCTCGCACCTGTGGAACCGCCCGCGCAACAGGTCCCGCCGGTTGACGACAGCCGCCGGTGCCGGCGTAGGCTCGAGCGTAGCGGGATCAAAGAACGCACGGGCGGCCTCCTCCGGGATTTCGAGCGCCGCCTCCATCGTAGCGAATTCGAAGACCGGCGAGAGCAACGCGCAGGAATCGACGCGGCCGATCGCATCGAGCTCGCCGGCAATGAATTCGACGTTGCCCGCAGGAAAGCCGATACGAAGGATCGTGCCAATGGCGGCAGGCGCGCCAGGTGCCCCTTCAGGCAGATCCACGCCCACTAGATTCATGAACCAAGGTGTGGTCACAATGCCGAAGGCGCGGCCGCGATAGGTCCGGAAACCTGTGGCCGCGACCTTAAGCGCCGGATTGCAGATCGGGACGTCGGTCATGGCGGTCTCGAGGATGTGTCGATAGCAGGCCACGACCCGTTCGCCCAGCGCCAGCGCCGGGTCGAGCTTGGCAGTTTCGGTGAGCTCGGCGATCATCGCCCAGCCTCGTGAACTTCGATGGCGGCGCAGCGCAATTCGGACAGACCCGTTTTTCCGGCAGATCGGCAAAAAGGACCCTCGGTGAGATCTGCGGCGCCGGGTGGCCGATCGCAGGACCATGGACATGGCAGCGATGCCGCACTCCATGTTTTCGCCCAATACGGCCCGTACTTGCCTGGACACTCCGAGCCGCTCATTTGAAATACGCCTCCTCCATCTCCCGGAGCCGCATCATGGAGTCATGGAAATCCTCTTCGGCGGCAATGGCGATCGAGGGTATGTCGCAGATTTCCAGCGTATCGAGAATGGCCGTGTCCATGACGTCATAGAACTGCACCGACCAGACCTTGCGCGCCCCGGTCGCGACAATTCGGCAGGTTCGATATCCGCGGGAGGTCAGCCGCACCGGCCCGACCCCTAGTGTATGTTGCAGGAAGCTCATGTCTTCCGGGCTCATGGGGAAGAGCGAGAAGGTGATGACATGAGCAGGGTCGCTGGCCCGATGGCGGGTGATGCGGTCACCGATTTCGGTGAGCAAGGGCATGACATTCATGGCGCCAGCCGGCGCAGCGCCGTAGCTGATCGATGCCGGTAGCCGGGAGCAGGCCAGCCTGACCGCAGCGGGAATGCTGCCCACTTCGATATAGTCGGCAACGATCCGGCCATCAGCGACGGTGAAGCGGATACGCCAGACGCCGGCCATGACAGCCTCCTGCATCTGGGCGATGATGCCGTTCTCCAGCACCGCGACGCCGGCAACCTCGCCCTCGCCGAGGATCTGGGTGATCAACTCTTTGTCGTCCTCTGGATAGTCGGTGATGTCGAACATCCGGCTCGGCCGGCCGGACTTGAAAACCGCCAGCGCATCCGCGAGCGCCGGCAGGAGCAGCGCCGTCCTCCAACATCGGCTCATCAGCTCCTCTGCGCTATTGGTGGCGAGCAAATTGAGTCTGGGCGCGCGGAGAGGTTCGGCGTCCGAGGGCATCACGCTTGCCTCACCCATTGGGGCGACCCATATAGCAGGCCTCATCGCAGGATCGCCTTGGAGGCATGGGCGATCGCGACCTTCGGCCCGCCAGTGGGCACCTTGATTGACGCGCCGGAAAAGAACCGGCCCCGAATTTTCCGACATTCACCGTCCGGTCGCAGACCTTGCCGACTACTCCTGCCGGCCGCTCACGTCCGATAGAGGTCAAGCTCGGAAAAACGGCGTTCGGGCGGCCCTTCAGCCTGCCATTGGCCGTTCGGCAAACGATAGCATCGCGCCGTCGGCAGCGGCACCCCTGCGGTAGACCGGGAGGAACGACCGCGACGCCTTTGACCTCTGGCCGCTGCGCGGGAGTACCCGTGACGACCGGCACGGGGTTGTTGGGCTCGCCCGCCGATCGTACGACACGCGCATCGCAATTCGTCTCCTCGACGACGGATAGTGTCCGCTTGCTCGCGGCGCGGACCAGGTTAGATGGCATTGTCTCCTCCACAAATCAGCACTCCGAACGTTCCTAAGGGGTCGTTGGCAAGCGCCGTGCCAAACTGAAGAATTCGAGCTACGGTGAGCTGTAAGGGGAAAAGCATCATCGACAGGCTGGGACGTGTTGCTTTCAATCGGTGCGAAGATGCAGCGGCAATTCGGGCTCGCGGGAAACAAGATCGGCAAGGAGCGGTTCGAAGGCGCGGCCTTCGCTGGCTTCAACGAGGGCGGCGAGCGCGTCGTCGATCGCCCGGGCCTCATCGGCCTCGAGCACGCGAATGGCGGAGCCGAGATGAGTGAGGACGTGGGTCCCGTTCGGCTGGGGGCCGACAAGCAAGAGGGAGATTGTAGATATTGCGCCATGACGCTCGCAATTCGCGACGAACTCATTGGCGGTGACGATCCGCATGGGAATGCCTATGCACATGGCGCTTCTCCTCTACCTTTCCGATGCTGCAGAATCCGCAGGCGCGGGAACAGCGTTGCCGTGCGAAGCCCAACAGCCCCGCCCTTTCTGAAACGCGCAGGCGAGCAGAGCCGCGTCAGCACAGCGATGGCGATCTGCGGCGGCGCCCTGCCCTTGCCGAACCGGATCAAAGCCAGTCCGATGCCGAGGGATTTCGGCCGCCTTGCAGCCGGCCCTACCGCCCACGCGTCATTTCCGGCAGGCTGGTGCCATGGACGTAACCATGGAAGCGTGTTTCCGGAGGATCCCCCTCACCAGTTCAACGCGGCCGATAGGCGCGGCGCTCGTAGTTTTCCACGTCGATGTCGTTTTCGAGAAGCGGCGGAACCACTGCCCCCTCCGGCCTCACGGCAACGGCGACGCCCCAGTCCCGCAGCGTTCGAACGGCGGTGTCGACGGCCGCCGGAATGACAGCCTTGACCGGCGCCGTCAGCGGACCACCCCAGTTTTCAAGATCAAGCGGCTGGCAACCGATCAGGGTCAGGCGCTCGGGGTATTGTCCCATGAGATCTGCCGCGCTCAGCACTTCCTGGAAACCGGTCTGGTGCAGACTCACTTTCTTGGCACCGGTGAACTTCGGCACTTCATCATCCTCCACCACCTTCATCGCCCCCGGTACGAGGCCGTAGTCGATCGCGTCGAAGACGATGAGCCGGTCGTGCTCGTTTATGAACTGCACCAGGTAGAGGCCCTGTGTGCCGCCGTCGAGGACGGTGACGTTGGCAGGCACTTCATAGGCCTTGTGGAAGGCTTCGACCGCGCGCACGCCAAATCCCTCGTCGGCCCAGAGGATATTGCCGATACCGAGCACGAGAATGCGGGGTGCGGGGCGAATTGCGGTTTGATGATGGAGCAGCCGTCTAGTCCTCCATGTCCTTGGACAGCCGCTCGCCCGAGAACATCGATGAGATGATGCTTTGCGAACTCATGATGTCCTCGCGAACCACTACATAGATGTGGACGATCGCAAAGATGAGAATGACCCACATTCCGAGATGATGGTTGGTGTGGATATCCTGACTATTCGGCCAGATCGAGAATACCCAGCCAAAAAGCACATATTCCCAACTGTCTCGGCCCGCGCCGTCGCTGTAGAGCGCAAAGCCGGTGATCACCATGAAGAGCAGCGGCAGGGTGAACATGAGGAACATGGTGAACCGCGCCAACGGATTGTGGCCTGGATACTTCCTTGGCTGGGGTGCCATGAACATGTACCAGCGAACTTCATGCGACCATTCCTTCCAGAAACGGCCGCTCCAGATGGGCATGTAGAAGATCTGCCGGGCATGCACGCCACCCACAAAGACCCAATAGACCCGCAGGATCAGGAGCACTGTGAGGATCTGTGCCGCCGCGAAGTGGATGAAGCGGATATGGCCCATCAGATAGTTGGCGCTCGCCTCCCCGGACACGGAAGTCAGCGGCGAGCCTATGAAGTAGCCGGTCAGAGCGAGTGTCAGGATCGAGAAGGCGTTTACCCAATGCCAGATGCGCACCGGTGCATCGTAAACATGGACGCTCAGGCGCCCGACTGCCTTTTTAGCATGAAGAGCCATGAGCAAACCTCCTCACCGGATCTGAACCCTCGTCCTTTCCTGCCCGTCCGGGCTCATGATATGAGTCGAGCATGCCAGGCAGGGATCAAACGAGTGGATGGTTCTCAGGATTTCAAGTGGCTGAGCAGGGTCGGACATCGGCATATCTAAAAGCGCCGCCTCGAAGGCACCGATGTTTCCAGCAGGATCACGTGGACTGCCGTTCCACGTCGTGGGAACGACGCACTGGTAGTTATCGATTCTCCCCTCCTTGATCTTGATCCAGTGCGCGAGCGCACCGCGCGGCGCCTCCGTAAAGCCTACGCCCTTGACCATCCTCGGCCAAGTCTCCGGCTTCCACTTGTCGACATTGGCAGTGTAGGAATCGCCGGTTCTGACGCTGGCAATCAGCTTGTTCTGAAAGTAGCGCATCTGGTGGCCGGCCCAGGTAGATTCGAGCGCGCGGGCGGCGGTGCGGCCAAACGTCGAGAAGAGCGCTGATAACGGCAGGCCGAGATCCTTGAGGACCTTGTCGACCGGCTCCTTGAACTCGGCCTTGTTCTGGGCGTAGCCGAGGACCCAACGCGCCAGCGGCCCGACCTCCATGGCATGGCCGCGCCAGCGTGGCGCTTTGATCCAGGAATATTTCGCGTTTTCGTCGAGCTGTTCAATATTGGTCTTGCTGCCCTTGGCGTTTGGCCCGAGCTCGTAATGAGGCTCCGTGACGCCGTCCCAGGGATGCAGGCCCTTGGTCTCGTCGGGATATCTGTACCAGGAGTGGGTCACGAATTCCTGGATCTGCTCGGGATCGGCATGGTCGACGGGATGCACTTCCGCGAGATTGCCGTTGATAATCGCGCCCCGCGGCAGCTTCAGGTTCGCTTCCGAATAGTCGTTGGCATGCTCCGGCACGTCGCCATAGGCGAGTACATTTTTGCCGGAGAGACCACCGCCATAGAGCCAGTCCTTGTAAAAGGCGCCGATCGCCATGATGTCGCGAATGTAGACTTTGTCGTTGAACTCGATCAGCTGATCGATGACGGACGCGACCATGTTCAGCCGTTCCATGTTGATAGCGCCGACGCCACCGGTTCCGTCGACATTGATCGGACAGGGCACGCCCCCGACCAGCCAGTTCGGATGCGGGTTTTTCCCACCGAAGATCGAGTGAATTTTGACGATCTCTTTCTGGAAGTCGAGCGCCTCCAGATAGTGCGTCAACACCATCAGGTTTGCCTCGGGCGGCAGCTTGTAGGAGGCATTGCCCCAATAGCCGTTCTTGAACGGGCCGGGCTGGCCCGACTCGATGAATTTCCTGAGCCGCGCCTGGACGTCCTTGAAATAACCGGGCGAGGAAAGAGGCCAGTCGGATACCGATTGTGCCAGCGCCGAGGTGGCCTTCGGATCGGCCGACAGCGACGAGATCACGTCAACCCAGTCAAGCGCGTGCAGGTGATAGAAGTGCACGACATGGTCATGAACCAGCAAGGCAAGCTGCATGAGGTTGCGGATGGAATTGGCGTTTTCGGGAATGGTGATGCCGAGCGCGTTTTCCACCGCTCGCACCGACGTCAGGGCATGCGTGCCGGTGCAGACGCCACAGATGCGCTCCGTGAAGGCCCAGGCGTCTCTCGGATCGCGGTTCTTGAGGATCACCTCGATGCCGCGCCACATGGTTCCGGTCGACACGGCGTTGCGGATGATATTGTTCTCGTCGACATTGACCTCGATCCGCATATGGCCCTCGATGCGGGTGACGGGATCGACGACTATGCGCTTGCCGGAATTTTCCAACGTGTCGCCTGTCGGAGTATCGATCGTCATCGCGGTGTTTCCTGGCCATGCTGTGCTTCGGTCTTTTCGCGCTTCGTGGTTACGCGCTTGATGACGGTCGCAGCGGCATGCGCGGTGATCGCGCCACCAACGACACCAGCCGCGGTCAAGCCGATCTTGTCGGCATTGGCCTCGATGCCGAACTGTTCGACGTTGGTCAGCCGGTCATAGAAGCTGCCCTGATCCCAGAAGCCTTCTTCGGAGCAGCCGATGCACCCATGGCCGGACTGGATCGGGAATGAAACGCCCCCGTTCCAACGGACTGTGGAACAGGCGTTGTAGGTCGTCGGGCCCTTGCAGCCGGTCTTGTAGAGACAGTAGCCCTTGCGCGCGCCCTCGTCGTCCCATTCCTCCACGAACTGGCCGGCGTCGAAATGCGGGCGGCGATAACACTTGTCGTGAACGCGCTGCGAATAGAACATCTTCGGCCGCCCCTGACGGTCGAGCTCGGGCAGCTTGTCGAAAGTGATGATGAAGGTGAGCACGCCGGTCATCACCTCGGCAATCGGGGGACAGCCCGGAACTTTGATGATCGGCTTGCCGTGGATCACCTTGTCAACCGGCGTTGCCCGGGTCGGGTTCGGCTTAGCTGCCTGTACGCAGCCGGAGGCGGCACAGGTGCCCCACGCGATGACCGCCATCGCATCCTCTGCCATCCACCTCAGCTTCTCGACGAAAGGCCGGCCACCGGCGATGCAGTACATGCCGTTCTCGTTGAGCGGCGGATTGCCCTCGACGGCCAGGATGTACTTGCCCTTATATTTCGCCCTGGTTTCCCCGAGAATGGCTTCGGCCTGATGGCCGGCAGCGGCCATAATCATTTCATCGTAGTCGAGCGAGATCATCGACAGCACCACATCCTTTACCAAAGGATGGGCCGAACGGATGAAGCTCTCCGAACAGCAGGTGCATTCGAGCCCATGCATCCAGATGACAGGCACACGTTCCCTGGTCTGAAGCGCCTCGGCCATGGCGCTCGCCGCCCCCGGACCGAAGCCAAGGCTCGCGGCCGTCAGACTGCAGAACTTAGTGAAGCTGCGCCGGGTGATTCCCTGGCGGCGAATGACATCGTAGAATGTCTCAGCAGTTGCCATCGTGCACCTCGAGCAATCCGTCCTGAACCACGTGCGGATCGGCAACCGGCTTGTCATAAGGGGCATCGTGCAAGAAGCGGACCAGTTCACGTTGGCCGGCCACCTCTTCGTTAGGTCATTGTTCAGAGGAGAAACGAAGGGGTGGCGTGCCAACGATGGGTGATCATCGTCCTCAATCGACTGCGAGAGAATGGCGGAGCATCGATTGAGTAATCTATCAAAGTGGGCGCGTCTTCGTCCCTTCGAGCGATCTTCCTCAACATTGTTCCGAGCGAACCGGAAATTATGCTTTCCGCCCAACCATTACCCATCGGCTGTGTATGCCCACTGTCGAGGGATAGTCGCCTCTCACGCAAGGCGAAGGCGATTGCGCACGATACTGCCGTGTTTGTCGAATGCGCGACAAGAGTTTGTTTCGTGGTTTTTATTCAGTCGAAGATTGCTCACCCGAGAAGTCTACGGAAAATCTATCTCTTCCGATGCAGCACGGAGTCGGCATGAGTTTTGAAAGCCCGTATTGATGCGGCGGGCACTGCCGACTGGCATTCGGATGGCGGGAACCGTGATGGCTGATCTTGATAAAAGCGTCCGGACGACGGGATCGCATTCGATCCAACGGAAGAGGACGCCTGGGACCTGGACATCCTCGCGGTCCGACTCGAAACAAACCATCGCGCCGACGACTTCCCTTCACGCAAAGCATTATGATGCGCGCCTGCCCTGGTACACGATCTATCCGACAGTCTCGGAGTTTACCCCGGCGGTTGGCGCCGACGCTTGCGCGAAATGGCTGAAGGGGCTGCCAGCCGACGAGGCCGTGTCGCTCTATCTCCACATTCCGTTCTGTCGGACAATGTGCTGGTATTGCGGCTTTCCTACCAGGATCACTCGTAGGGAGGCCTCGATCGTCGAGTACCTTTCGGTGTTAGGTGAGGAAATCCGTTTGGTTGCGGAGCAAGCGCCGCAGGGGCTGCCGGTAAGCGACGTTCATTTCGGCGGTGGAACGCCAACCATCATGCCGCCCGCTGAGTTTCTCGCCCTAATGCAGATTCTGCGCCGCCGCTTCGCCTTTAAGAAAGCGGCTACCGTTGCTGTCGAGATCGACCCTCGCACTTTCACGCCGAAAATGGCCGAAACCTTGGAAGTTGCCGAGGTGACCCGCGCGAGCCTCGGCGTGCAGAGCTTCGATCTGACTGTCCAAACAAAGATCAATCGGGTCCAATGTGAGGCAATAGTAGCGGCTGCCGTCCAAAACTTGCGCCGGCATAAAGTAAGCCGCATCAATTTCGACCTCATGTACGGTCTCCCGCATCAAACAGTGCAGTCCTGTGTCCAGAGCGCAACGACAGCGGCTGCCATGCGCCCCGACCGGCTTGCCGTGTTCGGCTACGCGCACGTTCCTTCTTATAGAAAGAATCAGCGCCTGATCCCTGAGGCAGCACTGCCCGACGTTGCTGCTCGCGCTGAACAGGCAGCAGCCATTGCCGATACGCTGATTGCCGCGGGGTATCGCCAGATCGGGCTCGACCATTTCGCCTTTCCGGACGACGAGCTCGCGCTCGCACGGAGCGCCGGTCGTCTGCGGCGCAATTCCTTAGGCTACTCGGCCGACACATGCCAAGCCGTGATCGGCTTCGGCCCGTCGGCTATTGGTCGTCTCGGCCAGGGATATGTCCAGAACGAGATCGCACAGAGTTCGTATAGCCGGCGCATCGCAGCTGGCCACTTGGCGACAGCGCGTGGCTGCAGTCTCAGCGTCGAAGATCGCGTGCGAGCCGATATCATCGAACGGCTCATGTGCAATTTGGAGGTGGACGTGCCCGCAGTCTGCGCAGCTCACGGATTTGATCCGGTCCCCCTTCTGGATCGAGCTGAGCGCCTGTCTCGGTTGGCCGAGGACGGGATCGTAGATATTGACAATGGTTTCGTCAGCGTGCGGCAGGAGCATGGCTTTGTGCTTAGATCTGTCGCTGCCGCATTCGACGCTTATCTCGACCGCTCCCCGTACTAGCGCCGTGCGGCCGCGTCGTGCTGATGAGCTATACACTTGCTCCTTCTTCAGAGTTTTGCATTTCAAGGATAAAGAAGGCCTTTGGCTTAGCTGCCTAGCCGGCTGCGATAGACGGAAGCGGAAATTCACGAGAGATGACGGTCCATGGATGACACTGTTACCAAGGCGGCCCAACGTACGGATCACCGGGGCAGCGCCGGCGAGGTCTTCGCGACCTTTCTGAAGCTCGGACTGACCTCCTTTGGCGGTCCGATCGCGCACCTCGGCTACTTTCGTGACGAACTGGTCGTCCGGCGGCGCTGGATTGACGAAAGGGGGTACGCGGACCTCGTGGCGCTGTGCCAGTTTCTCCCCGGCCCCGCCTCCAGCCAGACAGGATTCGCGCTTGGCCTCCTTCGCGCCGGCCCGCTGGGAGCAGCGGCGGCCTGGGCCGCCGTCACGCTGCCTTCGGCGATCCTGCTTGTCCTCTTCGCGTTCGGGGCGGCCTCCTTTGGCGCGCCTATCGGATCCGGCGTCATCCACGGGCTGAAGGTTGTCGCCGTCGCCATTGTCGCGCAGGCAGTATGGGGCATGGCCAGGAACCTGTGCCCGGACAGGGAACGCGCGAGCATCGCGCTCGCCGCCGTGCTGATCGTCGTTCTCGTTTCCGGCTCCGTCGGTCAGCTCGCGGCCATTGTTGTCGGCGGTCTCGCAGGGCTGTTGTTATGCCGGAGGAAGGGCGAGGCAATCACCGGCCATGTCAGCTTTCCAGTATCGAATTCCGTCGGCGGGATCGCGCTCGTCCTGTTCTTCGGCCTGCTCTTCGGCTTGCCGATTGCGGCCGCGATAACTTCGTCGCAAGGCTTGGCGGTCTTCGACGCCTTCTACCGCGCCGGCTCGCTTGTCTTCGGCGGAGGGCACGTCGTCCTGCCGCTCCTGCAGGCGGAGGTCGTCCAGCCCGGCTGGGTGATGGCCGATCATTTCCTCGCTGGATACGGCGCGGCCCAGGCGGTGCCGGGGCCGCTGTTCACCTTCGCCGCCTACCTCGGAGCGGCGCTTGGCCCCGAGCCCAACGGCCTGATCGGAGCCGCCGTCGCGGTTATCGCGATTTTCCTGCCCGGCTTTCTGCTGCTGATCGGCACCATTCCGTTCTGGGATGCATTTCGCACGAGGCCTGCGGCGCAGGCGCTGATGCGCGGAGCCAACGCGGCGGTGGTGGGCGTCCTAGGAGCCGCGCTCTACCAGCCCGTCTGGACCAGCGCGATCGTTGGCCCGCACGAGTTTGCGCTCGCCCTGATTTGCGTTGTCCTTCTCATGTCCTGGAAGTCCCCGCCGTGGATCGTGGTGGTCGTCTCAGCCATCGGCGGCGTGCTGATAGGCTTCGCCTGATCTCCACTTCAGGATGGCGGCGCGCAAGATCTTCACCTGATGTCGTCGCCACGGGGTCGAAAAGCCTTGGCTGACCTCGCTCCAGACAGGCGAATGTCGCGGGTGAACGCATCAACAATCTGAGCAGGTGGATTACTTGTCGCATCTGTGGAAAGGATCGAGCGCCACCGGATCAGCCAGAGAACGCCTGCCCTGCAACAGCCGGTTCAGGGCGGTGGGGAAGATGGCTCGTCCGCCGCCGACCGGTCTTATCCTTTCCTATTCTCAAGGGGCGGTCCGACAATCATTACGGCGGGGTCGGCGGAGAGAAGCCGTTTTGCGGCCGACCGGACGTCCTCGACGGTCACGGCCTGGATCAGCTGTTTCCGCCGCTCGATATGGTCGATGCCGAGATCTTCCATTTGGATTCTTACCAGAGTGTCGACGATCGCGCCGGAGGAGTTGAGATGGTCGATCGCGTAACTGCCGATCATCTTTTTCTTCGCCGCTTCGAGCTCCTCCTTGCTGACGCCCTCCTCCGCAATCCGCCGCACCTCGGAGCGAATGAGAGAGAGTGTCTTTGCGGCCCGGTCAGGGCGGGTCTCAGTGCCAATAACGAGCGCCTCGGCATGGTCGTTGTTCACGAGGGCAGATCCGATGTGGTAAGCGAGCCCTCGCTTCTCGCGCACCTCGTTCCAGAGCCTGGACGTGAACGCTCCCTCCCCGAGAATGTCATTCATCAGATAGGCTGCAAAGAACTGCGGGTCTTTGTGGCTAACTCCCGGATAGGCGAGGCGCAGACCAGTCTGCGGTAAGTCATACGGGATGCGAATTTCCTGCGCCAGCCTAGGGGCGGTGTCCGCAACCGGCAGCAAGCAGGGTTCGGCAGGCAAGCCGCCGAATATCCGATCCAGATCGTGCTTGAGTGCACCGCCGTCGATCGCTCCCGCTACGGCTATGGCAAGCTTGCCCCTTGCGAAAAGCCGCTTATGGAGCGCCTTCAGATCGGTGGTTGTGGCAATGGCAAGGGTCTGCTCCGTCCCTTCGGCGCTCCGGGAATAAGGATGATCCCCATAAAGCGCCTTCCTCCATGCGACCTCTGCGGCCGTCTCCGGATCCTTGGCCTCAGCGATAATGCCCGAGACGATCTGGGCGCGAATGCGATCCACCGACGCCTCGTCGAAGCGCGGCTGCTCGATGGCCAGGCGGAGAAGATCGAACGCCTTATCCTTCTGATCGGCGAGCACTCGCATGGAACCGTAGACCGAATCTCGCCCGGCCCCGAACCGCATCTCGGCGCCGGCATCGTCGAGCCGCTCCTGGAAGGCTTCGCTGTCAAGGTCGCCGGCCCCTTCCTCGATCAAGTCGGTCATGAGATTGGCTAGGCCTTCCCTCCCGGAAGGATCCTGCGTGGTGCCGCCCCGGAACGCGAACCGAATCGTGACGATCGGTACCGAATAGTCTTCCACCAGCCAAGCCTTGATCCCACTCGATGTCTCGACTTCCTGTATGGAGATGGCCGGCCTGGCCGACGTGGCGGCAAGACCCAGCAATACAAACACGATCAGCAGTGGTCTGGCGGCTCTGATCGGCAGTCGGTTGCACCATGTCATCGGATCTTATCTCCTGAGACCGCGCACCCGCGCGGCAGCAGGTATCCTGCCACCGAACGGTCGGAATTAAGGTATTTCCTCGCGACCGCCTGCACCTCCGCCGCGGTCACCGCGCGAACCCTCAACGGCCATACCTCCAAGTCGTAGACCGTGCTGCCGGTCACAAGCGCCTTCCCGTAGATGTTGGCCATTCCCGCCTGGCTGTCGCGTGCGAAGACCATCGTGCGCACCAAGCGGTTTTTGGCCCTCTCCAGCTCGACATCTGGAACACCGGTCTCGATGATTTTGCGGACTTCAGCGTCGAGCGCGCGTTCCACCGCCTCGATTGTCGCCGCGCCACGCGGCGAGCCATAAATCGTGAAGCTGGACGGATCGAGCGATCTTCCATGGAAATTTGCGCCACCCCAGGAGGCTATCGCCTGTTTCACGACCAATTCCTGATGGATCCGGCTGCGCGATCCTCCACCGAGAATTTCTGAAAGAACCTCCAGGGCTTCCGCTTCATTCGGCTCGGCCGTACTGTAGGACGGCGTGACCCACGCTTTTCGCACGATCGGCACGGTCACGCGCGCGTCGGTGAGCGCCACGGTTCGCTTGGTGTTCTGCTCCGGCTCCTGGGGCCTTACGCGCTGCGGCAAATCCGGACCACGCGGCACGGCCCCATAGGTCTTGTCCGCTAGCCACCACACCTCCCCGACGTCCACGTCTCCTGCCACGACCAGTATGGCGTTGTTCGGGGCATAGTAGCGATTGTAGAACGCTATGGCGTCAGAACGATTGAGCTCTTTCATCTCGTGCATCCAGCCGATGACCGGGATGCGGTAAGGATGGTTCTGATAGAGGGTCGCCCGCATCTCCTCCTCGAGAAGCGCCTCCGGGTCGCCCTCTACGCGCGAGCGCCGCTCCTGGAGAATGACATCGCGTTCGGGCACGATGACCGCGTCGGTAAGTTCGAGATGGCGCATCCGGTCAGCTTCGAATTCCATCATCGTCCCGAGCGCCTCCGACGTGACCGTCTGGTAGTAGGCAGTGTAGTCGGACGACGTGAAGGCGTTCTCCTCCCCGCCGATCTCGGCGATCCTTGCGTTATACTCGCCGGCCGGATGCTTCTTCGTGCCCTTGAACATGAGATGCTCCAGGAAGTGCGCGATGCCGGATTTACCGGGTGGCTCATCGGCGTTTCCGGCCTTGTACCAGACCATCTGAGTGACCGTCGGCGTCCGGTGATCGGGTATGACGACCACCTCCATGCCGTTGCTCAGTACGAAATATCCGATCTCGGGGTTGCCTCGCGGGATCTCGGCAGCCGCCGCTTCCGAGGTCGTAAACGCTAGCAGCACAACCATGCTCAGGGCGATTGCACGGATACGCGGATCTATTCGAGCATACATCATCTGCCCCCACAAAGGCACGATCGTCGGCCTATGAGCTGGTTTGACTTGTCTTGTTTAGCAGCCGCAGCGAGGTACGCCCTGATCGAAGATCGACCGCTTCACGCCTGTGACCACATCCACAAACATGAAGCACGAAGCGTGCCAAAGAGGAAATTCTTGTAAAAGCAACGGGGCCGGGCGAACCAGCGATGAGGCATGTTCGATAATCGTCGTACATCGGACAATTCCGATATACATCTGCCCGTGTTGCACGCCCGGGGGCTCCGAACCCTGGACTGCCCCGTCCAAGTGCTGTTCGGGTGCCGGCGTTTATGTGTGCAGCAGAAATGCTCTGGCAGCTGCCCAGGTCCAGTGCCGGAGTAATGTGCAGCTGCACTGTTGAACGCGCCAGTGAACAGTGCCGCGATAGTGCGCTTCTTTCAACAATTCGCGATCATCTTTCACCGACTAAACGGTCGCCGCTACCGAACAACTGCGTCGGCAAAGAAGCAATAGCTGTACGTTTGACGAAAAACCTATCCACGTTTCGAAATAAACTTACAAGGCGCATTTGTATTAATAGCAACAATTGATTTTTGCCAGTACAGCTTTGACCGAACGCCACATGCCCCTCAGGAAAGTCATGTCCGGTCTCGTTTCTTCTCCTCTCATCCTGCCTTCCAATCCAGTCCTGCTCGGCGGGGAGAACCGCTCCGGCACCACTGTGCTGAGTATCGTACTTGACTCGTACCCCGGTTTGGTCGTCGGTCCGGAGATCGATTTCACTGATCCGGTCAACCTCGGCCCGCACATTCTCGCGGCGTGCGACATGATCGACCGCCGCGACCCGCGACTCGCCGGTGCCACGAAGGAGACCGTTGATCCTGAGTGGTTCGACGGCGCGCACTTTGTTGTGCAGTGCGAGCGTTTCGGTCTCGATCGTGACGACGTGCGGAACCTGGTGATCGGCTTGATGGCGGAGCGTGGTACCGATCTTTCTTCCCTCGACGACCGTTGCCGGCTCATAGATTCCATTGGCGAATTGCGACGTGAACAGACGGGAGCCGGACGATGGGGCCTGAAGCTTCAGCGGAGGATCCGGGACATCGGCACGTACGCGGCGATCTGGCCTCAAGCTCATTTCATTCACATAATCCGCGACGGCCGCGACCTGGCTGCCTCACACCTCAAGACCGTCCCCGACTGGGGCTACCGGACTATAGCGGAGGCCGCGAACGGCTGGCTGGAGATCGTCACCCGGCCCCGCGAGACTGCTCCTGACGGCCGTTACCTGGAAGTCAGGTATGAGGATCTGGTCGCCCGCCCCCGCCAGACCATCGAGCGGATGCTGGAACACCTCGGCTTGCCATGGGACGAGGCAGTCCTGCACCACGCGGAGCACAAGCACGCGCTGTTCGACAAACCCTGGGGGCATCCCGCAGCGGAAGCCGCGGCCAAACCGCTCGATACCGGGCGTCGGGGACGGTACCGACACGACCTCACGCCCGCGGAAATCGAGGAGTTCGAGCGGATAGCCGGGAAGGAGCTGCAACACCTGGGCTATGACCTGTCGACGCCGGATCCTGGGAGCGCGGGGTGACGCAAGAGCCACACGAAACGCCCCGCCGCCGCCTGCCCCGAAGCTTCCACCTTCTTCCCGCGGGGCAGACGGTCACCCTCCTCGAGTACAGCGTGATGCTCGTCGTCCCGCATGACCGCAATCGAACCTCTCTACCCGAGCACGAACGAGACTGGGCACTGCGCGTCCGCGGAGGGATCCCACTTCCTACAGGGGTCTGCTTGCCGGATCCTCGTCGCCACCAGAAAGCTGGTTTTTTGCTACAGCGCCTGCTCCGGGTTGTCCTTTCGGAGCTGATCGAGAGGCTGAGTCTGACCGCCGCCGCTAGGGACTGCGCTTTAATGAGATGTACCGTCGGCGCGTTCCTCTCACGCGCGGCAGCGCGGGCGTTGAGCTTGGTCAACCGACGCCCGAGACCCTCGTCCTCAGCACCATCTCCGTTCCTCGCAGGCAGGCGGCCATTTCATGAAGTTCACTGACATGTCATCCCTCGGTCTCTCTCCGGGCCGCCTCACCGTCTGGCGGGCTTGCGCACCGTGCATGTCCGAGGCCATTTGGGCGGAAGATAAGCGGCGGGCGTCTCACGTTCAGGAAGCACACATCGGATATGCACTCGAGGCGGCCGACGAGGCCTCCCAGCCACCGTCATGGCTGGGCTCTGTCTTCAATCTGCCCGCCGAACTCGATGCGAATGTCTTTGCCAAGGCGCTTTGCGAGTGGACAGACCGCCACGAAACCCTGCGGAGCCATCTCAGCCTCCCCCCTCGCTCCACGCCAGGCAGTCGTCTCCGCCGCAGGACGCTACCGGCCGGAGCCGTGAGTATCCACCACAGTGCGGCGGGGGACTTCAGCGACGGGCAGCAGCTGGCGCGGTACCTGGAGGAACTCTTCGACGCCGAAGTCGGCCCACTCGAGTGGCCCGCATATATCTGTGCCACCATCAGCCGCCCGGAAGCCACGACCGTCTGTCTTGCCGCCGACCACATCCTGATGGACGGTTTCTCCATTCTCGCAACGGCGCATGAGATTCGCACTCTTTACGTCGAAGCACTTAGGGTTCGCGACGGCAAGACCGTCCCGGCTCCTCTTCCCCCCACATCCAGCTATCTCGATTTCGCGGAGGCCGAACGAACCGCGGCCGACACGCTGACCCCGGACGACGAATCCATCGCCCATTGGCGGCAGTTCCTCGCCGAGGCGGGCGGTCGCCTACCGGAGTTCCCTGTATCAGTTGGCGACATGAGAAGCAGCTCGGCCGCCCAGCCTAGCGGATACACCGAGCTTCTCGACGCATCCGCGGCGCGCGTCTTCGACACCGTCTGCCGCAAGGCCGGGGGAGACTCATTCTCCGGCCTGCTCGCCTGCCTCGCCAAAGCTGGCCATGAAATCACCGGTTCGGGTGAATTTCGCACCATGGTCCCCTTTCATACCCGGACAGCTCCCTTCCGGTCCTCCATTGGCTGGTACGTAGGAATGGGCCCGCTTGCTTTCCCGCTCGACGCAACCGACTCCTTTTGCGAGGCGGTGCGTCGGGCGGCCTCCAACCTGGAATGGTCGAAGAACCTGGCCAGGATACCTCTTCCGCGAGTGGCGGATCTCCTCGGGCAGCCCCTCCGCGATCCCTTCATGGTCTCGTACATGGACCTTCGCCGTACCCCCGGCGCCCGGGACTGGAACAGTTGGCACGTTGTCACCCTGCGTAGCCGCAGCACCGATCCGGACGAGGTATGCCTCTGGTTCGTGCGGACCTTCGACGGCCTCGTCGCCAACTACCGCCACCCCGCCACCGGCCCCGCAGGCATCGCGGTCCCCGACTATGTGACCCGCACAAAGCACATCCTGGCCTCCGTCGCGACCACCGCTTGCTGGCCCGCCACTTCACATCGGACAGGAGACCATTGATAGTGACGGACATCAGACACATTGCCGCGGCCTCTTGTGATTACACCACCTTCGACGCGGTTATCGTGGGCTCCGGGCCGTCTGGATCGATAGTCGCGCGAACGCTTGCGGAAAAAGGCTGCCGCGTGGCCGTCCTGGAATATGGAGGCATGGTTTCTCCTGGTGCCATGCACGAGCCCCATCAAGCGGCATACAGCAAGGCGTTCACGTCCACTGGCGCCGCCGACGGTAACCCGTGGACAGCGTGTTGCGTCGGCGGCGGAATGCAATTCTACAATGCAATCACGTTCAGATATCGTCAATCGGATCTGTCAGCTTCCCAATATCTTTCGACCGACATGGATATCGATTGGCCCATTACCCTTCAGGATCTCGAACCCTGCTATTCTGAGATCGAGCATCTGCTGGAGATCGGTGGCACAAACGGGAACGCATCGTACCCAGCCAGCCCCCGTGGAGTGATGTTATCCGATGCGATGCAGGAACTCGGCATAAGGCCAAAGAAGATCCCCCTGGCACTCCGGGCGCCCGGCGACAGCAGTGGATGCATCAAGTGTTCAGCTTGCGATGAGCTGGTATGCCCTACGGATGCGAGGGCATCAGTGCTTGCAAGGAACATTTTGGATGACTCCGGACTGCCGGGAGCGATTTCGGTTTTCTACGGCTGTTTCGTCAACCGGATCGAGATTGGCCGCGACGGCCGGGCCGAAGTCCTGGAGTGCTATGTGCCGCTCTCATCGGAACTGATCCGGATCCCGGTTGGAACGGTCGTCGTGTGCGCAAACGCGATACAGTCGGCCGCATTGATGCTTCGGTCGAAGAGTGGGCATGCCCCGCAGGGAATAGGAAACGAATCGGACCTTGTTGGGCGAGGCCTCTCCTTCAAGATCAGCGGCTACTCCGTCGGCTACGTGGATGCGGCTGATTGCGGCTCCGATGCATTGGCTTCGCACTGGGGACCGCATGCGACCGTTTATACAGACGAGTTCTATGAACATAATGACGTACCGTGCAGATTTGGTGGCCTCATTTATGAAGCGAATTTCCTCTTGCCGAGGGAGAACATCGGCCGGGTGCGCCTGCACTATATAGCCGGGGAGGAGCCATGGTCGCACAATCGCCTAGTGCTTGACGACGTCGCTGACCGGCATGGTATCCCCTACATCCGTTTCGTATACAGGAACTCGGAAAACGACCGAGCCCGAATGGACTTTCTCGCCGACCGCGCAGACGACATTCTGCTCCACCTGGGCGCATTCCGCATCGAACGAGAACCTTCCTCGCATGCAAGAGGCAGTTCCCACCTGCACGGAACCATGCGCGCCGGATGTGACCCCAGGAGCTCCGTCGTAGACAGGTGCGGCAAGGTCCATGGGTTCACCAACATCCATGTCATGGACGGCTCCGTTATGAATTTCGCGGGGAACAGCAATCCGACACACACAATCATGGCCAACGCGAGGAGAATGGCTCTGTCACTGACAGTAGAGGGGTAATTTAGATGCTCAATCCTGGGCCTACCGGACATTTAGCTGAATGGGAGGGTGAAACTCCGTCCTCCATCATCTTCCGCTCCGCAAATGGCGCAATAGCGGAGGACATCCATGGCAAGACCTACCTGGATATGACGTCATGCAGCGGGGCTTCCCCGTTGGGCAGCAATAACCCGGTATTCACGACCCGGCTTGCGCAGGCGATGGCGCAAGAAACTGACGTTCTGCCATCGCCGGTAAGCGAGCAACGCCAGCTACTTGCCGGGAAAATGTCGGTAATGTTCCCAGACACTCCTAGAGTGTTCTTTCTGAGAACCGGATCTTGTGCAACGGAAGCGGCCGTTCGGATCGCTCGCTACCGAACTGGTCGGCCGGTTATCCTGACGGCTGGCTTCCACGGCTGGCACGACATCTTTCAACAGCCTCCCTGGTCGGACAATCCTCCGGCTAAGGATCAACACATCCAGGATTATCAATACGATCTCGGTATTCTGAAACAGCAACTGGCCGGGAACCAGGGCCGCGTCGCAGGCATTTTCTTCACGCCCGAGCCCTCGGTCTTTCCCCCGGAATTGCTCCAAGAAATCTCCAGCTTGGCAAGACTGCATGGGGTCCTACTGGTTGTGGATGAGGTCCTGTGCGGACTTCGTTATGCCAAGGGTGGCTACTGCCGAAAACATGGTGTGAAACCTGACATCATCACATTGGCCAAGGGAGTCGCACAAGGCGTCGGCCTTTCCGCGGTCGCCGGCACCGCGGATGCCATGGCGGGAGCAGACAGGGCTTATCTCGGCAACACGTATCTGCGCGAGAACCGCGCCTTTGTGGCCGGCAACCTGACACAGGAGATATTTGAGGAAGCAAAAATTGTCGAGCGCCTCGCCGAAAGGGGCTCAGCGCTCAAGAGG
The DNA here is from genome assembly GCF_002944405.1 of Sinorhizobium fredii. NCBI lineage: Bacteria > Pseudomonadati > Pseudomonadota > Alphaproteobacteria > Hyphomicrobiales > Rhizobiaceae > Ensifer > Ensifer fredii. The sequence goes on along the minus strand of NZ_CP024309.1, from coordinate 101,117 downwards.
CAATTCCAAACCTCCTTCGAGCGCAGCGGAATACCTGCGCGCGTTCTCGGAAGCGATACCATGTTCGATATCCTTCTGCCTTCGCAAAAGCATGGAAGGGCCTTCGCTCACAGGTGCCTGCAACACGGTATCTACACCGGCTACCCGGGAACATACATGAGCAATGCTTTCATGAATGCCGCATTTTTCAGAGCTCTGCAGGCAGCACTGGAGCTCGCACTCGCAGACTATCGCAAGGACGAGGACATGACTGCTCAGGTCACCGACGCATCGATGGTCGACTACTGCGCCGAGGCCTTTCACGCCACCGAGAAGGCATGTCTTTCCAATAGGCATCATTGGGCCTGATGCACGGAGGCAAACCGTGAACGAACAAACGAGAGCTACAATCCATTCGCACAATGACTCGAATCCTCTGGACGGAGTCACGATCGAAATTCAGCTTGAAGGTTATGATCACGTGGCCTTCGACCTGGACGGAACCCTTGTAGATTCCCGGGCTGTCGTCGAAAGCGCACTCCGTCGGTGGGCGCTGGAGGAACGGATTTGTCCAGATCACGCAATGAGGATGTCGGCCGCTCGCAGGGATATCGAGCTGGTGAAGGCTATTGCGCCCGGTCTCTCGCCGGAACGCGAAGCAGCTCGCATTGCGGATTACGAGATCCAAGCAATGAGCCTGTTGCGGCCAATCCAGGGGGCCGCGGAGTTCTATAGCTCGATCCCTGACGAAAGGAGATCCATCGTCACCTCTTCGACAAGGGCTTCGGCCATTGCCAGACTCGAGGCGGCCGGAATCTCCTACCCGAGAATCATGATTGCAGCTGAGGACGTCAGTCACGGAAAACCGCATCCGCAACCCTATCAAAGACTATTGCTGATGCTGCGCATGGCCCCGGAAAGATGCTTGGTGTTTGAAGATACCCAAACCGGAATTGAAGCGGCAACCGCTGCAGGCTGCGACTGCGTGGGTGTCGGCCCTGGTGCCAAAGGTCACGCTGACACCAAGGGCTGGATCGAGAGTTTTCGCGAGCTCCTTGCTTACCGGCCGGACTGAACCTGCTTCCCAGACCAAAAGGAGGACCAGAATTTGAAGGTAACAACGAAACAGTGCACACCTCTATTTGACGAGGTGCTGGTGGAAGGGTCGGTCCTTGAGCGCTACGCCGAGGAACGGGCGGACTACGGGGAACTTCTCGATGAACTCTTTCGTTCGTCCAACGCAACTCGTGACAAGATTGGCGCCCGTTGTATCTGGCATATCAATTCCACCGCATTCGGCGGTGGGGTGGCTGAAATGCTTCCCCATCACATACGCCTCCTTCGGGAACTTGGTTTCGATGTTCGCTGGCTTATCTTCAAGCCGAAGGACGAACACTTCTTTGAGTTCACCAAAGGGCTCCACAATTCTCTTCACGACACTATCGCAGCAGGAATGGATGAGCTGCTGCCGCATTATCTTCAGACGTCGCAGCAAGGCGCCTCGGAGCTGGAAAGGATCATCGGACCGGATGACTTCCTTGTCATTCATGATCCGCAGCCACTTTGTGCAGCCGCACAGTTCCTGGATTCTCACCCACACCCGGCTATCTGGCGATGCCACATCGGCTATCCGAAGCGCACTCCGACAGTCGAGAAAACATGGGACCTCCTGAAGGAATACCTTCGTCCCTTCCAGCGCGTTGTTCTAAGTGACGAGGCATATGCCTTTGATGCCGGTCGCCCCATCGATTTCATCCAGCCATCGATCAGCCCTTTCTCGACCAAGAACTGCAACCATGAAGGGCCACCGAGCCAGGCACTGGAGAATTTGGTATCGTTCAAGGGTCATGAATTCGAGCCAAACGCGACCCTTCAGGACATTCTCGGCTCGCAGTATTTCCTGCACGTCTCGAGGTGGGATGGACTGAAGGGCATCGACCGCATCATCGCTGCGTTCGATCGCTTTGTTGGAACGGCCCGCGCCGAGGTCTCCGATAATACCTGCCTGGTGATTGCGGGACCGGATCCTTCAGGTGTGTCTGACGATCCTGAAGGACGCGAGTATTTCGAGAAATGCGTAGGACTATGCTCTCAATTATCCGAGGAAGTGCGGCGGCGCGTATATCTCACCTGTATCTCGATGAAGGACAGCAACGCAAATGCCGAAATTGTCGGTCGGCTGCAACAGAACGCTCATGGGATATTTCAGCTCTCTCGCGAGGAGGGCTTCGGCCTGACAGTAACTGAGGCTCTTTTCCGTGGCAAACCCGTCGTAGTGTCTTCCGCCTTTGGTCTGAAGAGGCAGGTTGTAAATGGGCTGAATGGAGTTGTCCTCGACGAGCCGGACATCGAGGTCAAAGCTGCAGACGTGATGCATCGCCTTGTAGCCGCCGATCGTAGTGATTTCGAGGAGATGGCGAGAACGGCACGCGAAAACTGCCTGCGCTCCAGTACGCAAATTTCGCAAATTCCAAAATGGTATGACTCGATTCGATCGGCTCTATCCAGCTCACCGCCTTAAGACCGGGACCGTTCAAGTCAAACGTCAGCCGAGCCAGGCGGCCAGGCCGCAGAGGATGTATCGGCTCCCATTCCCGCGAAACCATGCCGTTTACAACGGGCGGAGGTGACACTCGGCTGCTCGTCGACGGATCGGTACACCGCTGACAGCCGTCACAGTCGACGGCGACAGCATGCTGGTATATGCGCGCGCCAGGCTTAGGGGCGGAGCGGAGGCGATAAGCCCTGGCCATCAGGGCCAGCCTTAGATTTATGACGCCGGACGTTGGCCGATCGCAACCTCCTGATCCGGCGTGAAGCAAAAAAGCAATGGAATCGATGATGCCGGAAAATAGCCCTTCACAGTTTTCATTTCGCGGTTCGTCCTTCGACGGCATGATTGAAGCTCTCGGCGGGGCTTTCGGTACATTTCGTGCCGAGCCAATCGGGAGGATTGGCGATTTTGATTGGGAAATCGATCTTGCTGCGTGCGACAATGCAGTTTTAATCAGTGGTTATCACCAGAACGAATTCCAGTTCAGCATCGAGCCGACTTCCGAAACAGCCCAGTATTTGTCGATTGTCATCCCTCGAAGTGGCGGCATGGCGGTGACATATGGGGACCGCACGGCCGAGGCCGGAGGTGGGAAGCTACTCCTCTACAATAATTTTGAGCCGGACAGAGTTATCATGCATGGTCAATCAAATGTAATAGACGAGTTGTTGCTGAATTGGTCCGTTATCCTGCAAGCTGTCAGCCAAACATTTGAGGTGCCGCTCAGCGGCTCTCTGGATCTATTGCCTGAGTTGGAGCTGGCCACACCAACTGGTCAGATGATCGGCGATCTGGTTTCAACGATGATGAGCGGCCTGCGGGACAACGGTGCGCTGCTGCGCTCTCCAATCGCAATGACATATCTGACGCAGGCGCTGGCCGATCTGGTGGTGCGCCAAATTCCCCACAGGTTATCGCATTTGCTCGACAAGACTCCTTGCTCGATCGCCCCGCGGCATGTCCGTCGCGCGATCGAATACATGCAGGCCAATATAGATCAGCCGATCACGATGCCGATGGTGGCAGAAGCGGCTGGTGTGAGCGGTCGAGCGTTACAACTGGGCTTCCGCGCTTTCAGGGAAACAACACCTGTTGCTTATCTAATGATGCTTCGTTTGCGGGCGGCGCGGCAGGACCTGCTCGATCCCGACAGCAATCAATCTGTGAGGAAAGTTTGCCTGAAATGGGGTTTCTCTCATTTTGGAAGGTTTGCAATAGCGTACAAAGCAACTTACGGAGAAAAGCCATCTGACACTAGGAAGCGCGTGAACCGATCCCCATTTTAAGACGAGGCGATGCGGGTCGAGCCGCATCCTGGTCTAGCGCAGCTCCAGACGCGCAGTCAGCATGGATCGCAGCGCGGGCGCGTTGCCATCTCAGGGTATTTTATAGGTGAACCGCCGGAAACGGGAAAGTTCGGCCGGAATGGCCTTCATGCCGCAGTCCGCCAAAAAACCTTGGATGCACTGTGGAGAACAGCGGATAGATGCCTTCGATCCCAGGCCTCGTCATTTGCGACATCGGATCTGCCCTGCCCCGGCCCTTGTAGCTGCACGGGCGCCTGGCGGCTGGCGGGCATCTCACTACGATGTATCCATAAGATCGATGACTTCCATCCAAACAATCGATTGTGATTATGCCGCGGCGTGTTGCATGAAGATAGACGTGATCTGAGGGCGGAGCAGCATGCATGAGAGGAGCGGTCAACGGGCACTAGCATGCACTCTCCTGATTATACCGAAGAGACGGCAACGGTGAATACAGGTCAGGTCCGGTCTGGTGAAGATAATATTTCGCTTCGGTGGCTCGATGCCGCGATGAAGCCACCGACGCAACTGCCCGAGACCGACCCGGCCAAGCTTCCGTGGCACGACGCTGCCAACGACTCGTTACCAACCCTGACAGATGGTCTTCCGGTCGAGCTTCGGACGCGCAACGCCAGATCCAACCGGCTGTCCAACCTGCCCAACGCCTTCTCTTCCTGGGAAGCCAGATCCATCCAGCGGACCAGCCTGCCCGGAACAACCATCCTGCCACGCTCTGATATGTTTGGCGGCTACCGAACACGGCGGTCATCGGATGGAGGCCCGGCCCCAAGTGAGTGCGAGCAATCGAAAGAACAACTCCATGGCGCTGATGCGGACTTGGAAATGTGCTGCTGCCGTGACCGACGAGGATTTTAGTTGAGAAGGCTGTTTATACCACTCGCCATTGCTTGCTCGGCACTGCTTCCCTTCGGGAGTTCCATGGCGGATCAGTCTGCAGCACCCGCCCTCACGGTTTCAGTGGCCGTTCCGGCGCGACGGGACTGGCCGGAAACAGTTCCTGCAAGCGGATGGCTCAGACCTTGGCAGGAAGCTGTTATCGCCTCCGAGACAAGCGGCCTGCGCGTAACCGACGTTCTGGTCGATGTCGGATCGGTTGTGACCAAAGGGCAGACACTGGTCCGGCTTTCGCAGGAGAGCGTGCTGGCGGACCTTCGAAAGCAAGCCGCTGCGGTCGAGACCGCAAAGGCAAATCTCGCAAAGGCCAAGGCGAACGCGGACAGAGCCCGACAGCTTCGCCCCTCGGGAGCAATTTCAGACGAGAAGATCGCCGAGCGATTAACCGACGAGCAGATGGCTGTAGCAAGCCTTGAATCGCAAAAGGCCGCGCTCGACAGCCAGAAGATCAAGCTCGCTCAGACGACCGTCACTGCCGTTGACGACGGACTGATAACGTCACGCACTGCCGATCTAGGTGCAGTCGTTTCGACTGGCACCGAGCTATTCCGCCTGATCCGTCAGCAGCGCGTCGAGTGGCAGGCTGAAGTTTCCGCGCGCTACCTGCCGCGCATTTCAGAGGGACTGAGCGTTGAGGTCAACGGGCCGGATGAGCGCCCCATCCAGGGCAGGGTTAGGCTTGTCGGACCGTCTGTCAGCACGGAAACCGGCCGAGCGATGGTCTATGTCACGCTTCCTGCCGACGTTCATCCGCGTGTCGGCCTTTATGTCACCGGCAGCATTGAGCTGAAGACGACTTCGGCCCTTACCGTTCCGGAGACGGCGATCGTGTTCCGCGACGGGATAAGCTACGTCTTTACGGTCGGCGCCGACCGGCGGGTGCAACGGGTCCGGGCGGAGACTGGCCGACGCAAGGATGGCCAGGTCGAGATTGTCTCCGGCATAGATCAGTCCTCGAGGATCGTGGCATCGGGCGGTGCATTTCTGTCGGACAACAACCTCGTGAACATCGCTGAGTAAGGTGATGAATTTCTCTGCTTGGTCGATTCTCAATCCCATACCGGCGATACTGCTCTTCGCAATGCTCACCTTCGGTGGGCTTTTGGCCTTCGAGCGGTTGCCGGTCCAATACTTCCCCGATATGGACCTTCCGAGGATCAGCATCAGCGCTACACTCGAGGGCACGGCCCCGACGCAGCTCGAGACGGAGGTGGCCCGCGTTATCGAGGACCGGCTCGCGTCGCTGAGCAATCTCGACCACATCGCAACGACGATCGCCGATGGCACGGTATCGATCGATGTCACTTTCGAGCTGGAAAGGAACAGTGACGAGGTTTTGAACGAAGTCCGCAATGCCGTTGACAGTGTAAAGCCAGAGCTGCCGGCGCAGATGCAGACGCCGAGCGTCACCAAAATCTCCATGCAGAGCGCCCCGCTGGTCACCTACGCGGTCCGTTCGTCCAGTCTCAACGAAACTGAGCTTTCCTGGTTCGTCGACAACAATATGACGAAGGCACTTCTGTCGGTAGCGGGGGTGGGACAGGTGAGCCGGTTCGGCGGTATTGATCGCGAGGTTCATGTCGACCTCGATCCAGGGACCATGGCTTCCCTCGGGGTCACGGCAGCCGCCGTTTCAGAACAGTTGAAATCGGTCCAGGCAGATACGTCGGGTGGAATTGGCGAAATTGGCGGCACACGCCAGACGTTGCGGACGCTCGGTGCCGTTGCATCCGTCGAAAATCTGAAGGGATTGCAAATTCCGTTAGCCAACGGACAACAGGTCCGTCTCGACGATGTCGCATCCGTCAATGACAGCTTCGCGGACCGATCCTCGCTGGCCTATCTCGACGGACAGCCCGTGATCGCTGTCGCGGTCAAGCGCTCAAACGGGTTTTCGGACACGGGCGTTGCCGCCGACGTCGCGAAGGCGATGCAGCAGTTCGCCGCCGAACATCCCGGCGTGCAGATCGATGAAATCTACAGTAGAGACGTAGCGATCCTCGATAGCTATCAAGGTTCGATGCACATGTTGTTTGAGGGGGGGATCTTGGCCGTCGTGGTCGTCTGGTTCTTCCTACGGGACTGGCGCGCGACGCTCGTATCGGCCGTCGCACTGCCGTTGTCCGTCATACCAACCTTCCTCGCCATGTACTTCGCCAACTTCAGTCTTAATATCATTACCTTGCTTGCACTGTCGCTGGTGGTCGGCATACTTGTCGACGATGCCATCGTGGAGATCGAGAACATCGCTCGCCATCTCCAGATGGGCAAACGGCCGATTGATGCCGCCCTCGAAGCCGCCAATGAGATCTGGTTAGCCGTTATTGCGACTACGCTCGCGCTCGTGGCGGTGTTTCTTCCGACGGCATTCATGGGCGGCATACCAGGGCTGCTCTTCCGCCAGTTCGGCATCACCGCCGCAGTCGCCGTACTCGCCTCTCTCGTCGTTGCGCGCCTGCTGACACCCATGATGGCTGCCTATTTCATGAAGCCGCATTCCACCGAGGTAAAGGATGGACGAATCATGGGAGCCTACTTGGCGGTTGTGAAGGCGTCCTTGTACCACAGAAACAAAACGCTTCTCGTGACCGCGATCTTTGTAGCGCTCTCGCTTTCCACCATCCCCTTCCTGAAATCAGGCTTTCTGCCTGCTGCCGACGATTCGCGGACCCAGGTGACGCTGGTCCAACAGCCCGGCGCGACCATCGACCAAATGGACAGGACAACCAAGAAGGCTGCAGACATCGTGAGCAAGCTTCGCGATGTGACACATGTCTTCTCATCTGTCGGCTCGGCATCGTCGGGTGATAGCCCCGGAGCCAGTATCGAGACGGCTACGCTTGACGTCATGCTGACGCCGCTGAACGAGCGCGACCGTAGGCAGTCAGAGATCGAAAACGATATCCGCTCGGCCCTCTCCATGCTCCCCGGAGTGCGGGTTGCGGTCGGTAGCGGCGGCAACGGTACGCAGCTCGTCCTCAGCCTTGCCAGCGATGACTCCGATGTTCTTGAACAGGCGAGCGAGGCGCTTGAGGAGCAACTCCGTACGCTGAACGGTATTGGAGCGGTGACTTCGACCGCCTCGAGGCAGGCGCCCGAGGTTCAGATCACGCCGGACTTTTCACGCGCAGCCGCACTGGGAGTAACCTCAAGCGCCATCGCAGAAGCGGTGCGGGTTGCCACACACGGCGATTACACTTCCGCCCTGCCAAAGCTCGATCTGCCTCAGCGGCAAATCCCCATCGTCGTCCGGTTCAAGCCAGAGGCGCGCACAAACCTCGACGACATCCGGAACATAAGGGTGGCAGGAGCCCATGGCAGTGTCGATCTCGGATCAATCGCCGACATCCGTATTGGCGGAAGTCCGTCCGAGATCAAGCGGATCGATCGGATGCGCAATACGACTGTTTCCGTCGAGCTCAACGGCCGCATTCTGGGCGACGTTTATCGCGAGGCAATGGCGCTGCCAGCTCTTGAGCACCTGCCGCTGGGCGTCACGATCGTGAAGCAAGGCGAACTTCAGCGCAGCTCGGAACTGTTCCAAAGCTTCGCTTTTGCGATGGCAATCGGTGTAATTTGCATATATGCCGTGCTCGTTCTGCTATTTCACGATTTCCTGCAACCGTTCACTATCCTGATGGCCTTGCCCCTATCGCTCGGAGGGGCTCTGCTGCCGCTGGTGGCAACCGGGACCAGCTTCTCCGCGCCAGTCGTCATCGGTCTGCTGATGCTCATGGGCGTCGTGACGAAGAACTCGATTCTCCTCGTCGAATACGCGATCGTGTCGCGCCGCCAGGGAATGGAGCGGTTCGATGCTCTCGCGGATGCCTGCCATAAGCGCGGGCGTCCCATTGTCATGACGACCATCGCCATGGCGTCGGGCATGCTCCCGGTTGCTCTTAGCCTGACGGGAGGCGATTCAAGTTTCCGACAGCCTATGGCCATTGTGGTGATAGGCGGTGTGATCACGTCAACGCTACTTTGCCTTATTGTTATCCCCGTCATATTCACGTACTTCGATGACCTGCGTGAGGCACTGACGCGGCTCGCATGCCGTACCGGGCTATGCCACGAAACATCTGAGCAGGAAACGGATGCGCCCAATTGCGAGCCCATCGCGTTTGATCGTAGCCCTGTCACTCGGGGACATGGCCAGAGATGACATTGCTCGGCCATAACACCCTGGGAGATCAACGAGCCGCGCAAGTTGCCCATTCCATTTCGAACGCGCGATTGTGCGGGGTCTTGCTGACGCATCAGAGTGCCTGAACATGGAGACGAACGCGCCAATTCTCGGGGAAGTTCGTGGACTGCCGCAAATCGCGAATTCAACCTGGTCGCAAAGAGAGCCAGCGCTCGTCGTCAACACGGCCTTTGTTAGGCGAGGAGTTACATTGTATTACTGATGAGCGGGCTGACCGCCCTCTCGAACCGGCTCAGCCGGGACATCTGGTTGGGAGCCGAGGTGGCGCACCGTATGGTAGTCGGCGAGATTCGCTTCCTTCGTCAGGTTCCAATAATCGATCAGGCGCCACGGGCTGTTCGTTACAATTCGCCCTCTGTCATTGCGAAAATATGTGGACATCCCGGGATGGCTCCAGATCATCCGCTGGTGCATCTCTTGGATCGTCTCGTTGTAGCGTTGATACACTTCGTGACGGCACTCGACTTCATCGAGCTTCTCCTCGCCCATCTGGCGCAGAACACTCAGCACGTAATCTATCTGACTTTCGATCGTGAACATGAAGTTGCCGCGATGGCCGAGCGCCGTATTGGGGCCATACAGCATGAAAAAGTTCGGGAAGCCCGCCACGACGGTGCCAAGATAAGCTTGGCAGTCGTCGTCGTTCCAGACCTCACGTACTGTCAGGCCTTTGCGTCCGACCACTTGAACCGGAAGTAAAAAGCGTGTGGTATCGTAGCCCGAAGCGACGATGAGAACGTCTGCCTCGTGCTTTTCACCATTGATCCCATGGATTGAACTGCCCTCCACGCGCTCAGCGGCGGCGTCTATGAGCGTCACATGCGGCTTGAGAAGGGTCTTGTACCAGCCGTTGTCTAGGAGCATCCGCTTGCCAAATGGCGGGTAGGGCGGGATGACCTTTGCTAAAAGGTCCGGGCGCCCGGCCAGCTGTTCTTCGATATACCGGGTATAGGTCTCGCGCTGGCCGTCGTTCACCGCATTCACAGACCGATCTGGATGCGGCCAGGCCGGATCCTTCTGCAAGGCCTCATGCACTTGACTGTCGAAAATCCAACTCAACCGCAGCCTGTACAGCCATTCATAGTGTGGCACCTCGCGAAGCAAGAACTGCACCGGCTCCGGAACCGGCATCCGAAATTTCGCGAAGGGCGCCGCCCATTGGCGTGAACGCTGGAAGATTGCCAGGGCGCCCACCCTATCGGCAATGGCGGGAACAACCTGCATTGCCGAGGCCCCATTGCCAATCACTGCCACCCGTTTGCCGTCGAGGGCAACCTCGGGGTCCCATTCGGAGGTGTGTACCACCGGACCTTCGAAGTCGCGTAGGCCCGGGATGTTCGGCCATTTCGGCGTGGTGAAGCCTCCCACGGCGGAAATGACCACATTGGTTACGAGGGTTTCTTGCGTACCGTCGGGCAGGCGTAAACGGGAATGCCAGGACCGGCTCTCTTCGTCATAGCGAGAGACAATGCACTCGGTGCAGTAGCGGATAGAGCTCTCAATGCCGAATTCACGAGCAACGCGGTTGAAATAGTCGTCGATTTCCCGCTGCAACGGGAAGAACTTGCTCCAGTTGCCACCGGCAAAAGTGTAGGCGTAGAGATGTCCGGGCGTGTCCACCCCGCAGCCCGGGTAGTGATGTGAGTGCCATACGCCGCCGGTGTGATCCTGCTTTTCGATCTGGATATAGGAAATGCCGAGTTGTCGCAGCCGAATTGCTGCCGCTAGACCGGACATGCCAGCCCCGATGATGAGCACGCGAAAGCCATCCGGCAAGCACACTGGATCGGGAACCGCGCCTGAATACCTCCACAGCTTGTGGATCATCATGTCAGCGTATTCCGGTGGAATAGGCTCGGCCTCTGAAATAGAGAGCATGCGTGTCAACTCATTTGCCGACAGCTCCGGCTTGGCGATGTGTGCGCCGTGGCGCCAAGCCATGATGGCGGGCAGGGCTGCATCGCGAATCTCCATCTGCAATTCGACTGCCAGGCCGCCGGAATCGTTCTCATCCCACCGACTCTTCACGGGAATAAACGGAGGGCTCAGCCAACGCTCTTGCCCTGTGAACTGGTACAGAAGGAGCAGCAGGGTGGGAATGTTGGCCGAAGGGAGTGCCTCGGCGATGCGTTGGCGGAACAGTTCAAGGTCCCTAGAGTCCGCCATAATTCAGGCTCCTACAGCCGCAAGAATCCGACCCAACTGGCGAACGATAGCTCTGCCGACGGCGCGGGCACATGCGCCCAGCACGATCGACCCAGCTCCCGGCGGAAAGCATTGTGCTGGCATTCGACATCTCCGCCCAATCATCGTTGGTCCGTGACTTGTGCAAATGCCTGAGAGCAATATGCATGCCAAAGAAAAAACTCCTTCGGATGCAACACGATCGACCGAACCGGCTAATCAAAATGTTCAAGATTGTCGCATATCGGACTACCGCATCTGCGGCCGAGCCCGCAGTGCTCCCGTATCCTCAAAAGCGTCCCGATATCGGCGCCACTGGCAAGCTAGCCAGCCGACCCGCAGCCATCGTCAGCGGGGAAAATTAAGTCTCCACACTACCAAATGAAAAAGCCAGAACCTGCAAAGCGCGCCATCTTCAAGGCGGTGTTGTCACTTCGCTATTGTCGCCGCCATGGTTCGTTGTCGGAGGAACGGCCCATCTTCCTTCGACAAGGGAACATCGGCGGTTTCGGCGAAATCCGGTCTTGCCGGGCAGGAATTTGTCTGCTGGAACATAACGACTGGCAACGTCAGTCAGCTAGACCTGTGACCTGCCCTATAGTGCAGGACTAATCTTCATGCTGTAAGAACTCGAATCGTACTCGGAATTGTTGCTCATCTCCTGGGGCGAGATTGACATTGTATTCTCGCTCGTCAAATGGAATGCGTCTGCCCTCCATGTCACCGTGCCCCGTACATGGTTCTAACGCCAGAAAATCCTGCTGTGGAAGAGACCATACAACCCAGTGCCGTGCATCTAGCGCGTCAACTCTGATTGTGGCCTTCTCTCCAACAAGCGACAGCCTCCTACTGTTCGCATTCAAAAAACAAAGGGCATCATTCTGGAAAAGGCTCTCATTTAGATGAAGGCAACGCCCGTGGAATGAAATTTTCCGTTGTTCACCTCGAATTAGCCCTTGAGAAGATATGCACGGAACAAGGGGAGATTCCGATTTCTCGAACTCCAGCTGCCAGCTATCCTTGCGCGAAGACATCAATGGCCATCTAAACCCGGGATGTATTCCGATGGAATAGGGCAGGAGTGCAGTATGTGACGTGTTCTTCACGGATACATCAATGCTCAGTTGGCTATCCACAACTTTGAACTTAACTGTGCAACGGAAATGAAAAGGAAACATTGTTTTCGTGAACTCATCGTCAGATGCTTCTAATATCACCTCACCTTCTGAGCTGGAGACCACGTCAAATTCCTGCATCCCGATGAAGCCGTGAACCGGCATCGGATAATACTGCCCTTTTATTTCGACAAGCGACGACTCACTCGATCCGCACGAAGGGAACATCAGGGGACAAGTTCGGTTCCAGCCCTGGGAGCCTCGTGGCCAAAGGAGGTCGTTTGCACCGACCTGCCACCCGATCAGCTCTGCTCCTTTGCGGTTGACAACTGCCTGTGCAGCACCGGAGCGGATAACGACAGTATCGTACATGAATGTGGTTACCTTAGAACCTTCGTGAGGTGGTCTTTTTCTTCTACAATCGTCGTGGTCGGATCAGAGTCTGCTGTTTTTACTTTGACGGTCGAATCGATTGGGTCACGACAGGTTCCACTAGCCCCGGCGTCAGGCTACGGAGATGACGCTGACGAGTGAGCACTTGCACTGGCTGCTTGTCGGCATGGACATCGCATTCAAGGGATGAGTATCACGCCCGATTTGGAGGGGGAAGAGCTTTGCGAAATTCCAGAAGGGTCTTGAAGCTCACCGCCTCATGTCAGCTGCGTTAATGGACGGCGCGATTTGATTTGAGCCGACTTGCAAATAACGGTGAGGAAATTATTCGTCAATGGCGTGCGGGTTTGGAGGTGGCAGCCGAAAATAGCTGCTGTCCTAGCGAAAGAGCACACAGTCAGTGCGGCGGACATTTCACAAAGCTGTTTCAGGCATGCGCCGACGGGCGTGTCCTCCACTGCCGCGGGTGCAAAGGACGGCAATCATCGCATCTGAACGTGACAAAGCGCTCTCCCCGGCCCGTCATCCCCTCTCTTTGCCCTTCAGCGACTCGAACGGCATGGCGTTCCAGTTCGGCGGGTTCTGCCCGAGAATGTTGCGAACGAAGAAGTCCAGGAGCTTGCGCTCCGTGAAAGGGCCGGGCGCATCATGATCCGCACCGGGTACATAGACCATTTCGAAATCTTTTCCCGCCTTGATGAGCCGATCGGCAAGCTGAAAAGTGGAGGACGGATCGACATTGCGGTCCATTTCGCCGACGATGAGCATCAGCTTGCCCTGCAACCGATAGGCATTGTCGATGTCGGAGGACTGCGAATATTCGATGCCGACCGGCCACCCCATCCACTGTTCGTTCCACCAGATCTCGTTTAGCCGGTTATCATAGGAACCGCTGTTGGCGGCCGCGACCTTGTAGAATTCGGGATGAAAGAGCAGCGCGCCTACCGCATTTTGGCCGCCGGCTGACCCGCCGAAAATCCCGACATTGGAGATGTCGTACCAAGGGAACTTCGCAGCCGCCGCCTGGTGCCAGAGGATGCGATCGGCAAAGCCCGCGTCCTTCAGGTTTTTCCAGATAACGTCATGAAAGGCGCGCGAGCGGTTGTTCGTGCCCATGCCATCGATCTGCACGACGATGAAGCCTAATTGCGTGAGCGGCTCAGTGTCGGTCGAGAATGATTTCGGCACGAACGAGCCCTGCGGCCCGGCATAGATGTCCTCCACCACCGGGTATCTCTTCTTTGGGTCGAAATTGGCTGGCAGGTGAATGACGCCCCAGATATCGGTCCTGCCGTCCCGCCCCTTGGCACGAAAGCTTTGCGGCGGTTGCCAGCCCGCGGCGGTGAGCTCGCAAATCTCGGCCGTCTCGACGTCCATCAGTTTGGCATTGTCACTGGCGCGGTAGAGCACCAGGCGCGGGGGCAGATCGGTGCGCGACCACAGATCGACATAGTAGCGGCCATCGGGCGAAAACTCGATGTGGTGGTTTGCCGGCTCGGGCGTGAGCGCGGTCAGCCCCGTCCCATCGAAGCCGATGCGGTAGGCATGGACGAAATAGGGATCCTCGTCCGGGTTCATACCGCTTGCCTCGAACCAGATCTGACGCTTTATCGGATCGACATAGTCGACCGCCCGCACCACCCAATCGCCACGGGTGATCTGGTTCTTGAGCGCGCCGGTCCGGCCATCGAACAGGTACAGATGCTCGTGCCCGTCGCGTTCCGAAGCCCAGATGATCTCCTTGCCGTCATCGACATCATACCGGTAGGTTTTCCCTGTCCAGCTTTGGTCCCTCGCCAGCGGTACGTAATCAACGAAGGTCCTACTGGCCTCATCGATCAGCGCGCGCGTGCGGCCGGTGGCGGCATCCACCTCGAGCAGGCGATAGAGCTGATGGCCGCGTTGGTTGTATTCGAAGGTGAACCCGCGCGAGTCCTTCCACCACCGGATGGGCGACAACTGGAAGGGGTTCGAAAACAAGGCGTTGTCGATCGTTATCTCGTGCCGGCCGGCAATGTCGAACAGCACGGGCTGGGGAAGCGGAAGCACGTCGCCCGCCTTGAGATAAGCGATGGAAGAAAATTCGGGTTGAAGCTGCTCCTTCGGCGACGATTTGAGATAGTGCACCGTGCGCTCGTAGCCGGGGCGGGCGCGGTAGGCCGCGAGGTGGCGCGAGTCCGGGGACCAGCTCAGCGTCGAGAAGGCGTAGTAGTTGCCTTCTGATCCGTCCCAGCTCAGCGCGACATCCGGCGCACCGTCCTTGCTCCGCAGGAAGACATTGTAGTTCTTGATATAGGCGCTCCATTTACCGTCCGGGGACACGCTCCTCTTATCGGGATCATTCGTTGCTGGCGGCGTGTAGTCGTATCTTAATTCCTGATAGTCCGGGTCGCTCGGATGCAGCGCGGTGCGCGTGCAGGCATCGTTCGCAAGGTCACAGCTCCACAGTTCATTCCCGCTGGGGAAGTTGAGCCTGCCACCATTGTCAGTCAGTTCGAAGCGGTCAAACGGTAAGTTTTCGGGCTTGAAGCTCTGGTGGGTCGCCTCGTTCAGCGCCGCCGCGAGGCGGACCTGATCGAAGGCCGGCCGCTTCTCACCGGTGGCGGCGTTGACCAATATGAACTGGTGCTCGCCGTGACTGCTGCGGCGGTAGGCGAAACTGTCTTCGCTCACCCAGAAAGGCACCTTGGGGAGATCGACGGAGAGTCGGCGATAGCGGTCGTTGATCGTGAGCGCCCGCTCGAAGTCGGTCACCGCCAGCGGCGGATCCCCAGGAGCCGGACCGTTCGGCAGCGCCTGCGCGCCGGCTGCTCCGGTTTCAACGATCAGCACGAGCATTAAAGCCCCGATCTTCCACATGGTCATTCGCCTTCCTTCAGTTTTGTCATTTACCGCTTTCTTGGATCGACGCCTCTCAAAAGCCGATTTGCAGCAGCGTTCAGGCCCAGGGGAGGCTTCGGCCGCCTTGTTGCGCGACCGCGGCGCCGGAATGCCTTGACAAGTCTGCGGACACTCCAGAACCTGACGGGGTTGCATCGATTGCGGAGTTGGAATGGACCTCCCGGCCCAGCCGCAGCCTGACCGGGCATTGTTATCTCAACCGGCATGGCGATGATCAGTGGGGAAGATTGAACTATCACTTTCATTCGGCGTCATTGACGGGTTGACGGGGGGTTCTGCATGAGCCGAGCATTCTTCGTGCCAATGAAGAACCTCTTATAAATACAACGCGGTTGGTCGAATTCGATATGTCGCATACCTAACATTCGTCGGGCATCGAACATGTTCTACATAAACACAACCGCGTCAGGTGGACGCGTGTATAAAGGAGCTTCTCGCAGCGCGCTGGACATTGCTTGGCTGGAGGAGGACGTCCATTCCACCCTATGATTCACAGGAGTGGTCGCTTTCACCTCACGAACCCGGCGGACAGGGATGACAGGTCCTCTCGGGAGAGCGCCGCTTCTTTCCCCCGTGACGTCCGCAAAGACATCCTGCTTTCTCGTCGCACTTGCCCTGACCGCGGACTACCCAAGCCACCAACGAGTGCTTACTCCCAAGCTTGGTTTACTGCCGTGCCAAACAGCATGCCATCAACCTAATTAGATGATTAGGCGGGCTGGTTTCCTATTTAACGGCGCCGTTCCAACTGCGTCACATTTTCTCTCGACAACTGTCCGCTCTGGTCTCCTCTGTGATGCTTCAGGTCGCCTTATTGAGCACGTGAATGTCTGAGCCGGCATTATCCGAGATCACGTCGATCGACGCGAGCCCTGCCAGGTGCGCACATTGTTCAAAAAATGCCCTGGAAAACGAAAACGAGTTCTTTAGATGCAACCGATCACCGCGTAATAACCCGATGTTGCCGCCCTTGAGGCAAAATGATAAATTCCTTTTTACGACGGCGGTGTGTACTACCTGCATGAATTCATCATCACCTCTAATATCCGCTTCATACTCAAAGACCTCTGGATCGAAGTTGCCGTCGACAGGCAACTCTGCTTTCATTCTGTAGAAAACGTTGAGCTGAAATTCCGGATGCGCTTCATAATATGCTTTGGCAGCATCCTTTCTCAGATCTGAGCCAATTGAGATCGCAACCCAGCACCGCTTGGCGCAGTTCGATATTTTCTTCAGCGCCTGGACGACCACTTCGGTCGGGGGTGTATCACATATGCAAGCAGCAAGATTCCCAAATGTCCGGCCAAACATGACAACAAAGGCCGCTTCATCATCGAAAAAATAGCGTCTCCCCGAGAATATATCATCGCGTATAAAGTCCATTCTTGACCCGAAAGCTGACGCTGATTCCGCGATGTCACCAAGGAACTCGTTCGACCGATCGACCAGTACGCAACGTGAGGCCTCGCCGCGCAAGTCTATCACAAGGGGAAGCGTCTTTTGTTGGAATGCTCGCACTGTTCCGGGACCGTATTCCAGAACCGATACGCCATTACGGGATCGCTCGTCTCGATGATACCATTGTACATAGTCTCGCACTCTCTGTCGTAGGTCTTGTGCCAACTTGATCTCAGCGTCCACCATATTGGTGGTCCCGGTGTCGAGCGCATTCCTGATCCTCTGAGTTTCAGCCATAGCCCATAGCAACGCGCCACTCATCGAATTACCGTTTCGATCAACTCCGGTGTGTTTAGCGTATTGTTCAGGACCTAGGTCTGGCGAATATCGTTGCCGAAACAGCTCCAAACTCGTTTCAAGAAAGCTCACCGCTGCTCTCTCCTCTCAACTCTTAGCACCCGTCGAAGTATTCCAGCTGAAATGGCTCCACTTATCGTTCAACCAAGCTGGAAGACCTAGTACGCGTAAGCCGCCATCATTTCGCGGACTTTCGCCACACAGCCGCGGCCGCGCCTGCGACCAGAAGTGCGGCCCCATCGCCGACGAGCGCGGTCTGTGGGTTCACGACCGTATGCCCATGCACCTGCAGGAGAGGCTACAGGATCGGAAGGATCAATCCTTGACGTCGATCAAGGACAGGCAACCCGCCACCTGAAGAGGTCGCCGGCCGGGCTGTGAAATCCTCATGGGCGGGCGCTGATTGGCGAGAGCTTCGGCATGCCGAGGTTGCTCGATGATGTACAGATGTGTCGTTGGCGACAATCGACCCACGAGTTCAGCAAACTTGTCCCGTGTTTGCCGCAACGGAGCACGTCATCGGCCAGCCCCCGCGCTGAACGTCGAAATCGCTGCGGTAGACGCTACAGCTCATCGACGGCGTCACATCATCCCAGCGCCATTAGGCCATCAAAACCGGGAGCGAACGGATAAGCAATGAGGAGATCGAGAAATCGGAGACGCCGCCTGATGCCGCAGCGGGCTCGCCTGACGCGGAAAAATCATCGCGGCTATCACACCCACGACCTATTTTCGTCCGTCAGGGCTACTCAATCAAGTCGACCCAAAACGTGCTGCACTATAGCGACGCCCTGCCCTTTGCAACGGACACTCTAGTAGGTCCGAACCATGCTCCAAGCTAGACGTTCTTCTGCGCCGCATTGACCTGCGCGGATGAGCCACTCCGAGTAATTTATCTATGCCGGGTCACCGGCTTCGCTTCAGTTCGTGAGATCAGATCTAAAGCTTCACTGCATGCGAATGCCGCTTCGATGCATGCGGCCTTGAAACAGTTTCTTGCGGAATTCGCGTATGATGGGTGATGCAACGCTTCACGGCAGGCTTGTACCGCCCGTGCGTGCTGCACTCGCTGGTTCGGCCATTCATTCTCCAGGAAATCAAGGGCGTCGTACGGCCCGCAAAACTGGCGCTTCATTCCATTTTGCAGTGTCACCCAAAGCGGGGTATGCCATGGCACTTCTCTCATGTTGGGACCTCCTCAAAGGCCGTATTGAGAACAGACAACCCCCCTTATCCGTTCCCAACTCTACAATGATTCTTGGCTCTTCGTCACCACGCACGCAAGACGCCAGATTGCTCGCAGCAGGGCAAAGTTTAACCGGTACTGTGAGCGGGTGTGCCCACTCTCCTCTACGAGAAAGACCGAGCCATGCGCAGGAGTCGAACGCTGGCAAATTGCCGGTTTTTTTCAGCCATTCGGCTCCGCTATCGTGGGGCTTTTCCGTGGTTCGTTGACCAAGGGCATACTGGCAGCGGCATATAAAATAAGCATCACCAGGTCAGGCTGCATGGGCAACAAAAACCAGCAGCGTGACCTTAGCTACGCGGACGGGTCCGCTCGGTAGTCGCAGAGGTTCTTGGGACTCTACCGTCCTCGCCGAACCGCGGACCTGTCGAGTCTTGGGCAGGGCGTTCATTCAGAGTCCACGGGCGGGTTTGTCGAGCTTGCGACACGGTGAGCTTCGGTCCGGCGCTCTTGGGGAGCCATTGAAAATCTGCAGAACAGTTTTTCTGAGGCTCTTTGGCTTTTGGTGCGTTGGCACGGCTCTTGCATCTCTCATTGCGTACCGGCCGGAGCTGCCGACTGGCACCCTGACTGATCTTCTCATTTGCGTCCTCGGAAAGGAGACAGCGATGAAGAGCGACATGGCAGCCTATTGCGTAACCGAATTGACGCCCGAAGAAGCATCCGGGACTTCGGGAGGGATGTTTTGGGCAATAGCTTTCGTAGTTATTGGGTTCGTAGGCTTTGTAGCTGCAACCATAGCAGGAAAGGCCGCCGACGATGCCCTCGGTTACTGATCTTCTCTTTGAGCTCTTGGAAAGGAGACAACAATGAAGAGCGACATGGCAGCTTATCGTGTAGCCGAATTAACCCCCGAAGAAGCATCTGTAACTTCGGGAGGATTCTGGCCGATAGTGTTCGGAATTGCTGCGCTAATAGCTCTTGCAGCTGCAACCATAGCGGAGGGGGCCATACGCTCTAAGAACCACGATTAAAACAGAGTGGCGCTGTTATCCATGCTTCACAGTGAATACAGACTAGCAGTTCCCATTTCTCCTGAGACGGCCAACTACACCGCAGAGAGCATTCTCTCCCGACGATCAGGACGATCTCTGGTCATCTATAAGGCGATTCTGCTCTCTGTGGCTGCGGCATTAGTCTCGTTGCCACTGATCACCATACCGGTCTCGGTCCAAAGTGCCGGTGCCATTCGCCCAAGCGTCGAAAAGACGCCCCTGGTCGCGCCCGTCTCCGGACGCATCTCTCGCGTCCTTGCCGTTGAGAACGATGAGGTTATCAAGGGGCAGGAAGTCCTCGCCCTCGATGATGAAGTCGTTGAAGAAAAGCTCAGCGCGGTTTTAGCCGACCTTAACGCTAAAAGCGATCTTGCCCATGACTTCGAAACGCTGATCTCGTCCGGCACACCGGCCAAGGAGCCGACCCGCCTCCTAACCAAATTCGCCACGGCTGAACGGGCGCATTTTCTCAACCTGCTGCGGGAGAACCAATATGCCCGCAGAAACGCCGCAGCGGAACTCGGCCGCGCAAAGCGACTGGCCTCGGCTGCTGCAGCGCCGGCGAAGGCGGTTGACGAAAAGGCTTTCGCTCTCCAAAGCATCGAGGTCGAGGGCGAAATCCTCACGCGGCGCAAAACCGCCGAGTGGAACCAGCAGCTCTTTGACACTAACCTACGCCTCAAGGAACTCACGGCCACCTTGCATCAGCTCGAGACCGAACGAGACCTGAACCGCATTCGTGCCCCGGTGTCAGGCGCTCTCGAGCAATTCTCCGGCCTTACTCCCGGCAGCTACGTTCAGGCTGGTCAAACCGTTGCCTGGATCTCGCCAAACGGCAAACTGGTGGCGGAAATCTACGTCTCCCCCGCCGACATCGGCTTTGTATGGCCTGGCCAGTCGGTGCGGCTGCAAGTGGATGCCTTCAACTACAATCAATGGGGAGTTATCGACGCGACAGTGCTCGACGTGGCGCAGGACTTCACGCTCCATGACAGGAAGCCGATCTTCAAGGTCCGCTGCGCGCTCTCTCGCAGTCATCTCGCGCTCAAGAGCGGGGCCATCGGTCACTTGAAGAAAGGCATGACTGTGCGGGCCCGCTTCCTGTTGGCCAATCGCACTCTCCTGCAACTCCTCTACAATGAGGCCGACGAGTGGCTCAATCCGCTGCTGGCGAGCCACTAATCTTCATTTTCAAACAACCATCGAGCCGCCATGTCGAGCAAGGCCATTAAGTTCAAGCAGCGCGACATCACAGATTGCGCAGCCGCCAGCCTCGCCTCTGTCGCAGCCTTCTATGGCTACAGGCTGCCATTGTCGCGGATCCGCCAGTATGCCTCGACCGATCGCTCCGGCACGAACGTGCTGGGCCTCACGGAAGCGGCGCAGAAGCTGGGCTTCGTTGCCAAGGGAGTGAAGGGCGGCTTCGACAGCCTGTACAAGATCCCCAAGCCCGCTATCGCGCACGTCATCGTCAAGGAGGCCCTGCATCACTTCGTCGTAATCCAGGCGATCGACGCCAA
This sequence comes from Sinorhizobium fredii, assembly GCF_002944405.1. Lineage (NCBI taxonomy): Bacteria > Pseudomonadati > Pseudomonadota > Alphaproteobacteria > Hyphomicrobiales > Rhizobiaceae > Ensifer > Ensifer fredii. The sequence goes on along the minus strand of NZ_CP024309.1, from coordinate 80,049 downwards.
GTGCGTCATCGTAATGGACCCCGCCTACGGTGAAATCCGCAAGCTGTCGCATGAGGAATTCATGGCGCAATGGACTGGCGTCCTGGTTCTGCTGGTTCCCGCAGACACCTTCAAGCGCCGCGACGAGACCACCTCGCCCCTCGCCCGCTTCGCCCGTCTGCTTGCGCCACACAGAAGGGTGATGGCGCAGGCTCTCGCCGGCGCGCTTGTGACGACGATCCTCGGCCTCTCGACAGCGATCTACGTTCAGAAGATCGTCGATCATGTGATCCCAGCGGGCAACCGCAACCTGCTCAACTTGATGAGCATCGCAATGCTGCTGATCCTGGTGGCGCAGATCCTCATCAATCTCCTTAGAAACCGACTCGTCCTGCAGACGGGGCAGAAGATAGACGTCTACTTGATCCTCGGCTACTACAATCACATTCTAGGACTGCCGCAGAAGTTCTTCGACGACATGCGCATGGGCGAAATCGTCTCACGCATGAACGACGCGGTGAAGATCAGGAGCTTCCTAAACGACGTCTCGATCAACATGTTCGTTGACGTGCTCATGATACTGTTCTCGTTCGGGCTGATGTTCATCTATTCTTGGAAGATCGCCTTGCTCGTGGCGCTCTCCATCCCTCTGTACCTCCTCGTATATTGGACCATCAATCGGATGAATGGAAAGCGTCAGCGTGCCATCATGGAGAATGCCGCCGATCTCGAGGCGCAGCTGGTGGAATCACTCGGAGCCATCTCCACCATCAAGACCTCCGGCGTGGAGAGCTTCGCGAACGTCAAGATCGAGACCCGCTTTGTGAAGATGCTGCATTCCGTCTACAGCTCCGGCCTGATCTCCATCTTCGGCGACAACGCCTCGACGTTCGTGTCGACCCTCTTCACCATCGTGCTGATGTGGTTCGGAACGACGCTTGCGCTCGAACAGGCCATCACCCCCGGCGAATTACTGTCCTGCTGTACGTTGCTCGGCTATGTCACCCGGCCGATTGCTCGCCTGATCCAAACTAACCGGATCGTTCAGGACGCGCTTATCGCGTCGGATCGCCTGTTCGAAATCTTCGACCTGGAGCCGGTAAGCAGCGGCGGCATCGATGCGACAAAGGCTGATCTCGGCGATATTCGCCTGGAGAACGTCACGTTCCGCCATGGTGCGCAGCCGGAGCTTTTCCAGGATCTCAGCGTCTCCTTTCGTCGGGGCGAGGTGACGGCAGTGGTGGGGGAGAGCGGCTCGGGCAAGAGCACCCTTGCGGCGTTGCTGCAGAATGTCTACCCGCTTGAGGGTGGATGCATACGGATCGGCCCCTATGCCCTCCAGGACCTCTCGACCGCATCGCTGCACAAGGTCGTGGCTGCAGTACCGCAATCGATCGACGTGTTCTCCGGCTCGGTGATCGATAACATCGCCCTGGGGGAGTTCGAACCGGAGTTCGAGAAGATCCTGCAGATATGCGATCAAATTGGGCTACGGGAGTTGATCGAGCGCTGGCCAGGCGGCTTCCAGGCCTATCTGGGCGAGAACGGCGTACGCCTCTCCGGCGGCGAGAAACAGCGCCTTGCACTGGCTCGAGCCCTGTACCGGAATCCAGATATTCTGATCCTCGATGAAGCGACCTCCTCTCTCGACTCGGCCGCCGAGGCATTTGTCTTGCGGGTGGTTGAGGATCTACGTCGGGCCGGTAAGACGATCATCGTCATCGCTCATCGACTGAGCACCATTCGTGGGGCCGACAAGATCGTGGTCCTCGACAAGGGGCGGGTCGTTACGGAAGGAAGGCACGCTGACTTGCTGAAAACTGATGGCCCTTACGCTCGACTGTGGCGGGCTCAGAGGTCTTCCTCCATCTAGTGGGACCCCGACAAAGCCCTAGCTGGCGACTTGCAGCGCTGCCAATGGCATCAAACTGGCATCCTTGATGCTTTTTACTGATCAATAGACGCGCTTTCGCCATCGTGAAACCCAGGGCGACAGGGCAGCAACTCGTTACCGACAACGACGGTTTAGTAGCGACCAGCGTCGCCTGCCGCGGGCCTCCTTCACCAAGGCGCACATCCATCCGTAGCGTCGATGCGTTCGATCAAAACAATGAATTACTCGGCTTATTCGATGAAGGATATCAAGGCGTCCCGCAGCGGTAGGGCACTGCATCACAAGGAGCGTTTGCGATGGAAAAGTTTTTTCGGGGAAGCGAGGCTGCCGACAGCATCTTAGGCAGCAATGGTGACGATGTGATCATCGATTTTTCTGGCAATGATTGGATCGACTCTCGTTCAGGCACTGACCGGGCATTCGGTGGCGCGGGAAACGACCGGGTCTTAGGGGGCGCGGGCAATGACCAGGTCTATGGCGAAGAGGGCAGCGACAAACTCTCCGGCGACGACGGCCGCGACAAGCCCCGAATCGTTGGTGAGGACAATGACTATCTCTCCGGTGGAGCCGGCGATGATGTTCTGTTCCTCGGTGACGGTAGGGATTGGCTGAAGGGAGGCGAAGGCTCCGACACGTTCGTGTTCCAGTTCTACAACCCAATGCCCGGGCTCCACAACCCGATGCCCGGTGTCTTCCCAAAACAGGGGCCGGAACCGGACGTATCCACCATCCTGGATTTCGACCCGGCGCAAGACACTTTCGCCTTCGATGCGGCGGGGCTCCACAACGATGGCTTTGGCGCAAACTTCATCAACCACGCCAGCGTGCAGTCAGGTTACCCGGTGGACACCTTCTATAGCGGCAAGGCCTCGGGTGCGAACGGCGAGCACGTCGTGGTTATCACCGACAGGAGTTTCGCCGATGGCTCTGCCGCCGCGAGCGCGATTTCCGGCGAGAGCGCCGGCGACATCATTGTCTATCACGACTACAAGAACCACACTGCGGATCTTGCCTATGTCACCTCGGCAAATCACGTGGATGTGTTCGCTCACCTGTCTGGCGTGTACAGTGTGTCCAACCTTGCCAATCTGCACCTGACCCCGTCGGACTTCACATTCGTCTGATCGGAAACCCCACGGAAGCGCGCCGCCTTGGCGGGACGCTCCAGATTCGCAACGCACGCTCAATCTACGAATTCGGACATCTTGCCAAGCGTCGCCGGCTGTCCAAGTTAGAGAGGGGAACCGCGGCTTCTTCTCCTACGAGCGCCAGCGGATCATGATCGAGGAGAACGAGGTGACGCGCGGACTGGTCGGCCGCAATGTCGAGACCTACGCTATCGCCGACGGCAGGCTGGATGTGCGCAGGAAGGGGCACTCCATGCCCTACAAGACGTTCGACAAGGATCAGCGCGTGACCCACGCGGCGATCACTGAGAACAAGCGGCTTTCCGATGTGCTGGCCTATATCAAGGAGCGGCAGGATCAGTTACCGTCGCCGAAGGTCAGGACCAACAGCGAAAAGAATGGTTACACGCCGACCGGCCTGCGCAACCCTGACCAGCTCCAGCCGATCGGCGGCTTGCGTCAGCGTACTGTAAATACTGTCAGTCAGCCGCTTTGCGGTCTTCCTGCGCAACAACGACCGGCAATCGAAGCCAATCCTAGCCGCGGCGGCAGCGCTTGCGACGACCTTCCGTGAGGTGCCGATAGAGCTCAGCGCATAATCTCCCCTGCGAGATGAAGCGGTAGATCGTCTCGGTACAGACACGAAGGCGCAACACGTCAGCAAGCAGGCGGCCGGCGATCCGCTCGGACGATGTCCATACCGGAATCGCACAGTGCCAAGCAGCACCGCAAGAGCATTGCGGCCGCTGATCTCACTGGCGACGCCAAATCCGCGGCTGCGACAAGCAGTCAAGTTTTTCCATTTGATCTGGATCAAACCGCCAGGCGCCAAGCGGTGCTATCCCTCGCCCGTCACTAATCTCGGATCGAAGGGGAAAAATGATGTTCAGCAACATCATCCGCGCCATCATCACCGCCGCAGCACTGGTTGCAGCCTGCACCGCGGAAGCGACGGATCTCACTACGGCAGCGCCTGCCGCTGCTGCAGCGGCAGGTAGCAGCTCATGGATGCGCTTACGGGGGCTTGACGTGATCATCATACCGGTTTGCGGTGTTCGGTTGAGGAAAAGTAGTGCTACTCTCCGCACCACCGAACAATGTGGCGGTAGTCCGGCGTAGGATCGACGACCTGTTGGAACCACTCGTAGAAGGCAGCTACTCCCTCCTGTCGCGAAGCCTTGCAGATGAGGAAGTAGCTCCCCTCCGCGAGAACCGAGATGTCCAAGAGTACGATCAGGTCGCCATTCTTGATTTCCCGCCGGCATACCTCACCCGATAACGGCCGAGATGTTCACGTCAGGTTCCGCCCTTTCCGCAAGGTTCCGCGCGTTCTCCTCGTCAGTCCAATTCCGCCGCTGGCGTCGACCGGTCATCACCTCGATCCGACGATACTTTCCCTCATGTCCTGGCTTCATCCATGACTTCAAGGATGGGATCAGCGCGATCTCCAACCATTCCCCTTCCGCTCCTATCGATGAAGGCGCTTATCTCGCGGCCTCAATTACAAAAGGAAAGGTGGGCTGTTCGTCGCGCTCACGATCATTCCGTGGGGAGTTGTGCTTAGTCGAGCAAATGCCGTGCCAACCCATAAAGCCTTTTGAAACGATGGGACCACTCTGTGGACCAGTGCTATCATGTCCGACGGTGTCAGAAAGACGACAATCGAGCGCAACTGTCCTCACTGGCCTTTATGGGTTGACCAAACATCACAAGGCCCATCGTGCCCTTATTCGAGCGTCCTTGCCCGATTGGGAAGGAGTAAGCCTGGCGTGACGGCGGCGTCGTAGCGTTTGGACCGGAGTGGATCGTGTCCAGCAGGCTGGAGATCATTCAATGAGGCGGCGAACGGCCGGGCAAAAGATGACGCAAGTATGTGGGGCATGACACACGCTCACGAAGTTTCGAATCGCTCAAGCATCTTCTTAAGCTGAACATTCTGCAGATAAAGCTTCCGAGCCAGCTGGGTTCTAAGCATTTTGATTTCCTCGTCGAGTGTTTCCACATCATGGAAGAACAAATCTCTTGAGGATGGGGGTTTCACACTTTTATCATTCTTTGAAGCGGTGTTCCGCGCAGCCATGTGGGCCCTGGCTTTCTTCCTACCTTCTCGACCCTTCGTTGCCGGTTTCCTTCGCAACTTTGTGCCCGCCGTGCTTGTTGGCGCGGTCGAATTCGTTTTGCCCCCCGAATGATCTGCTTCGAGACGCGCTGCCGGTTGCGCCTCTTCAAGATCTAACGGCGGCTTTTCTGCCTCCTCGATATCATCATCGACTTTCGCCTCGTCCGATGCGACCGACACTTGATCGACCGATACGTCCTCAGCGTGACCAGGTTGGCTGACAGCTTGCGTCGAATTGGTCGGAAGTGTGGACGTGTGCTCCACATTGCGCTCGAGAGCCTCGGGATCGGTGTCATAGCCATCCGAACTGTCTAGCGCTTTCGCCGAGGATCGCCGCGACGTCAACTTAACAAGGAATTTCCATGGTGTTTTCATAGCATTAAAGGCTTCGGCTCGGGAGGACAACGGTTTGAGAGGCGGATGTGAGGTTAAGCGGGGAGACTAGAGGAGGATCGGGCAGTGCACGTTCCGACGGTTCCAATAAGATAAGGCGGGCTCCGGTCCCGAGGACGTGACAATGCCTTTGCTCGTTGGTCAGATAACGAAATTAAGCAGTTCTGAGAGAATGAGTCCAGCTGCACCTCGCAGGGCAGCCACATTTTCGCTGTCCCCAAGGGCTAGCATAATCTCGTCACCAGGACGGTCGAGTAGCTGATCCCGAAAGCTTCTTTCGATCAGACTGAGCATCCGCCTTCCCCCATGCACGACATCTCCATGAAGAATAATGCAGTTTGGTGCTATCAAATGCTGAAGATTAGCCAACCCGACCGAAACATTGAACGCGTACTCGTCCAGTAGGTCCACGGCCTCTTTAACGCCTTGGTCCGCTAGCATCACCAAACGGCGAGCATTGAGCGCGTGAGGCTGCGGCAGCCCTTTTGATCGCGCTTTTTCCCTTATCCACTTCAGCGTTGCGACTGTTTCCCAACATCCGCGTCGCCCACAGTGGCATGCCCGACCATTGAGCTGCACAATTGTATGACCGATTTCGCCGCCTGCCCCCGCGGCTCCCCGATGAACATGTCCGTTCAGGAACAGTGCCCCTCTTAGAGTTTCACCGATGTAAACCACAGCGAAGTTTCTCCGGCCACGCCCTTGCCCAAACCATCGGTCGCCAACAATTAAGGCCCTAGTATCTTCGTCGACGACGACCGGAACCCCAAATTTTTTGGTCAACTCCGCTCTTATTGGAAACCCGTCGAGATACGGCACAGGGCCGGTGCGTAGCATCGAACCGGTTTCCGTATCGATCATTCCTGCAACTGCAGCGCCGATCCCCAAGATTGGATAACTGCTGGATGTGATGGTTCTTTCGACACAGCCGCTGACAATCTGGAACACGTCGGAAGCGCTCGTTAGGGCTTGCGGCACGTCCGCGACATTCTTGGCATAGATCTCACCCTCCAGCGAAACCAAGCACGTATGCACACGATCATGCATCAGAAGAACCGCACATATAGGCTTGGCCTCTTTGGAGAACCACAATTTAGTGGCCGGCTTTCCCCCGGCTTGGTTAGGCGGAATCGCTTCTCCTTCTGCGAGAATACGCTGATCGAGCAGAGGTTGAACAATCCCGCCGATGGTTCCTCGACTGACGCCGGTAGAGCGCGCGAGATCCGCTCTGCTAGACGGTCCCATGTCATATAAAGCTTGTAGTAGACGCCCCCGATTTGCGGGCCCTAACGTACCTGCTGAAATCAGGGATTGAGCCGGCGTTAATCGATGACTATTTTGGCCTCCCTCAACTAGCCCTACGGAACCGGTCCTGTCACGATCAGCAGGAACCGTCGCATGTTCGCCTAAGTCTTGTTGCCTTAGTCGCCTTATCAGAAGATCCATCGCGTAGTCCTCTTGCGCCAAAAGTTTGTTGCCCGCATTTCAGGTCATTCGCGAAACAAAAGACAACTTAGGCAACGGTTTGCTGGATCATTGCTGGCCGAGAGCACGGTGGCGCCTGAATAATGGTGCTGTGCATAACGAGGTCGCCCACTGCCTTCGCGGTCTAAGGTTTTTGTGCCTGCTCTACCCGCCAGACACACCAAGCAAGCTCTTTGACCGTTTCCCCGCCATTGGACAGCCTTGTTCAAATTCCATGACGTGATGACGGTTGATCCGTAACCAAGGGTCGCTCGGATGCCCATCGAGGAAAGTGCCGCTCGACCGACGAGCGGAGCGGAAAATTGCTGCAGCATCTGCCGCCCATGGTTCAGTTCAGGTTTCATTGCGGAAGGACATCTCTGAGGCTTTTGCGAGCCGATCACCGGATCTTCATATTTCTTCTCTTACGCCACGGCAAGTTATGGAACATCCGCATAAAATGCAAAATATATTCCAGAATATATTTTACACATTCTGTTGAAATGAGCCGAACGTGTTTTATCGTACTTTATGTCGCCCACAGAACGACTTATACATTCCCTTATTTACCGGAGAAATGGATGAATAGACGTGCTAAGATTGATACCGACGCCAACCAGGCCATGGCCTACCCGGAAATGAAGCTGGCTTTCTTTGGCGGCGATCCTGTGTTCCCCCCTGGGCGCATCACTGCCTGGCCAGCCGCACAGAAGAAGCACTTAGATGCTCTCCGCGAAGTAGTGGAGAGTGGGAAATATCATCGCGTCAATCATCCGATTGTGACAGAGTTGGAGCAGAATCTCTCCAGGTGGACCGGGAAGTGGATGGTGCGCGCCGTCGGCAGTGGTACGGCGGCGATCCACGTTGCACTCGACTATTTCAAAAGCCGTGGCGAGCACGTGGTTACCGCAGCCCTGAATTGGCCGGGAGCGGTGGGGCCGATAGCAATTTGTGGTCTGCGGCCGATCTTCGTGGATGTCGACATGGATTTGGCTGGTATCGATCAAAAGTCCGCCGCCGAAAAGCTCGCACCGAACGTCGCCGCACTCCTCACCACTCATCTCTTTGGCAATAACATTCTTGTCCCCGACGCAAGATCGGCTGCGCGTACTCAAGGCGTCGCGCTGATCGACGATGTCTGCCAGACAATCGCGGCCGCCAAAGCGATCTTCAACGGAACGCATCTCGACAGCGACGTACTCGCCTTATCTGGAAACGGGGCCAAGCATTTGGGGGCAGGCGAGCTCGGATTCATCCTTACGGAAAACAATAATCTGATCGAGCATGTTGATCGCGTGTCACTGGCGAGCTCAGCTCGAAACGGTGAGCGCATATTCTCGCCTTGCGCACAAGGGTATAATTATCGTCCTAACGTTTTCTCCTCATCTATAGCAAACATGCGAATAACTAATCTGGACACGCAACTACAGAAGCGAAGGAATAACGGGCAGCTGCTATGGAGCATGATTGGGGAACTTCCTGGACTTTTTCCGCTCTTCAATCCGTCGGATCAGCATCAATCGATGCTCAACTTTCCTCTTCGCATCGAACCGGACTTCCTCGGTTTCGGCTCGGGCCCCGCAGCAAGGGATTTCATCGTCAACTTGCTCAAGGCTGAAGGTGTGCCTGTTTGGGTCTGGCTTCGGAAACCTGTGTTCGAATATCTCCCCGGCATTAACGACAGTTGGAGGGCTGCCGATTTTCCAAATACGATGAAACTCTTGGACACGATGTTCTACATATCCGAGATCGCTCCGCCGAACGATGCCGAGGTGATGGAACTTTACGCTGCAGCCTTTCACAAGGTCTGGAAAGCTCTCCCGAGACTGGTCGGAAAAGGGCTTGCGACAGCCGTCTAGTAATGTCTGCCCCTCGTAAACTCCTAAATCTGCAGCATGCAAGCCGGCGCTCGCGAAGAGCGCCGGCTTGCTGTCAGATCTGCGCCCAACCACCGTCGACGCACAATTCGGAGCCTGTCACGTAGGCCGAATCATCAGAGGCGAGAAACAGCACAGCCTTTGCGATCTCATCGACTGTGCCGCTGCGGTGCATCGGGATTTGAGCGTGCACCTGCGTCTTCGTCTGTTCGATCATCTCCTCGCTCATTCCCCCTTTGCGCGCGAGATCCGTATCGATGTAGCCAGGTGCCATGGCATTCACGCGGATTCCCTTCTCGGCCAGCTCCACGGTGAGCGACCGCGCCAGCGAGCGAATGGCCGCCTTCGTCGCCGAATACACGCTCACATATGGACGGCCTTGTGTGCTGAGCGTCGAGGTGTTCAGGATTACGGAGCCGCCGGAAGTCATGAGCGGCAGGAGACTGGCTCGCGCTGGCCGAGTTTCCCGAGCACTGTGGTCGTCGTACGACTAAGACTGGTTCGTCCGCTGCCGTAACGCCGGGGGTATGGAACCGGTTTTTGGCCGCCGTTCTCACGGCTTTGAAGCGCGAAGCGTGACGCAGCTCGCAATTTGCATCCGTGATCACTTTACACAGTCTTCGTCGGCCTGCGTCAACGCCTTGGTCATTAATGCCGCTTCGCCATATGGTGTTCGTACATACTCTATCTCCTGCCAATCGGCCTTTGCGTAGAGGTCTTTTGCGTCCTCGGTTGTAAGGTAAAGGCTTCGATAGCCGAGCCGCTGAGCCTCTTGTTCCAGCCTCTTGATTAGCAACAATGCTATTCCTTTTCTGCGGTGGAATGGATGGACGTACAGCGACTTAAGCCAGGGAGTCAGATCTAACCTTCCTCGAAAGTCGCTTTCCCACAGACTGACCATTCCTGCAGGTTTGCCAGCCTCGATCGCAATCAAAGTTAACGGAATTGATTGTGTCTGTGCTCCTTCGAAGAACTCACGTTCTGCCTGCGCGAATGAGCCATCCGAATGGCAACCCCATTGCCCGAAAGCCCAGCTTGCACACACAGGAATGAAATTCGGATATGTCGCCAAGTACTCGACTATGATTCTGCTACCGCCGTGCATCGTCTAATCCTCTTTTTCTTTCAGGTGTTTCGGCGTCCAGCGCGAAAGGAAAGCTCACGGAGCGGCAAATTAGCGTCGGGGTCGCCGATTGAGAAACGTCACGGTAACTGCGGGCTCTGCTTGCCAGACAATGCCCGAAGTGCCCGACAGAGTCTTCGCACCTGATACACCGGTAGACTGCGTGAGCAACTCCCCACCGTACAAACTGTCCGATTAGAGGTGCCTAAGAATCTCCGGTAAAACTGCCATGTGGTTGAAGGTTCTGGTGGCACCTGCTTCCAACAATTTCTCTGCTAGGCCCGAGACACAATGAGAACCGCCGACAAAGCCTATCACCCGCATCCGGGCTGCCACCGCCGCTTGAACTCCAGCAACACTGTCTTCGATGACCAGGCAGTTGGCGGGCTGTGTTTTCATGTTCTCCGCTGCGAACAGAAAGAGATCGGGTGCGGGCTTGCCGCGCGGAACCTCGGACGCGCTGAAGACGTGAGGCGAAAAACAGTCGTAGAGATGTGTAATCTGAAGTCCAAAACGCAGCTTTTCCGGATCGCTGCTCGATGCCACGCATTTTGCCAGGCTGATGGCGTCCAACGCCTGTCGAATACCCGCGATGGCCTTGAGTTCGCACGCATATCGCTTGGCGATCTCTTTCATCACACGTTGATGGTGGTCATTTGGCAGGCGCAGGCCCGCCTCGGCTTCGATGATAGAGTAGCTTTGCTGATCGCTCATGCCTATGAAACGACCATTATAAGCCTCTGCAGTTATGGCGTACCCTGATTTTGCGAGAGCCTCGACATGTACCTCGGTGGCGATGCTTTCGCTGTCGATGAGGACCCCATCGCAATCGAAAATGAGAACTCCTGGGGATTCGCAGGCGGGCATGCATTGAGTCATCCGTTAAGCTTTCCTCACGATTCAAGCTAATCCACAAATTTACGGATCCTCCCGGCCAGCGGGGGAGAGCCGCTTGAACTTTGGAAGTCTTATTGGCTTCGCCAGGGCCATCGGCACCTATTTTTGTCCAAAATGACATCACGCCGACACGGATTTAGTGCACGAAATCGTTCACATCCATTAGACCCTTGGCGCTGTTTCGCTCTGCTCATCCCAAGACTACCGCGGCGGAAAGTGAAGGCATAGGCCACGATAATCAAGTAACATGTAAAATATATTTTCCAGTATATTTCCTCAGACTGCGGTCTTTTGCTCGGCTAAGCCACCTGATATTTAGTCTCGCCTCAACCGCAGTCCTCTCGATCTGCACTCCATATATTTTTTCCGGCATCTATAAGCTCGCGTGGCTCAGCGATTGGAGGAACACGCTCTCGGATCTCGATGCACTGGTCCAGCGAAGCAGTACAATGCCGTTGGTGGCCGCAGAACATCTGAAAGCACGCGACACCTAGTCAACTCGCGCCAACGGCACGGTTGCTCTCCCCGCCATTATGTGAAATGTGCCCCCAACAAACTTGTTTCTGGCATCCTGCAGGAGATGGTCAAACGACATCCGACAAAGGAGAGTGGGAAGATGTGGGTCTGTGATAAAGCCGCCCAATGTCGTGGAATTGAGCCACCAAAAACGCGCGGAAAAACGGATGCGGCCTATGATGCAGTCGTTCACTTGCTTTACAGTCACGGGCTTATGCCGGGGCAACAGCTGAGTGACGTCGAGTTGTCGGCCAAACTCAACATTGGGAGAACTCCGGTACGCGAAGCACTTATCCGACTTGCAGCTGAGGGTAAGGTCATTTCCATCCCCCAAAAGGGCTACTTCACGAGGCCCCTCACCGATTGGGCCATAGCGGACTCGTATGCTGTGGCACGGGAAGTCCTAGCCTTCGCACTCGCCCGCGCAGAGCCTCAGGCTCACTACAAACCGGCACCTTGTGAAGCATCATCAAGGTCCGAACCCGCGCGTCGAGCGGAAGCGATCTTCACCGAAATCGGCCAGAGGGCATCGAATTGTGAGATGTGCAAGATTATCGACAAATTTTGTTTTTGCACGCACCCCTTACGCGTGGAAATAACTGCGTCAGAGCATTCCCGATCTTTCAGGAAAAGCCTCGCAACGCTGACGAATGCGATGCCCCAACTCGGCAAAGCAACGAGCGTCGTGCAATCCGCATTGATGAGCCACCTTGATTTCGAACAACGCGCCCTGACACACGTTTTGGACGTCGTGAACGGTCGATCATTAAATGCATCCGTCTATAGCGAGCAGTTCATGAGCGTGCAGCGATGACTTTTGCCAGAGCTATGCCGAAATGCCATGCCTTTGCCTGGGCAGCAGACGTTTGGCCAGCATTGGGTATGATGATGATTCCGCGCGAGGTGGTAATTGCACCTGCAAAGGTGTGCACGTGAGTTAACCCGAAGAAAAAATCGATCCGTCGCATGCCAATTACGGCAGCGTAGAGCCAGATGCGATCTATCTAGATGAGATCCGCCTTCTTGAGCGCATCCTCCATCGAGATCGCCCCAAGCAAGACAAGGGCTCGTTCCAAGCACAGATTGATCTCTGCTTCGCTTTTGCCCTCGAGCAAGGCGATCTCGGAGACGCTCCTGCCCAGCGATATCCACCTAAGGCACGATCTTTCAAAGGGCGAAAGTTTCCACGTCGTCATGAACACCTAGCAGAAATTCAGTCTGTTACCTCGTCATCGGAATCTGGTTCTCGGCTTTTTCGACGAAAGCTCAAAATTCGAGATCCAACGAATTTTTGGTTCCCGCCGAGCGCTCGGCGCACAGAAGCGCTGAAAGGACGCGTCACGCCGATTCAGAACAGGTTTTCATTCTCAAGACTCAGCAACGTTGTTGGGCATCCCAAAAGCATTTACAACCTTCGCCATTATACGCCGGACTGGCGACCCTTGCGGGCTGTCAGTGCCAGACGTGTGCGGGCCGGCATCATTCGACAAGTCCCCCATGCTTGCCCGCGCGGCCTCGAGGCTTCGATTGGACTGGCTCAGATTGAGTGCTGCAAACGCGTCTCTATCGAGCAGCGCCTCATAGCTCCTGCTGATCTCGAACGTCTGTCTGCTCTGATAAAGCGTGAGGGCAAGCGCCGTCAGGCCGAAGGTAGCCATAAGCAGGAAGAACTTCCCGAAGATCGACACGTGTTTCACAGGCTACTCCCGATGATGTTGCTGATGAGGTCCGGAACCGCTCGTCCCCGATCGCTGAGCCAAAAAAAGGGCTGCCGTCGGGACCTGTTCGACGGCAGCCAAGGCGCCCTGGGAGGGTCGGGAAACGATTGTACAGGCGAGTCGGTGCTTGATCTTCCATCCGGATCAATCGCGAATAGCAGTTCCTGTCAATGGGTCGAACCAGTGCAGCTTTTGCAGGTCCACTGTCAGCGGCAGTCGCTGATTGGGCGCCGGCGTCGCTGCCGGCGGGATCCGCGCCACCAGGCGATTGGTGCCCTTGCGCTTGAACTCCTCCGGCTCCTCGGCGTCGTTGACGTGGACGGGCGGGGACGCGATGTCGAAGAAGACATAGGTGTCGGCCCCGAGCGCCTCGGCGACCGGGACCGGCTCGTTGAACAGCGCCTCGGCTTCGGGACACACTAAGAACATCTCCGGTCGTATTCCGACGACGACCTGGCGTCCGGCATAGGCGGACAAGGCAGCGCTCGCGGGAACCGGAAAACTGATCCCGGTCCCCGCGATCGCCGCGCGCAGGCCTGCCCCGTCCGCCCGAAGGTCGGCCCGCACGAAATTCATTGCCGGCGAACCGATAAAGCCGGCGACAAAGATATTTGCCGGCCTGTCGTAGAGCCGCTGCGGCGTGTCGATCTGCTGCAGATTGCTTTCGCCGGCGTTGCCGACGGGTTTGAGCACCGCGACCCGGTCACCCATCGTCATTGCCTCGACCTGGTCGTGGGTGACATAGAGCGTAGTGACCCCGAGGCGCTGGTTCAGGAGCTTGAGCTCGGCGCGCATCTGGACCCTGAGCTTGGCGTCGAGATTGGAGAGCGGCTCGTCCATCAGGAAGGCCATGGGATGGCGGACGATGGCGCGCCCCATCGCCACGCGCTGGCGCTGGCCGCCGGAGAGCGCACCCGGCTTGCGATGCAGATATTTTGTGAGATCGAGCATCTCGGCTGCATCGCGCACAAGTTTCTCGATCTTGTCCTTCGGCATTTTGCGCTGCTGCAGGCCGAAGGCCATGTTTTCGTAGACGGTCATGTGCGGATAGAGCGCGTAGTTCTGGAACACCATGGCGATGTCGCGATCCTGCGGCTCGGTATTGGTGACATCCTGATCGTCCATCAGAAGCCGGCCGCTGTTGAGCAGCTCGAGCCCGGCCGCCATCCGCAGAAGCGTGGATTTGCCGCAACCCGACGGTCCGACCAGCACGACGAACTCGCCGTCGGCGACGGTCAAGCTCACATTGCCGACGGCGACGGTCCCGTCCGGAAAGGTTTTTCCGATCCCGTCAAAGGTCATGGACGCCATATTTTGTTCTACTCCCAGTATGAAGAGGCGAGGCAAGCCGCCCGATGGACGGATTGCCTCGGGAATTAATCACGACGTCAGCCGATGGTCACAGGTTGACCACTCGCGACGGACTCCTCGATCGCTGCCAGGACCCTGGTATTGGCGAGGCCGTCGTTGGCGTCGGCAAGCAGGGGCACGTCGCGCACCACGCTGTCGACGAAGCGAGCAATCGACTCCTGCACGAAGCCGCCGATGCGGGTGGCGCCCGTCGGGGTCATGCCGATGTAGTCGTTGAACCTCATGCCGCCATCGACGATGCGGCGAAGGCCACCGCTATGGGTAGGATCGGCCTGGATCTGTCCCTTCTCGCCGACGAACTCGACCTTGAAATCGACGAGAGACGGATTGTCGCGCGCAAGGATCCAGCTGTTCTCCATGGTCACCACCGTACCCTTTGAAAACTCCAGGATCGACACGTGGAAGTCTTTTGTATCGACGCCGCCGGCCGACAATGTGCCGGAACGGGCAACAGCGTAGACGCGGGTAACCTCGTCTGCGAGGATGAAGCGCAGGACGTCGACGAGATGACTGCCCAGGAACCAGAGCGCTGAAGACTTCGCAGCCCAACTCAGCATCTGGAACGGCACGAACGTCGTGTTCGAAAGCCGCGCGGTGCCATGCTTTGCCAAGCCGATCTGACCGTCCTGAATCATGTCGCGAAGCTGAGCCAGGATGGGGTTCACACGGTTGTGGAAGTCGATCATCAGCTTGCCTTTGGACGTCGCCGCAGCTTCGGCGATGTCCTCAGCTTCTTTCACTGTCGTCGCCAGAGGCTTTTCGCTGAGCACATGCTTGTCGGCCTTCAGCGCCGCCAGGATGATCGGCGTGTGGGTGAAGTCCGGCGTCGCCACCGATACGGCGTCGATGTTCTCGCTGGCGATCAGCTTGTGATAGTCGGTGAACGCCTCAGCCGCTCCAAAACTCTCCTTCATCTTCACCGCCCTGCCCTCATCAAGGTCACAGACGCCGACAAGCTCAGTTTCCGGCAGGACATTGAAGGTGTGGGCGTGGTTGTTGCCCCAAAGGCCGGCGCCGATAACGCCCATGCGAAGTTTGCTCATTCAATTCTACTCCATTCAAAAGGGGGCGATCAGCCTTTCACCGAACCGAAGGTGAGGCCTCTGACGACGTAGCGGTCGAACACCAAAAAGATGATCATCGGCGGGATCATCGCGAGCACCGCGGCTGCGGCGATGTAGTTCCAGGTCACTCCGCTGGTTGCGAAATATCCGAGCGTCCCGATCGGAAGCGTGGCGGTCGAGCGCGAGCTCAGCACCAGCGGAAAGGCCGCGTTGTTCCAGGCAAAGACGAAGGCGAACATCGAGGTGACGATGATGCCGGGGCGAACGATCGGCAGCGTGATCCGCCACATGATCGTATGCCAGCGCGCACCATCGACACGGGCGGCCTCTTCGAGCTCCGCCGGCACCTCATCGATAAAGCTCTTCATCAGCCAGACGGAGAACGGGATCGTCAGGGTCTGCAGAACCAGCACCATCGACAAGTATGACCCTTGCAGGCCGACCCGCGTGATCAGCACGAAATACGGGATCAGGAAGGCGATCGGCGGCGCCATCAGCAAGCCGAGATACCAGAGCATGATGTTCTTCTTACCGCGCAGCTTGAAGCGCGAGAGCGCGTATGCCGCAGGCACCGAGAAAGGCAGATTGAGAAGCACCGCGCCGATCGCGACGATGAGCGAGTTCACCAGCTGCGGCGCATTGGTGCCGGGATCGACAAGGATATGGCGAAAGGCGTCGAGCGTCGGTTCGAAGGTGAGCTGCGGCGGCATCTCGAACGCCGTTTCGGCCGAACGGATAGCGAGTGCCAGGAACCACAGGATCGGACCAATGAAGACGGCCAGGAACAGCAGGCCGGCGGCATAGGTGAGCGCCGTGTAGAAGGTCGTGCGGCTTTTCATATCACCACTCCTCATTCCGGAAGGCGAAGAAGACGTAGAGGGCGACGATGATGTTGACGATCAGCACCGCTATCCACGTCTGAGCGCTGACAAGGCCGACATTGAAGTTGACGAGGCCCTGCTCGTAGAGCGAATAGCCGAGCGTGCGCGTCGAGGTGCCCGGTCCGCCGCGCGTCAGCACCAGCACCGTGTCGAAGGTGTTGAATATCTGCATGAAGCGCAGCATGACGATGATGATGGCGGTGCGCCGGATGAGCGGCAGCTTGATGCGCATCAGGATCGTCCAAGCCGAGGCGCGATCCAGCCTTGCTGCTTCAATGATCTCGTCGGGGACGGCGAGCAGGCTTGCATAGAGGACGATGGCGAAGAATGGCGTCCATTGCCAGATGTCGACGAACAGGATGGCGGCAAGCGCCGTCGACGGCGAGCCGAGAATGCCTTCTGCCGGCACGGGCAGCCAGAGAGACTGCAGGACCCAGGTCACCAACCCGCCGCCGGGGTCATAGAGATAGCGAAACAGGAAGCCGACGACGATCGGTGCAATCGTGGTCGGCAGGATCAGAAGCGCCCGCACGACATTCATGCCGGGCAGCGCCTTGAGCAGGACGAGCGCAATCGCCAGGCCGAGCGAGAACTCGGTCGCGGTGCCGACGACCGAGAGGATCAGCGTATTGGTCAGTGCCGCGCGAAAATCGAAGGCATTGATCGCCTGAACGTAGTTGTCCAAGCCGACGAAGGCCAAGGGCTGCGGCCCGACCTGCAGGTTCCAGAAATAGAAGCTCGATTTGAGCGCAAAGAGCAGCGGGTAGGCGATCAGCGCCAGCAGCATGACGACCGAAGGCGCGATCAACAGGTAGGGCAGGTTTCGCCTGACAAAGCTCTTGCGGACAGGCGCAAGCGCCTGCGGCGAGCGAATGGTTGTAGCGTGCATGGTGGGGGTCCAGTTCTTCTTCGCGCGTGACCGCCGGCGCGGGCGTACCGCGCCGGCACGAGGAGAACTCTATTACGCCTTGCCGAGCGTGCCGATCAGGGCCTTCGCCCCGTCGAGCGTGTCCGCGAAGCTTTCCTTCTGATAAGGAATCATCAGATTGCCCTTGAGGATGCTTTCGAACAGGCCGTTGGTGCGCTCGAGCGCAGTCTTCGGATCCTCACTGCCGGTGAGGAGCTGGTTCAATGTGAGGCCGAGCACGCTCTCGACGGCCGTATAGCCAGGGACCGGCGGGCGGGTGATCTTGCCGTTGCCCTGCTTCATCATCGCGTATTGGACGTCGAGGTAAGGATAGGCCGCCTTCACCTCCGCGTCCTCGTAGAGCGATGCGCGGGCGAAGTCGGAGAACTGGTAATTGAGGTCCGGCCAGAGCGCCATCTTCTTCTGGGTCGCCTTCGACGTCGCCCATTTGATGAAGGCGTAACCCGCTTCCTGCCGATCGGAGCTCGAGGGAACGCCGAGACTGTAGCCGCCGAGGCTGACGGTCTGCGGCAGGCCTTCGGCCTTGGGCAGGGCAGCGGTTGCGTATTTGTCCATGACATCCGACTTCTTGCCGGTCATGTAGCCGGAATTCTTGACCAGGTAGAAATACGGCGTCCACCAGTAGAACATGCCGATATCGCCCTTGGCAAAGCGGGTGCCGGCATCGAACCAGACATAATTGATCGCCTCGGGCGGCGAGAGCTTGTAGAGCTGGCGGTAGATCTCGACCGACTTTACCCAGGCAGGGCCGGTCAGTTCCGGCGAGAAATCCCAGGGAGCACCAGGGAAGGACTTGAACCAGCTGGCGCCATGGCTGACGGAAAGCTGCGTGAACATATGGGTGATCGGCGAGGGTTGCGAGCCGCAGACCACCGTCGGGAACAGCGGATTGCCGCCGAACGACTTGCCTTCGAGCGCCTTCAGCGTCTCAAGGTATTTCGTCCAGGTCCAGTCTTCCGAGCTTTCGGAGGGCGGTGCGGCGATGCCGAACTCATCGAAGATGTCCTTGCGGTACATGACGCCCTGCGCATAGGCCGCGACCGGCAGCGTACCGATCTGGCCGCGCCACATGTTCGAAGAATAGAGAACCTCGGGAATAAAATCCGAGAGATCGATGTCGCTGTCCTCAGCAATGAAGTCGTTCAGCGAAATGATCCAGCCGTTGTCTAGATACTGCCCCAGCCACATCTGGTCGACGGCTATGACATCGGCATCGGAGGTCTTGGCGACGAAGGCGGAAACAAGGCGGGTCTGCAGCGCATCATAGGAGAGGCTTTCCAACTCGACCTTGATGCCGGTCTCCTTCTCGTATTCCGGGATCATCGCTTTCATCGCGAAGAAGAACGGGTCTTCGACGGATAGTACCCGTACCGTGTCGGCGGCGGCTGCACGCCGTGGCGCCACCAGCGAGCTGACCCCTGACGCCAGGAGCGCTGCGGCGGACGCCGACTTCAGCATGTTCCGGCGCGACATGTTTCCGATATCAAATGTCATGAATGCCTCCTCAGTTGTCTGTAATCCAACCTCGATCGAATTCGGACCCCGGTTGGCGCCGTGCTCGACTTAGTTGTTACCCCTCGTCCGCCGTTTGCAGCAGTTTGTTTGTACTTCGCACAAACTTATGCTACTGTCAAGAAGTCGCCACAGAGTTTCCAGCGGTGCGGCCTCACCCGCTCGCGACCGGTCCTGGATGTGCGCGCGGACCCCGTCTGGTCGAGCAAGCGTTCACAGGCTAGAAAGACCAGCTGCCAAATCGGAGATGCAAGTTGAAATTCGAGAATCAACCACCTTATTCGCTCGGGCAGCGCAGTCCTTCCCAAAAGGACGCTGGCGACGGTGGCAACGTGACGCTTGTTTCACAGTCGACGCTGGGCGAGATCAATCGTGGCCGCGTGCTGCAGGCCCTGTACGACCACGGCCCCAAGAGCCGCGCGGAGCTTGCCCGTCTGGCAGGCGTGAACCGTACGACGATAACCGGCATCGTCCAGCCGATGATCGAAGAGGGCCTGCTCGTCGAAGGCGAAGCGGTCCCCTCCGACTTCAAGGGCGGCAAGCCGGCGCGTCCGATCTATTTCAATCCGGAAGCCCCGATGCTCGGCGCCGTGCTTCTCTTGCCGGGCAGAACCCAGACATGTCTCGTGACGCTAAGCGGCGAGATCAAGGCACTCACCAAGGCAGAATTCGATCCGCATGGAGACAGGGATGCGTTCCTGGCGATCATCAAGGACACCTTGTCTGCAACGCTCTCCCAGGCCCAACAGGCGCCCTTCGGGATCGGCATTGCCTCTGGCGGCATGATCGACAGCGATAACGGCGTGATCCTTGCGGTCAATCTCGCGCCGGTTCTGAGCGGCCTTCCCCTGGTCGACATCCTGCAGACGCATTTTTCGCTTCCCGTGGTCATCGATCACCACCCCCGCGCACTCCTCGTCGGCGACCGGTGGTTTGGACCGGGAAGAGGCCAGCAGACGTTCGCGGCCATCTACACCGGTGAAGTGTTGGGCGGAGCCTTCTACATCGACGGACGGGTTTATCGGGGGCTTGCCGGCTCCGGAGGCGAACTTGGCCATACGGTGGTTCAAATTGATGGCGAGCTCTGCAACTGCGGCAAACATGGATGTTGGGAGACAGTCGCGGCCCTGCCCTGGCTACGGCGAGAAGCGGCTCGGCTCGGTTTGGCGAACCCCGTAGGTGTCACCTCCGCTCGCCTCGTCAAAGAGGCCGCCGAAGGATCGGAGGCCGCCGATGTTCTGCTCGATCGCTATACCCGCAATGTCGCATTCGGGATCCTGAACCTGCAACAGACCCTGTCGCTCAACTCCTATGTCCTCCACGGCGACATCGCAGGAGGCGGTGCAGACGCCGCGGAACGCGTCAAGCAGCATGTCGAACACCTGGTCAGGAAGCGGCCAAACCAGGAGATTTCCATTACGGTGAACGGGATCGGAGAAGGTCACACCGCGTTACGCGGGGCCGCCGGCCTGGTCTTGTCCAGCCATCTCAAGTTGGTAATCTAGGCAGGAGAAGATGGCGACGGCCGCGTTGCCATCGTGAACGGGCAGTAGCAAGCAGGCCCACCGCTCCACGGATAGGCGGCACCGGTTTAATGGCGCGCCGTCGACTTGGGTAACCACCCTCCCCTTCCAACGAGATCACCAGTGAAGGAGCGCCCCTTCGGGACTCGACCGCAGCGGGGTCAGCCGGCGGGAGCGGTGCCGTCACGCACCTGTTGCGTCCTCGACCGGCCTCACGTCGCCGGCCTTCAACAGGTTTATCGGCCGGTGGTCATTTAAGCGCTCATCCGGATGGACAAGGAAGTTGAGGACCGTGCCACTGCACTATCGTTATGCGTCGTTACTGTCGGGCGAGACCACGACACGGATGAACACCATATCGGCCATGGTATCGCAGCAAATAGGTGCCGATGACACTGTTGGAACCTGGTCGCTCCTAAACCAAGCGATGGCCCCCGCGTCGTCACCGGCAACCGCTTGACCACTGATCCTTTCGGCCAACACATGATGAACCTCTGGACGCCTCCATTTGCGTGAGTGGTCCGATGCTCGGGACAAGATGAGGATCAAATAGATTGCGGGCGACAAATTGCCGGCTTAAAGCCCTTCAAGCGGCAATCAGCCGTGAAAGCGTCGAGGATTTGTTCATGGCCACTGGCACGATTAAGTTTTTCAATGGAGACAAGGGATTTGGCTTTATTACACCCGAAAATGGAGGGGCTGACGTGTTTGTGCATGTGTCTGCCTTGCAAGGTGGCAGTTCCCTGAGCGAAGGACAGAAAGTGAGCTACGACCTAGGTCAGGATCGCAAGACCGGAAAATCGAAGGCAGAAAACGTTCGCGTACTTTAACTGAGATCGTTCAATTCGTGGATCGGCCGCGGAGGCCGATCCTGTTCTGGTAGGCCGAGATCTCGACCGCGATGTGATCGAACCGTCGAACCGTGGAAGCCTTCGCGACGACCGTTGGGATGACGACCCATAGCGGGGGCGGCGGCGCCCTCTTTTAGTCGCCGCTCTGCCTTTTGCTTCTCATACGGCGCTCGGCTCGATAGCCACTTATTCAGTGTAGGGCTTGCCCATAGGCGCTCGAAATCCTCGAGGCTTGAATGTGGCCTCTAGTTTGAAATCGCTACTCCAAGAGTATCTCGCGATGTCGTGACGCTTGTCGACAGAACGGCAAGCATCGCAAAGGAATGAGCGCGTCAGATGAATGTCGCCCCCGCCACCCGATCGATGCCGCGCGGGGGGATCCACCAGGCGTCTCCACAACTGAGCTGGCGGCCGCAGAGCGCTGACTGAAAGAATGCGCGGTTGGCGACATTTTGGAGCAGGCCAATTGTCGGTTTCGGGAGCCAAATGTCGGCAAGTTGACAATGTATACGGTCAGACAAGGCGCAAGGCCAGAAATCTCAGATTGGTACGCCGCTTGCCTCGTTCACGGCATCATCACTTGAGCGTTTGCGAGAGCGAGATGGGTAGTTTGGCAACATTGAGAAAAGGCGGAAATCAGCTATGCCGCAAACTGATGTAGAGCGCTTCGTCAACGACTTAGGGGGAAAAGCGAGCCTGCTTGAAAACGTCAAACCAACTGCTACAGGCCTTGCAACGATCGCAGCGGTCGGAAAGAGCCTCGACTACAACATCACGCCTGACGAGGTGAAAAGTTACGTACGGCTGGCCAACCCACAGAGGGTGACTAGTAGTAAGAGGCTCGACGCCGAGGAAAAGTTCCCTGGCTTCGCCGCGGTCGTTGTACTTATTGTAGTTGTTGTTGCGGTGGCGACTTGACGTGATTCTGGCTCTGCCGGCATCGACTTGGCCGAGCCGTGCCAAGAGAACATGGAAGCCATCCAATTGAGAGAGAAACATGTCATCAAGCCTGCAAGGTATGGCTTCAGGGGCCGACCTGTGCCCTCGGGGCGAACACTGCCGACCGAATGTTGACCGGCGCACACCAGAGCAACTGCGCACGTTGTCACACGTCAAGCGCTTCATGGAACGGCTGTCTGGTGATGTAAAGTTCCGCAGGGCGCTTTCGGAGAACGTAGACGCGCCTGGAGCGGTAACAGAGCGCTACGGCATCGAAGTTGACCCAATGCAAATGCTGCCGCTCTGGCGCAGTGACCACCTGAATTACCGCTTCAAGCCGGAGTCTGCCCCCTGGCCATTGGCGATGATGTGGGATGACCATATCCGCGACATGTTGCGCCATCGCGACCGCCTGCGCGTCGAAGGCGATATGTCGAAGACCAACCCCCGATTTCATGCCTGGCGTGAGCGCCAGATGCGGCGCTGCAACGACGAATTGGGCGGATCGGCGCCCTCGATCACGCACCCCATTATCGCCTTTGAGCTGAGCGAAGGCTGCACCGTCGGCTGCTGGTTCTGTGGCCTCTCGGCCGATCGCTTTAAAGGCTATTATGACCACAGCGAAGAGCATGCAGAGCTTTGGCGCGGTGTGGTTGGTGTCGCAAGCGACATGTTTGGTTCGGCAGCCCGCACTGGTTTCTGCTACTGGGCCACAGATCCTATGGACAACCCGCACTACGATCAGTTTCTGTACGACTACTACCAAATCACGGGAGCATTGCCGCAAACATCGACAGCCGCCCCGCTCAAGGATGAGGCACTCACCAGGCGCGTGCTCGGACTCTTCGACCGTTACGGCACTACTACCAATCGTTTCTCCGTGCTGAGCACAGCACATCTCAATAAGATTCACATGGCGTTTTCGCCCGAGGAGCTGCTCGGGGTCGAACTCATCCTGCAGGGGAAGGAAGCACCGACCGCGAAGGCTTTCACCGGGCGCGCACGCGCGCGGAAGCAGAAGCTCAGAGTGGCCAACGAATGTGATGCAATCGCCTTGCCGGAGGGCTATCACACGACAATCGCCTGTGTTTCCGGCTTCCTCGTAAATATGCCGCAGGGACGTTCACAATTGGTGACGCCGGTACCGGGCAGCGAACGGTGGCCTCTCGGGTATCGCATTGTGGATCAACGTTGCTTCAGGACGCCTGACGAGTTTCGGGAGGGGCTGCAGAGCATGATGGATCAGCATATGCTCGAGAGCCCAGCCCCAGGCCTGCCAATTCGCTTCCGCAGCGACCTGCAATACAGGCCAGGAAACGGGTACTTCAAGCTCCGCTCACGCAACATGGAACACAGGGTGCTTGACGATGTCGCTCCGATTTCCGTTGGCCAACTAATCGCGTGCGGCAACTGCACAGCCTCGGAGCTCGTCAGGCGGGTCGCGACGGACGGGTCGAGCATACTTGCGGTCGCGGACCTGCTCGAACAGTTATACGCGGCCGGGGTGATCGAAGAGGACCTCGATGACCGCTTTGCTTGGCAGAACGGCGACGGGATGACGAGCCGCGTCGAAGGGGCCTGATGCGAAGGCCTTCGGGACGGGGATGTATATTGCGTCCCTCATTTGCCGGGGGGCCGAGCATGCGCACCGACCAGGTGAAAGAGTCGTCGTTTCACGGCGAGATTCGTGGTGATGGTCGTGTCCTTGCGCTTCCACCACCATCGCAGTCAGTTTCAGCGCAAGCACCGCATCGCTGGCTACGCCTGCAACCCGCCGAACTACCATCAAAGGTACCAGCATCGCGATGTTCGCGACCTCTGTCTGCGGTAGACCCCGTAATCAGTCGGAGGGCGTCCCGTCGCCGATACTTAGCAAAGTCGCGCAGGAGACACGAACGAGTACTGCCGTGACCGGGATGGCTTGCGTCGCTCTGGTAGTATTCGTAGTCTTACCAATCCAAACGTCTCCCGTAAGCCTTCTCTGCTGGGCTCCTCCAACCATTTGGGCCACGGATGGGTATTATCCAAACAATGGATTTTACCGATGACCGAGAATAGCGCATAGCGTCCTCGCGGTGCCCCGCCGTACGGCGGCATGATCACCGTTTGGATTCGTGCGAGGAAATTTGCATGACGTGGCCATCGTTCTTTCTGCGCCGATACCGATCCGGTTGGACTCGCCCTCGTGACGAAGGCGACCGCGCTGATCAGAAAGATTCGCCGGAGCAAAACAAATGCACATTCTCGATGTTGATCAGATGATCCAGTCCTTTGTGAAATCGCTAGAGCTGGTTGTGATTTTCGCTACCTTTTGCGCCGCGCTGGAGCTAACCCTTCCGGCTTATCGCTACAGTTTTGCCTCATACGTTCGCGGCGTGCGGAATTGGATTATTCGCCTCGGATGGGGTGCGTTGGTTTGGCACCTCTACGCCGTGAGCTTGGACTGGTTAGGGGTAAAGCCGCTCGTAACAATCGACTTCGGTACGTTGCTTCACTCCGAAAACGCAATCATTAACACTGGATTGGCCGTCCTTTCAGGGGTTTTGGTCGCGATTGCCGGCGACTTCTTTTACTACTGGATGCACCGCGCTCAGCATGCTGTTCCATTCCTCTGGCGTCTGCACGCTACTCACCACTCGATCCGCGAATTGACGGCATGGAATTGCAATCATCACGTTACCGAGCCCCTCATTTACGCAGCGTTAGTGGCCCTACCTCTCGCGCTTATCCACTTCGAATCTGGCGTAGTGCCCGTTGTTGCCATGACCCTGATTACGTTCCAGGCCCATCTTTCACACTCTAGCACCCGCATCAATCTTGGGCCGCTTCGGTACATCATTGGCGACAATAAGTTCCACCGCATTCACCACTCGATGGAACCGCATCACCGGCACCGAAACTATGGGTTCTTTACAACCCTCTGGGACACGATTTTTCTGACGGCATACTGGCCAAAAAAGAATGAGTGGCCAGAAGTTGGCCTCCGAGACCAGCCCGAGCCGCTCACCGTGCGCGATTACATTATGTTCCCATTCGATCGACGTCGCTGGCGTAGAGCTAAAGTCGGAAGTGATGTAGGGGCTGGGGATTGAATGGAAATCTACGCGAATCTGGCTGTCGAGATCCCAAAAACCATAAAGAATGTGCATCGACTTGAAGCGGGCACGGATGTTCGCGTCAACGATTTCTGGCGAAGATGCTACCGGCAGTGTGACCAGGACGTGTACTGATATTCGCCTCCGAATCAAGTAGGCGGATTACCATCATCTGGGTGGGTCGCGCAGCAAAGAAACGCATTCGGCCGCGAAGTGTCGCGGCGATGCGGCTGCCAAAGTGATTTCACTTGTGAGATGCAGGATTTCACATGATTGATAGGTCCCAGTACCGAGACGCAATGGCAGGTCTTGCTGCGGCAGTTAATATCGTTACGTCGAACGGGGCCGCAGGCCTTGCAGGATGCACAGTCACCGCAGCCTGCTCAGTGACGGACGAGCCGCCGACGCTCCTCGTCTGCATCAATCGCTCGAGCGCCACCAACGAAATCATTCGCAAGAATGGAAATCTTTGTGTCAACGTTCTGTCAGCCGATCAGCGTGACGTGGCGATGCAGTTTGCTACGAAGGGGCTGTCAGTCCGCGAACGGCTCGCCTGTGCTAAATGGGGTGCTCTTGAAACGGGCGCTCCGGTGCTCGATGGGGCTGTCTGTGCTTTCGATTGTCAGGTCGATTCTGCTTCGGAAGTGGGCACCCACACCGTTTTCTATTGCGGAGTGACGGCCGTTCGATACGAGGCCGGTTGCGATGGGCTCATCTATTTCGGGCGAGACTTCCACCGCGTTGGCGTCAGTGCTGCGCGTCTTGCCGAGATCCGGGCCTGAAGAAGATGGCAAGAGGATGATTTGCGTTCGCTTGCCGCTCCATGGAAGGCATTTGGCCAATGTCAAATGGCGTTCCTTCGCACACTGATCCTTGCCCGCCCGCCAAGGTGTCGGCGATGAGCGTCTGGTTTTCTTCCAGCGCAGGGATCGCGAATATGAAGCAGCAAGAGCCGTCACCTCAGCTAACCGGTGACCGGATCCGCAGATTAGCCGGTGGCATTTCCGCAGCAGCATTCCCTCCTGCAACTCCGCTCGAACCATCAGCGTAAATATGCTGATCTCAAAGGCACCCGAAAGCCGAGCGAGCAACATGGCCGGCGGGCTCGCCTCGCCGCCTCGCCGATCCTCTCGATCCCTCGAATCGCCAATCCGTGAGAGACATATACCTGAAATAAGGCTTCCTTCACTTCGGCCACTTCTCCGCCGTCTATCGGAAGGCCTAGGGAGAGAACCGTCCGATACGAAAAGGCGAGCGGCACTAACTTAGCCAGTTCGCCTCGTATGCATTTTCAGAAGCAGTGTTCAATTTGCGCATTGTTAAGCATCGTGGCTTGCGAGGCTTAGGTGTTGTTAAGCTTTACAACTGGATAACGGAACCAGTCCCTGGATTGCCACTGACTCAATAACCGTATGGAGTTGGCGCAAGACCCCGGCGGCGAGTTACGATTGCCCAAGCGAGTAGATGGGCGCCCCTTTGCTAATCGAATGATTCGAACGGCTGATTTCCTTAGTACCTAGACTCGGAAGCATGAGGTCTCCCTGTCCGAATTGCAGGAAAACCCGAATGAAACTATCGTCGCTTTCTCTCAAAACATCATTGATTGGTGCGATTTCGCTGCTGCTTCTGTTGCTCTCTGGCCAAGGTCTCTTCGCGCTCTCGTCAATCGGGCGGGTCTTCGGCGACGTCGAAACGATGGCGGCCAAATGGGTTCCAAGCATCGACATCACCAACAAGATCAACACTGCGATTTCCGACCTCCGTGGCTCGGAAAATCGGCATATCGTGAACCGCACCGAAGCCGGCATGAAGCGTGCCGACGACGCGCTCGCCGCCGATCTCAAGAAACTGGAAGAGCGGATGAGAATCTATGACGGGCTGGTTTACGCCCCGGAGGAGCGCGAGCTCTACGCCCAATTCAAGGATGTACTCGCCACCTATCTGAAGCAGCATGACGAGCTGATCGCGATGTCGCGCGCCGGTAAGAAGGACGAGGCGGGGGATTTCCTGACAAGCGCCATGCGTCAGAGCTACACCGAACTGGAGAAGCTGGCTGACGGGTTCCGTGACATCAATCTTGCCGGCGCGAAGCAGAGCTACGCGGACAGCTCGGCCGGCTTCGCCAGCGCCCGCATCGCCAACTTCATGCTGCTCGCTATCGCCTGCCTTGCCGGTCTCGGCGCCATGACCTTTGCGATCGTCGGCATTTCGCGCCCGATCAATCGGACGACCGCGGTCATGCGCACCCTCGCGGATGGCGATCTGTCGCTCGAAATTCCCTTTACCGACAGGGCGAACGAGATCGGCGCGATGGCGCGGGCCGTCGAGGTGTTCAAGCAGAACGGCATCAAGGTGCGCGAATTGAACGCACAGGAAGCGGCGCTGCAGGCGAAAAGCACCGATCTTCAGTCGAGCATCGGCGAGGTGGTGTCGGCGGCGGTTGCCGGCGATTTCACGCAACGCATCACCAAGACTTATGACAATGCCGATCTCGACCGCTTCGCCGCCCAGGTGAACGAACTGGTTACTTCCGTCGCGCGCGGTGTCGCCGAGACCCGCCGGGTGATCTCGGCACTGGCGGAGGGCGACCTCACGGAAACCATGCGCGGCGAGTTCCAGGGCGTCTTCGGCGAGCTTCAGTCCAACGTCAATCAAACTATGGCGAACCTGCGCTCCGTGCTCGGCGAGGTGCGTTCGGCGATCGACACGATCAATGGCGGCGCAGGCGAGATGCGGATTGCCTCGGGCGACCTGTCAAAGCGCACCGAGCAGCAGGCCGCCTCGCTCGAAGAGACCTCCTCGGCGCTGGAAGAAATCACCGCCGCGGTGAAGAGCTCTACGGAGCGGGCGACGGAGGCCAGCCACATGGTCGACGAGGCGAGGAAAAGCACGGAGCAGTCGAGCGCCGTCGTCAAGGATGCGGTCTCGGCGATGGGCCGGATCGAAGAGGCTTCCGGCGAGATCGGCCAGATCATCAACGTCATCGACGAGATCGCTTTCCAGACGAACCTCCTGGCGCTCAATGCCGGCGTCGAGGCGGCACGCGCCGGCGAGGCCGGCAAGGGCTTCGCCGTCGTGGCGCAAGAGGTGCGCGAGCTGGCGCAGCGCTCCGCCAATGCGGCCAAGGACATCAAGGCGCTGATCTCGCGCTCGGGCACCGAGGTCGAGGCCGGGGTGAAGCTGGTGACGGCGACCGGCGCGGCGCTCACCCTGATCGAGGGCCATGTGATCAAAGTCAACGAGCATGTCCATTCGATCGCGACCGCCGCCCGCGAGCAGTCGACCGGCCTGTCGGAGGTCTCGACGGCGGTCAACCAGATGGACCAGGTGACGCAGCAGAACGCGGCGATGGTCGAGGAATCGACGGCGGCCACGAACCGGCTCGCCGACGAGGCGGCGAACCTCGCCCGGCTCATCGCTCGCTTCAAGATTGAGGTCGGCACTGCCCCACGGGCGGCCGCCGCGGACACCCGTCCCGTCACCTCGCCAGCCCGCGCGCTCACGCGTAAGCTCGCCGGCGCCTTGGGCGGACGCGCGGCCACGGCGGCGGTCGCAGCCACAGCCAACTGGGAGGAGTTCTGATGGGACACCCGTTGCAATTTCCATTCGGTTCCGGCGCTCTGGTCGACAGCCTTGAAGCGGCAGCCGGTCTCGGCCGCGAAGAGGTGATCCGTCTGAAACAAATGCGCGACAACACCCTGCACGTGACCAATCAACTGAAAGCAAGCTTCGCCGAACTCTATCGTGCCCGGTTTGGCACGACACCGATCTCATTCGTTCTCGGATCTGAAAGCTAGGCCGAGACCGTCAGGAGCCGAAACATCCTTTGTCCATCGCATACGCGACCATGCGGTGGACGTACACCACAGGGTGGCAGCATTTCTTTCAGGACATTCATCGCGACAAGCCTGACTTTCCGTCGGAAACGGGCTGAGTTGAAATCATTCGCCGACACGCTTCGCAAATATCAGTTTGCGACAGCTGACGATGCCATCCGCCCGCAAGTCGAACAGCAATTTCGCTGAGCCGCGCTACTTGAATCGTTGGCACCGCCGAGCTCCAGTTCTCCGCGCGCAGCGGGTTAAACCAACAGCTCTCGATGCCCGAACTGGTTTGCCCCAAGAATGTCCGCATCCAGTCGGTCACCGACTATTATTTCAAGGCGCTTCGCCTGGACCGCCTCAATCCCGTTGGTGATGATCCTGACCTCGCCTACGCCAGCTAACCTCTCGCAGATTTCGGCCGCGCCCTCCACCAGCAAGACAGTTTCCGGTAGGAACTGCAGATAGCGTGCGCTTGCGGCTTCGGGATCGGCGTCGACGCCGTGCTGCTCGAAAACTCGCCGAAATCGCTCGATCTCAAAATCTCCTTTCGGACCATACCCTTCTCAAACTCCTGACCAGAGCAGCATGTTTTCCCTCTGGTAGTCGGCG
Source organism: Sinorhizobium fredii (assembly GCF_002944405.1). Taxonomy (NCBI): domain Bacteria; kingdom Pseudomonadati; phylum Pseudomonadota; class Alphaproteobacteria; order Hyphomicrobiales; family Rhizobiaceae; genus Ensifer; species Ensifer fredii. The sequence goes on along the minus strand of NZ_CP024309.1, from coordinate 50,345 downwards.
AACAATGCCTCGTCCTCACCGTGATCCCCAAGCTTGACAATGCGCGGCTAAACCGGCCGCTGAGCATGCACCCTGCACTTTCGCCGGCGACGCCTATCAATGGATGCGTAAAGCGGTTTTGGCGGCCGTAATTGGCAAGCACCGCAACCTCCACGCCGCTGCGGTTGCCACCTTTGCCGACCATCCAAGTTTTCCGACGGCTCGGAAGGCAAAACTGGACCTGTTCGATGCCAGGTTGGGCGGCCAGGCCGCAATCACGCCGATCTCCTATCAGGAGATCATCGACATTGCTCGCCAAGTGGGCCTGGATCAGCAGCTTTGGGCCGACCTTTCTGCGTGGGTCGGCCAAAAAATCACGACGGTCTCATCTCGGCACTCAGAAACCGCCGTCGCCACCGGCTAGCAGAACACAGCGGATCGCTTCACGCCCCAATGGCCCTGCTACATGCACCGCATCCGGTTCCGGTCGATACATTATGCGACTTTTGAAGCACAGAACATGACCATACCATAGGCAAGCCCGACGTCTCTTCTCTTCAGACCTCTTGGAGGCGGCTCTGCAAAACCACGCAATCAATTATGTTTCGCACCTCCGGTTCGGTACCGCGAGGTGTTGCCTGCCCGCTATCGCCCGTTGCACTCTTTAAAGTTTCGTAGCTTGCCATATCGCAATCTCAGGCGTATATATTTCTAGTTCATTTTATACTGAAATTTCTAGTCTAATGCGCAGACAGAGATGCGTCAGTTTCTGCGTTCCAGCGAAGGCTACAGGCGCGAGACCCGATATCGCAGGACATATCTGAACAAGCGAATGCCAACGCGCGCAGCTGATGTTGACGCGCAATAGGAGCCGCTTTGTCGCGGCAAAATCGCCAAGGGAGGTTTGTGACTTCAACGCCCGCGGCGGCCGAAGTGTGGGGTGCATGGATAACAAACAAGTAGGCCCTCAGACCAAGATCGGACATCCGGCGCACAGTGGGCCGCATAGACATGGTCGCATCGGTCATTTCGTTGGGGACATCATGCCATGCAGAAGAACATCGTGCTTCTTGCAGACGGAACGGGCAATAGCGCTGCGAAACTGTTCAAGACGAATGTGTGGCGGCTCTACGAAGCGCTCGATCTCGGTGAGCAGGATCAGATCGCAAGCTTCAGCGACGGGGTCGGAACCTCCTCGTTCAAACCCTTCGAGGTGATCGGCCTGGCGCTTGGCTTCGGGGTGAAGCGACGTGTCATCGCTCTCTACAGGTTCCTCTGCTTGAATTTCCAGCCTGGCGACAGGATACATGTCTTCGGTTTTAGCCGCGGCGCCTTCACGATCCGTCTGCTGGTCGGGCTGGTCGCTCGCGAGGGACTGGTCGATTTCCAATCGCACGAGGAACTTGACCGCAACGCGCTTGCGGCCTACCGGGCGTATCGCAAGAAAGCATTTCCGTCACGACTGCCCTGGACGCAATGGGGGCGGAGCTTGCGGGACGCAGCCGTCAAGCGCTGGAACTGGTTGACGGGGAGCCGCTCGTACGATGAGGTCCGGCCCCGCTCCGGCCCTCGCTCGGCCGAAGAGGTGAAGATCGCGTTTGTCGGCGTGTGGGACACGGTTGGGGCATATGGTTTGCCGATCGATGAGTTGACCCGGGCGGTCAACCGGTGGATCTGGCCGATGACGTTCGAGAAATCTCACCTGCTGCCGTGTGTCGAGCGGGCCCGTCAAGCACTCAGCCTCGATGACGAGCGTCGGACGTTTTTCCCCATTCCATGGAGCCCGACGGGTGCCGATGGCAACGAAATAGGTCCGGACCGCCTATGCCAGCTATGGTTCGCCGGTGTGCACTCGAATATCGGCGGCGGCTATCCGGATGACCGCCTGGCCTATGTGCCTTTGTGCTGGCTCATAGAGGAAGCTCAAATTACCGGGCTGAGATTCAAGGCCGATACGGTCGCGAGATACGCCGATCTCGCCTCGGAGAACGGCCGGATCTACGATAGCCGCGCGAAGCTCGGCTTTTTCTATCGCTACCATCCGCGTGACAGCAAAACTCTATTGGGCCAATTCGCCCCGCTGGTAGATTGGAGCGTTCTGTTTCGCATGGCAGACGGTTCCGACGGCTACGCGCCTCTCGCCCTGCCGCTCGATTTTCGGATTCGAATGCCGAACGGCACTGTCGTGCCTTTCCTAACGCCGCGGACTGGGGATGCACCTTCGCCAAACTGCTCCGCTCTCCAGGCTCGTGCCCAAATGGTGCTCGCCGAGCTGCGGGAGCGTCAAGCGGCAGACGGGGCAGATCAGCTTGAACGCTTCGCCGTTATGCACGATACGATCTGGTGGCGCCGCGCCGTCTATTACGTGCTCCTGTTCCTCGTCCTGCTCGTCGCCTGCTACCCGCTATTCGCCGAATATGTATCATCCGGTCCGCTGGACCGGCTGGAAGATGGGGCAGTACCTATCGTCGGGCGCCTGACGGGCATTATCGAGTTCTTTACACCCGGTTTTGCCATGCCATGGCTGAATGCAATCGCCCGCAATCCGGCCGCGGCTGCCATACTTGCCGCCCTGGTGGCGGCCACGATGTGGCTGAGCGCATTTCTTCGTACGCGTATAGCCGATCGGGCCCGAATTGCTTGGTGCAGTGGCAGGTGGCGGCGCGACCAGTCATATTTCGCAAAGGAGCGGGCCGAACACCACAAGCGCCTTGCTGCCTCTGGCACCCTGATCTCCCTCATTGCTGCGATAGCGGCTGCCGCAACGGGTACGCAGATCGCGGCTGCATTTTTCGCGACGGCTGGGCTTTTGTGCTTCCTCGGCATGATCGGTATGAAAAGGGAGCGCCAAAGACTGACGAGTTCGCTTTTTCTGAGGTTTGCGCGGTCGGTGCGGACCAACCCGAAAATGATCGCGCTCTACAACGCCCTTCGTGAACATATCTTCCCGGCACTGTCTCTCGGCCTTGCAGGCCTTGCTGCCCTATTCCTGATCAACAAGGCGTCGGTCGATGTGGCCAGCGCCGCCGGCGCCTTCTGCGGGGACAACAATCCGTCTGATGAAAAAGTCGAAATATTGGGTAAGGACCAGGGGGATTTCAACCCGGCCTCAATGTGCTGGGACACGCAGATGGTTCTCCTTAAAGGAGAGCGCTACCGGATCACACTCGACATTCCGCCCGGATCGTCGTTGAAAGACGACAGCATCCGGTCTGGCGCAGCGGGAATGAAAATCCGGTCCTTCAGACAAGCCGTTGGAGTTCCGCTCAGAAGGTGGTGGGGACAGCCTTATTTTCAATTGATCGCCCGTATCGGCAGCCGCGGCGCCGATGAGCAGGCGGTAGTGCCTATCAGGCTGCGAGCCCCCAAGCCAGAGGACATTTCGCGTGCCGCTTTCCTGTTTACGCCACGCGAAACCGGACGGCTTTACCTCTACCTGAACGACGCTGCAGTTGGCCTACCGGGATTTTACGATCTCTTCTATCGGAACAACAGCGGCGCCGCCCGGGTCACTGTGGAGAATGTCAGCGGCTATTGAGCGTCGCATCATCGGCAGCGCAACTCGTCTTGCGGCTCGCTCGCAATTTTCAGTTGTTCCTAATGAAACAGCGCACGAGACGACGTCATGGTAGGTAGAACGATCGAGGAGGTACGGGTCAATGCGCCGCGTCTATCTGCTCATGGCAACCATCGGATTTCTGGTCTGCGTCGCCGTTTCGGCCGTCTTCATACGAATGGACTTTTTCGGGCGCTTGCTGGCTGACAAGGTGCTGGCGAACGCCGCCATGCCGACGGAAAAGGAGATGCCACCCACTTCCGGGCAGATCCCCTTTTCCTCTGCGGATATCCAGATCATCGGCGGACGGGGAGAAGGGTTGAGTTGCAGCCTGCCCAGACTTTTGGCCGACCTCGCCTTTCCCCAAAAAGAAGGTCGCGACGCAATCGGCCTCCAGATGCGGCAGGCCTGTGCCACGCACGATTACTGCTACAGGCACGGTGCGGCCACCTATGGCTACACCCAAGCCGATTGCGACTTCCTGCTCCAGGAGCACGCATTTCGGCTTTGCTATTTCATCGAGAGGCGGGAACCGGGAAGTGACATGGAGGCCAAACAAAGCAAATGCATTCGTGATGCCAGGCTCGTGACCCTCGGCGTTCGCGCCGGCGGGAGTGATTCATTCCGGCCGCTGAACCCGAGTGTCGATGCATTGTCGCAGGGCCTCGAAAACAAGGCAGGACTTGATGGCAGAGCATCGACCTATTTCGAGTTCGATCCCTATCCCGTTCGATCTCTTTCCTACGCCGTCTACCGAATTGCGGATGCCTACGACCCGGAGAGGAAGCACCAGGGACTGAAGGCGCTTTACAAGTTCTCGATGCGGCCTTCCGGCATGTTCGTCTCCGTAGCTCCAATAAGCAAACATGCGAAGTTTGGCGCGCTTAAGCTCCACGTAAAGCTGCCAGGTGATCCGTCCTACATCGTCAATGCCCCGGTTGTCGTCGCCACGACACATGGCGGCAAGAAGGAAGACTGGTTCGTATGGTGGCAGCGACGCGGCCTCAGCGAAACCGGCGGCCGCATCCTGGCGATTGCTCCGGGGCGGGCGACCAACGAGGATTGGAACTGCCTCTACCTCGCCGGCATGACCGATGAGATGCTCGGTGACCACGATCCGTGCGGCGCGCGCAGTACCATAGCAGTAGTCGAAGTGGGCAATGCCGGGAGTCCCGACGATGGCGGGTTTTCCCAGGTTGTCGCGGCCCACGGCGCGCAGCCTGCGCCAGATACGCTTCACTTAATGGCGTTGCAAACGAACAGCTGCCTCGGAAACGGTGCCAACGCTCCCTGTTTTCGCGACATTCTCATCAGTACGGCGCTACGCCGCAAGCACCAGGTGCAAGAACCCCTGCGGGTGACGGACCAGCTTGCGAAAGAAACCCCCGGAAAGGAACAGGAAGAAAGCGACGTCTATCGCAACTACGTCGCTGCTCCACTGGTCTTCCAGTCACCCATGGAACGCGATCCTCTCATGACCTGGGCGCGGCGGGACAAGGACTATGAATCGAAGGCCCTCGTTCGACGCATCGGTATCGCGCGCAAGACCGCAAGGCCCAAGAATGATACCGGTCGGTCGCGCGGTTCCGTGTGGCTCGCCGACATACAGGAAAGCGATGAACCCCTTTTCGCCTTGGGTCGGACAGGCGAGCGCCAATCCTTGGTTGCAATACGGAAGTCCGACGATACGGGCGTGAGCCGCGTGGAGATCCGCCAATGGCGCCTGCCGGGGCTACGGGACGACGACACGGGTGAGGCGCCGTTGATCGAAGCGAACACCGCGGCGTGCCAGCCGAAATTCGAAGGCACATGGCTGGCCAGGCCACCGATTGTTTTTTCCGTCGGATCGGACGAAGCGATCGTCCTTTTGTCGCGCATCGTCGGCACGAAGGACGAAAACGGAGGCTACGGGTTGGAATTGGCCACACTCAAGATCAGAACCGATGGACGCTGTTCCGAAAGTCTTTTCACCGGGCCGATGATCCCTGCGGTGACGCTGATACCGAACGCGACCAAGGATGACCAGAACACACCGCAACCAATCCTGAAGCAGAAGCGCCTCGAACTCATACGGCGGACCCCGACACTTGTTGACGATTTGGATGGAGACAACACGCTCGAAGTGGTCTTTCCCGGCGCGGGTAGCCCTCCGAACGCAAGGATGATGGCGCGGGTCAGCAAAGACGGGATTTTCTTGCCCGAGCAGGTCGTGGCGGAAAGCATGGTCCAAAAGTAAATGCGTCGCTTTTTTAGCTTTGAAGAGGCCATTCAAGTAATGGGAGGCTGAAGTGAGGACAAGTCTACGCGGCATTTGCGCAATGCTTGCCGAAGAGGCGATCGTCTTGGCGGGTTACAACGACGGTACGGGCACCATGACGATCGGCGCCGGCCACACCGCGGCTGCCGGTCCACCGGTCCCCCGCTCCGGAATGACGATCTCGCTCACCGAGGCCATAAATATATACCGCAACGACCTCGCCAAGACAGAAAGTCAGGTCCAGTCTGCGGTCAGAGCCGTGCTCTCACAACACCAGTTCGATGCTCTCGTCTCCTGGCACTTCAACACAGGTGCGATTTCAAGCGCCACGTTGACGCGGAAGCTGAACACCGGAGACGTGGCTGGCGCTGCAGCCGAGTTCGCACGCTGGAACAAGAGCAAGGGAAAGGTCCTTGAGGGCCTTATCGCCCGCCGCGAGCGTGAGACGGCGATGTTTTCAAAGGGCGATTATGGCAATCCAAAAGTTCGTGTCCTGGAGACCAAGGGCGGCCCGGAGGAGATCTTCACCGCCGACCAGATCGAAGCGCTCCTTGGCGGTGCGGTGAGCTCGGAGGACGAGCAGTCCACCGAAGAACTGCTGGCTAATCCGATCTCGCAGCTTCTGCCGCTCCAACGCCCGAAACAGACGGCTGCGATCACACGGGCCGTGCTCCAGAAATTCCACGACCTCATGCCCGCGGATGGGCACAACGACTCGGTGGCAGTGGTGGCTGTTCGGGGCTATTACCTGAACACGTTGGGCAAGGAAGGTGCCAACGATCGCGGGGTCTATGACGATGCCATGTTCGTCGTTGAGCCTGAAGGCGTACACAACTTTAACAGCAATACCGACCCTGGACGGTTCGGTCGTGGCATTGCAAGGTTGAAATCGCGCCAAGCTATCCGATACCGCCCTGGCCCACACGGTTTTTCGCGCAAGAACGGACCCTATCCCGCTTTTCGACAGGATAGCAACTGTACTGTTATCCGCGACGAGACCGGTGAGGACACGGATTCGCCTAGCGGCCGCTTCTGGATCAATCTCCACCGCGGCGGCATCACAACGACCTCCAGCCTCGGCTGCCAGACAGTTCCGCCGCACCAATGGAATGAATTCAAGACGCTAGTGGATGGCCTGCTGAAAAAGCACAGCCAGGAGACTTTCTATTACTTGCTCGTCGATCAGGAAGATATTCCACAGGAGGAAACGACCGTGCCCGCCATTCCGCAGCCCACGCCTATGACGACCGAGGTCAACCTCGCACAACTGGCGCAACAGATTTTGACGCTCGCCGCTACATTGCGCGGACGAACGACGCCGAACCAGGCTGACATGATCTGGCTACAGGACCTTCTGCGGATGATTATGGCCGAGCCGACCACATTCAATGGTGAGATTTTGAATGGCAAGAAACAGGATATCCTTGCTTCGACGAGCGACCCCGAACTGACTCCGGTCAACGGCGCGCTCGGCAAGGCGATTGGGCATGCTCTCGACGGTCGCAAAACTGCAATCGGTGTGGTCGGCATGCTCGCGACAACCATTTTGCCGATTTTCCTCCCGCAGCTGGCGCCGGTAGCAGCGATTGCCGCGCCGCTCATAGACGGCGCTGCCAACGCCGGCAATGCCGCAGCCGCGGCAACGCAGGCCGGAGGTGGGCTTGGCCGAGAGCTTGTGGCAGCTTCCTTCCCAGTATTTGCTGCGATGACTGGCTGGGGCGCAATGGGCAAGATAGAAAAGTGGGTCCGAGCACTGAGAAATGGGTTCGTAGCTCCGACCGCTACGAACTAGCGTGGCCGTTCCCAGCCAGATCTCAAGCGCGGCGGACTGTGTACTGGAGGTGAGGAGAAGTCCACCTCGTTCGCATCCGTAAAAATTAGGTGTCACTTCCGGGACCTTTGCTTAGCCCGCTTCTCGCAACGCCGTTCGATACTGAAGATCACGTTGGGGAGCCAAACCAGTCGAACTACCTCCAGCGTCTACAAGCCTGCACTTTTTAATATCGGGATCTCGGGGGATGGAGTTGACGAACGACAGGGAACTGAACATAGTATAAATCCTTCGAGGGGCAAAAACATGAAGAAGTCAAATGCGGATATCGCCGACGAATTAGTATCGTATATGAAATTCGTTTTGAAGCCGACCAAGTATTTTGGGCCGCCTGTTCCAATCGTTCCATTTGCTGATTGGGACTACTACTACGTGGAACGTTTACTTGAGTGGACGCCAACTTCAAGAACCCTGATGACTGTGAAAGATGTGAAGGTGCCGAGAGGATTCGTCACAGATCTGGCAAGCATACCCCGGCCGCTTTGGTCGATTCTACCCCGACAGGCTCGGTACACGTATCCCGCAGTGCTTCACGATTTTCTATATTGGTTCCAACCATGCGAGCGTGAAGAAGCTGACGACGTGCTCCGGCTGGCAATGGAAGAACTTGACGTGCCGGCGGCCACCTCATCTACAATATATGGTGCTGTTCGAATGGGTGGGGCTGCCTCGTGGCGGGAAAACGCAGAAAGAAGGGCGGCTGGTGAACGGCGGATTTTGGTAGATTTCCCCCCCGACCCCAAGATTACTTGGGCGATTTGGAAGGCAGATCCAAACAAGTTTCAAGCGGATCCGAACGTTTTCCAATAGGTATGGCCATGGGAGGGTGGCATGTCCAGCAAAAGTCAGGCTCTGGTGATTGGCAACGGCAACTATTCGGGGCCTCTTCGCCTCAATAGCCCTGGCAGAGATGCCGATGAAGTGGCCAAGAGCTTTAGGAGTCTGAAGATTGATGTCGACCTGCTGATCGACGCCAATTTTGAACAGATCACAGCTACGATCGATGCGTTCCTGGAGCGGGTTTCACGACCCTCGACGCTTGTGTCCATTTTGTACTACTCGGGCCATGGAATTCAAATCGATGGCGAGAATTACATCATTCCGGTGGATTTCGATCAAATCACCGATGGAAACCTCGCGCGCCTCATCAGTGTCCAGAAAATCTTGGATCGAATGACCTGCGACTCGGCTGTACGGATAGTCCTCCTCGATGCTTGCCGAAGCAATGCCACTGCTCGACAGTTCATTGGCGGAAAAGATCTGTCCCTACATAGTTCAAAGAAAGAATTCAAAATCGGTGGAAACACGGTCATAGGAACAGGGCTTGCCGAGATTAAAGCCACGAGCAATACGTTTATTGCGTTCGCCGCTGCACCAGGCGATGTCGCCTACGAAGGCGAACTGACTGGAGAGCTCAGTCCCTTCACGAGTTCGTTTGTGAAGAATCTTGATGCGGTTGATTTGCCCATTTCGAATCTGACGAGCAGAATTCGATCAGACGTTCTGAGGTCCACAGAAGGGAGGCAGCGAACTTGGGACCAGTCCTCGCTGATGGCACCATTCTATTTCAATCCGGGCTCACTGCTCCTATTCGCCGGGAATTTCATGGCACTCGTAGGGCTATTTCTCTCGCTTGCCATTTATTCATGCCTGATCGCTGAGAGTTTCTTCCCACGCGAGATGATCTATGTTGTTGGCGCGACTATGCTTCCCCTAGTCGCGCTGTGCATCCTCCTTTTCGGCGTACAGAGCGTCTATTCAAGACTCCGCGGAAATGTCAGTAACGCGCCTCGAATCACATCAGAACGGTGGGCGCTTAGTCTCAGATCACTTCAAAAGGGGCTGTTAGGCGGTTACTTAGGGTCGCTTCTCGCCGCCCCCACATTGAGCGCGTTATATTACTACGAGTGGGATTTTCCTCACATTTCACTTGGGCAGCTGATGGTTGAAATAACCTACGGAACAGCATTTGCAGCGTGTCCGTTGGGGGGCACTACTATTTTTTGCGCCGGCGTCGGGAGGCAGTTGCGGTTTTCCAAGTTTGCTGTTGCAACACGCGTTTTTCTGGGCAGTTGCGTTGGCGGAGCTGTCGCAGGAGGCCTTACTGCGCCTTTCCTGACCTACTACTTCGGAATTATGGAGAACCGCCCACAGATGACACCTGAACGACTCTTACCAGGTAGCATATTGGGTGCAGCGTTCATCGTTCTTTCGATAGTCAACTTCGATTTCGAACGGCTAACTCGCCGGCGTGTTTGGGCATCGATAGCCAGTGCGTTCCTTGCGATCGCACTTGGTGCGGCAATGGCAGTAGTCGTTTTTGCGCCGCTCTACCTTATGGGGATCGTTCACGCTGTAATTGCGTATCTTGAAGCGCGCGTAAACGATCCTTGGGGGATGATGAAAGGCGGATTCATTTACGGGCTTCCGACAGGTTTGGTCCTCGGAGCGGTCATAGGAAGCGCCATCGTCCTGACGGAGCGACTGTCCGGAAAAATGGTTGCCTCGTGATCACGTCCCAAACAGTTGTCGCAGCCGGGCGATGCGGGGCGAAATTGCGATCAGATGCCCTCCTCACATGCGGGCGGCAGCAATCAGTCCTTTGTTCAAAGGACTGACGGAGTTTTGGACCAGGCCGCATGCCTTGAGAAGATCAGGTGCAAACTGCTTTGGAGACGACAAATCGTAAGCCGCTGATCGTTGTAACATTGTAACCGCCTTGAGAGGATTAGAACCGCCGACCCGCCCATTAAGCAATGCCGGTCCTGCTTCTAGACTAACCAGGGAGGAGACCGATGTCTGGATGCGGGGACGAAGCGAGGGCGCTCGCCCGGCCGCTTCCCGGCGATGCGATCATCGTGACGTCGCGTGAGCCCTATGGCGCCACGATCGTCACCAAAGCAGGCGAGCCGGTTACCCAGCCGATGCTGTTTTGACGCGTCTTTGATCAATCCCAGTCATCAGATGCTTGCAGGATAGACGTGGTCCTTCCGGCGCCGCCATGCAAAACCTGACGTCTCAGATCCTGGGCCATGCCCAACAAATGCCGGAAGGATCTCCCCTTTCGTAACCATACGGCCGAGGCCGCGGTGGCTTCGATTTCGCTAGGGGGCGTTCAAATTAAAGAGCTGCAACGCCCTCGATACATGTCGTAACGTCGCCACCGATCCAAATCTGATCTTCGACCAGCTCCACATGAACACGTCCTTCCCGTCCAAGGACGGTACCCTGGCTGGCAATGTATGACGGAGGCGCGATGCCGTTGCCAATTAACCATTGAGCGATGCCAGCGTTTAAGCTGCCGGTTACCGGATCTTCAAAACCGGCCGCGGTAAAGGCACGCACCTCGAAATCCGCATCCCGCCCATCATTCGTAGGATCCCAGGGAGCAACGACACCGACCCGCAATCCGGCCAGAACGGCGAAATCCGGGCGCAACGCCAGGACGTCAGCCCTGGAGCGTAGCAGAACGGCGAGCCAGCCGGGGCCATTGTCCACCCAGTTGGCGTCGATGATGTCATCAAAGGTCAATCGCAGACCTTTGATGGCTCGCGTCAGTATGTCGAGTTCCACCGGGCCCGAGCGGCGCAGTTCGGGGGCTTCGAAGCAAAGTCGTTCATTGTCGCGCCGAATGTGGATTAGTCCTGCCTCGCACTCCTGGACAATGTCGCCACTCTTTGGACTTCCGCCGGAAGACAGCCATACATGGCAACTCCCCAAAGTGGGGTGGCCCGCGAAGGGCAACTCAGCAACAGGCGTAAAGATGCGAACGCGGTAGTCGGCATCCCCCGACCTCGGCTGGAGAAGGAAAGTCGTTTCGCTAAGGTTCGTCCAGCGCGCGAAAGCAGCCATCTCAGATGCGGCCAAGGAATCTGCTCCGATGACAACCGCCAGCGGGTTACCTAACAAAGCTTTGGAGGAGAAAACGTCAACCTGCTGGAATGAAAATTTCGTGTTTCCGCGTCTCACCATGATGTCCTACGTTCTCAATTTACGCGGCTTTGCCGCATTCGGTGCAGTTTTGGTTGACGGCCCAGTTCCACGGGAGCAATTGCTCGAGCCTGGTGATCGGCGTGTCGGCGATGTGGGCGAGAACGTCGGCAAGCCAGGACTGCGGATCGATGTCGTTGAGCTTGGCGGTCATGATCAGCGTCGCCATGAAGGCGGCGCGATCGGCACCACGATCGGAACCGGCGAAGAGCCATGACCGCCTGCCGAGGGCAAAGCCACGCAGCGCCCGTTCGGCGGCGTTGTTGGTCAAGCATATCCGGCCGTCGCCAAGGAAGGATGTGAAGCCGTCCCAGCGCTTCAGCATGTAATCGATTGGCTCGGCGACCGGGGAACTGCGCGATAGCTTCGCCCGCTCGGCGCGCAGCCATTCCTCGAGCGCATCGACGATCGACTGGCTTTCCTGCTGGCGGCGTTGCCGGCGTTCGTCGGCGGCAAGTCCGTTGATCTCGCGCTCGATGTCGAACAGCGCATCGATGCGCTTGACCGCCTCGAGCGCGACAGGCGAGATCGGCGTGGCGTTCCTTCCGCGCTTGGCGTGGGTGGCGATGTCGGCAAGCACGAAGAACTTGCGACGTGAATGTGCCCAGCACAGCGCTTGGGTCAGCGGACCGGGATCGCGATCGACCTTGAACAGCGGGTTATAGCCGCCATAGGCGTCGGCCTGCAGGATGCCGGTGAAGCTCTTCAAGTGGCGCTCGGGATGCTCCTGCCGCCGGTCGCGCGAGGCATAATAGAGCGCCGCCGGCGGCGATTGCCCACCGAATGGCCGGTCGTCCCGGACATAGGTCCAGATGCGCCCGGTGTCGGTCTTACCCTTCGCCAGGATCGGCACGGTGGTGTCGTCGCCATGCAGCCGCCCGGCGGCCAGCACATGCGCCTCGATCAGTCCATGCACCGGCTTCAGCGCCGCGACGCAGGCCCCCACTTGGTCGGCAAGCGTCGACAGGCTGAGATCAATGCCCTCGCGGGCATAGCGCTCGCTCTGCCGGTTCAGCGGCTGATGTTGACCGAACTTCTCGAACAGGATCATTGCCAAGAGGTTCGGCCCGGCAAAGCCGCGCGGCGTCACATGGAAGGGGGCCGGCGGCTGTGTGATCTTCTCGCATTCGCGGCAGGAGAACTTCTCGCGCACCGTCTGGATCACCTTCCACTGGCGCGGGATCACCTCCAGCGTCTCGGTGATGTCCTCGCCAAGCTTTGCCAGCTTGGCTGAACCGCAGCACGGGCAGTTTGATGGTGCGGCGACGACAACGCGCTCGCGCGGCAGATGCTCGGGAAACGGCTTGCGCGACGGACGCCTGCGCTCGAAGGCCCCGGCCGTCGAGGAGCGAGCCGCCATCTCCGCCGCCAGTTCGTCTTCGCCGGCGTCGGCCTCTAGCTCCTCGAGCTGCAGCTCCATCTGTTCGAGAAGCCGCGCCTTGCGCTCCGAGCGGCTGCCGTGGATATCGCGCTTCAGCTTCTCAATCTCGAGTCGGAGCCGGGCGATCAGTGCATCCGAATGCGAGTTCACCGCCTGGGCGCGGGCGGCGAGCGCTTCGGCTTCGCGGCGGGCTGCACGCTCTGCGAGGATCATCGCATGCGCACTGGCGAGGTCGTCGGGAAGCTGATCGGCCGCATCGGTCATGGCGGGATGGAATCATATTCGCCCCTGCCACGCCAGCGTTTTGCTCATCCCGCCGACGTCGGACGCCAGGTTTTTTGCGGCATTCGCCAGTCGATGCCTTCGAGCAAATAGCCGAGCTGCGCCGGGGTGATCACCACCGTGCCATCGGCCGCCGACGGCCAGATGAAGCGACCGCGCTCGAGCTTCTTCGTGAACAGGCAGGCACCCTGGCCGTCGTGCCAGATCACCTTGATCAGGCCGCCGCTCCGCCCCCGGAAGACGAAGAGATGGCCGCTCATTGGATCGCGCTTCAACGTCTCCTGCACCAGCAGCGACAGGCCGGGGAAGCCTCTCCGCATGTCCGTATAGCCCGTGGCGAGCCAGACCTTCACACCGCTCGGAACCGGGATCATCGTCGCTCCAGAACATCGAGGATGCGGGCCAAGGCTTCGGTATCGACGTCGCTCTCGACTCGCAGGCGACGGCCACCGCCGAGCTCGATCGTCACCATGCTGGCTTTCTTGCGTGATCGAGCGACCGGCGGCTCCGGTGATGCCGGCGCGGGCAGCGTCTCGACGATCTCCACGGGAACGAGTTGCGGGACGGACGGTGCGGATACCTGGCAGAGCTCCTTGCGCCAGCGGAAAAGCTGGCTCACATGAATACCGGCCGATCGCGCGATCTCGGAAACCCGGGCTCCTGGCTCAAATGTCGCCGCGACCAACCGCTCCTTCTCCTCCCGAGACCAGCGCCGACGCCGCTCGACCGATGTGATCACCTCAATCTGGTGCTTTGTCATAGGACTACTCCTAGTGTTTGCACTAGGACTTGCAGCCTTCAGCCTGCCTCAGCAAGGCGGCCGTCACCGGATGGGTACGATGCGGTGGCGAAACACAAATCCATGTTCTTTGCGGAAAAGGCGGCCGACCGGTCACCGATCGACTATGCGGCCGCCGTCAATGGCAATCTGGTTCTGACACCGTCCGGAGATGGTCTCCGCGCGCTCAGTGAGGACTATGCAAAAATGGTCGATGACGGCCTTCTGCTTGGAGACTCTGAACCGTTTGAGCAACTGATCGAGCGATGCGCGCTCATTCAGGAGCGCGCGAACAAGTACGGCACGACAAAGTAGCCGATGGCCAGCTGACAGGCTTTACCCGCTCTCAATGCTTGCGATCGCCTTTGTCACCCTGGCCGGGTTTGGCTTCATGTTTGGCGTCGCGGCGGACGTCGGCCGACAGCGACCGCGAGACGTCGTCGCTCTCCTTGAACTTGCCCTCCTTGTCGCGACGGACATAGCGTTTGTCGGTCCCGGTATCGATCAGTTCGCGCTTGCTCATGACGAGACTCCCTTGCAGTTGTTCCTCCAAGAAAACGCGCGCGGCCCCGAAAAGATGCACCGAATCAGGACTCTAGCAGGGACTCGCAAAACGAGCACGCGATCGCAGCTAAGTTATTGAAAAATGATTCGTTTCGACTCGGAACGATTCGCCGCTGATTCGCTTGAATCGCTTGAGTTGCGTCGGGAGTACAGGGTCATGGCTGGGCCAAGAGCGAATTGGAAAGGCTATATCAAGTTCGAAGAAGTGACCTGTCCGGTGGCGCTTTATACGGCCGCATCATCCTCAGAGCGCATCGCCTTCAATACGCTCAATCGCAAGACAGGCAATCGGGTCAAGCGGGAGTTCATCGACAGCGAAACCGGTGATCCGGTCGAGCGCGAGGACCAGGTCAAAGGCTACGAGGTCGAGAACGGCCAATATGTCGTGCTCGAAGCCGACGAGGTCGCCGCCGCCATACCCGACAGCGACAAGACCCTTGTCATCGACGCCTTCATCCCCTGCTCGCAGATCGACACAACATATTTCGACAAGCCTTATTACCTGGCGCCCGACAAGATGGGCCGGGACGCGTTCCTGCTCCTGCGCGACGGCATGAAAAAGCAAGGTGTCGCAGCCATTGCCCGGACGGTGCTGTTCCGCCGGATGCGCACCGTGCTCATCCGCGCCCACGGCAAGGGCCTGATCGCCTCGACGCTGAACTTCGACTACGAGGTGCGCTCGTCGGAGAAGGCTTTCGACGACATGCCGGACATGAAGATTGAAGGGGAAATGCTTGAGCTCGCCGAGCACATCATCGGCACCAAGAAGGGCAGTTTCGATGCCAGTACCTTCGACGACCGCTATGAGGCCGCCGTCGCCGAATTGGTGAAAGCCAAGATCGAAGGCCGCGCGCTGCCGAAGAAGAAGGCTCCGGTCGCTTCCAAACCCAGCGATCTCCTGCAGGCCCTGCGCGAGAGCGCCGGCATAGGTGCGAAAGAGACGAAACCAAAGCGCACTGCCGCCAATGCCAACCGCGGCGCCGGCCGCCAGAAGGCAGCCAAGCCCGCGGCGAAAGCAAAGCAGTCTCAGACGCCGGCGCGGCGAGCCGGCTAATCGGAGGTCGCCATGGCCCTGCGTCCCTATTGGAAAGGCTATCTCAAACTCTCGCTGGTCACCTGTCCGGTGCAGATGATGCCGGCGATCTCCGAGCGCGAGAAGGTCCGCTTCCACACGCTCAATCGCCAGACCCAGAACCGCGTCGTCAGCCGCTATGTCGACTCCGTGACCGGGAAAGAGGTCAAGGAAGAGGATGAGGTCAAAGGCTATCAGCGCGGTGAGAACGAATACGTCATCCTTGAGGACGAGGAGCTTGAGAACGTGGCGCTCGAAAGCACCAGGACAATCGATATTTCGACGTTCACGCCCCGCGACAGCATCGAATGGATCTGGCTCGACACGCCCTATTATCTTTCCCCGAACGATCCTGTCGGGCAGGAAGCATTTTCTGTCATCCGCGATGCGATGGCGGCGCAGAGCATGGTGGGCATATCCCGGCTGGTGATCTCGCGACGCGAGCGCGCCGTCATGCTCGAGCCACGCGGCAAAGGTATCGTCCTCTGGACCCTGCGCTATGGGGACGAAGTCCGCGATGAAGACAGCTATTTCGAGTCGATCGGCGACGAAAAGGCGGATTCCGAAATGATGCCGCTGGTCCAGCAGCTGATCAAAAAGCAGACGAAGGACTGGAGCCCGAAAATGGTCGCCGACCCGGTCCAGGAGCGCCTGCTCGAAATCATCGCGGCCAAGAAGAAGGCGTTGAAGCCGCAGAAGGCCAAGGGCAAGACAGCATCTTCGTCGTCGCCGAGCAATGTCGTCAACATCATGGACGCCTTGCGGAAGTCAGTAGCGGCTGAGAAACGGGCGACCAAATGAGCCGTCGTGCCAAACCTTTGCTGCAGGACGATTCCGTCGCCAAGTCCAAACCGGCCCGGCCGCGCGATCCGGCACAACCCAACCTTCCGTTCGACCCGATGCCCGAGCGCATCGAGCCGTGCCTGGCGCTCCTGAAGCCGGTCCCGCCGAATGGGCCAGATTGGGCGTTCGAAGTGAAGTGGGACGGCTATCGCCTGGCCATTCATATCGAGCCGAAGGGTGTCAGGATCATCACCCGCGGCGGCCACGACTGGACGCATCGTTTCCCGGCAATCGCCGAGGCCGCCAGCGAGCTCGGCGTCGGGACTGCCATCCTCGATGGCGAGGCCGTCGTGCTCGACGAAGAGGGGCGCTCTGATTTCGGGGCGCTGCAGCGCTCGCTCGGCGGACGCGGCGGCAAGCGTTCGTCGACGGAGTCCGTGTTTTTCGCGTTCGACCTACTTTATTTCGACGGCCATGACCTGACGGAAACCGAACTTTCGGTCCGCCGGCACCTGCTCGAGGACTTTCTCGATGGCGCCCCCGGCGCAATCCAGTTGTCCGAGGAAGTCTATGGCGATGGCGCGGCACTTCTCGAGAAGGCTTGCTCCATGGGGCTCGAGGGGATCATTGCCAAGCATCGGGATCGGCCCTATCGCTCCGGCCGCACCGGCGACTGGCTGAAGATCAAATGCGTCCAGAGCGAAAGCTTCATGATCGTCGGCTACGAGCAGTCGCTGACTGCCCGCGGCGGGCTTGGCAGCCTGCTTCTCGCCGGCCGCAAAGGTCATGACTGGGTATACGTCGGCTCGGTCGGAACCGGGTTTAATACGAAGGACGCAGCATACCTGCGCGCCACTCTCGACAAGCTCAAGACCAAACGGCCGGCCGTGCCGCTCAAGGGCAAGAACCTGGTGTTCGCCCAGCCGACCTTGATCGCCGAGATCGAGTTTCGCGGCTGGACCCATGACGGGAGCCTGCGCCCCGCCTCCTACAAGGGCCTTCGCGAGGTTCAGGACAACGCCGCGGTGTTTGACATGAGCGAACGGGCGACCCTCTGAAAGGCAGGGTGGCGAGCCGCGCCGCGAATGACCGCTACCAGAGCTCCTCCTCGACCGCCTCTTTGATAGCGCCGACGATATAGTTGACGAGCCCGCCGCCGGCCGCTTCCACCAGCATGTCGCGACTGATGCCCTCCTTCTCCGCGTCGGCGAGAAGATCCTCGACCAGCCTTGATGCGTCGCTCTGCTGCGTGCCGCTGTCGATATGTTCCGATTTCCAGCGTTCAAGGAATTGTTCAGGCTTCATAGCTTGGACCTCCTGACGTGGCGAACCCTTAGGAACGGAAATGGTTCTCAGTATGACGCCACCGAGATTTGGGGAACCCGGCCGACAAAAAAAACAGGGCGCTCGACCCTTGCGGGGAGCGCCCTGTCGGACCCGGACGACCGCGCGGCAGACAAGCTGCTCGGCAAGGCGATCATCGATACGGGTGGTCACCGATAGATGATGACCGGCTACCCGGTTTTCAAGGTCCGTCGACGCGCTGGAGTTCGAAGAAGTAGATCCGGTCGTCATTCCTGATGGTCATCGCGCCCATGATCCTGTCCGCATCGATCCGCCGGAAGTGGTCGACGATCGGCTGGTGGTCATAGACCATGGCCGCACTCTCGACGCCGCCAAACACCATTGTCTTCAAGGAAGCGACCGGACCCTTCGCCCGCAGCCGGCGCTGGAGATAGGAAAACAGGTTTCGCGCGACGCGCATTCTGCCAACCTCGTGAAAACGCAAAGCCAGCCGAAGCGGGATCCATTTCGGATCAATCGCGACCAGTCGCCGGTTTCCCGATCGAAACAGCAAGGCATCGGCGCGCATGTCCGGCGTGAACCGTTTGCCGAACCAGCCAAGATTTTCGAGCACACCGTCAAACGGATGCCCCGTCGGGATGCCGTGTCCTTTCCAAAGCCCGATCATTTCGCGCGGCGCGATCGGCGGCAGGCTGCGGAACTCCTCAAGCGCTGTCTGCTGGCCTTTCACCGGAAACATCCTTCTTGTCCTTGCGTTCTTTTGCCAGCCGCCTGGACTTGGCGTCGCGCCGCGCAAGCCGCAACTCCTCCAGATCAGGCATCCACCAGCCCCGCTCGCGCTCGCGTTGTTCCGGTTGCCCGCGTGCGGGCCAGGTTGTCACCAATTCTTCCAGTGAACCCGGTCGCCAGGACGCCCAGACATATTCCTCGCCATCCGCGGCGGGGAAGTAGAACGCGGTGACCGTCGCCGGGTCGGCCAGCTCGCCGTCGGTGTCGATGAAGAAGACGACGCCGACATGCGTGCCGATGGCGCGCTCGGAGGGCGGAGCATCATCGGCAGGAATGGGATAGCGTTTCCGACGGCGCTCCCTCATCCTCGCCTTGGATGCCTCGTCTTCGTCCGTCTCCTTGATCGCTTCGCGCCGGGCCCGCCGTGCTTCCGGCTCACTGCGCTCGACCGCCGCCTCGATCCTGAGCCATCGCTTCCGGAGTTCATCGAACGAGCGGTAAGGGACGGTCCATAGCCGGCGATCGGCGCCCCAGCGTGCGTGCGAAATTTCCCGGATCTGGTTGACGACTGTGCGGGAATAGGGCGTCCGGATCTGAAAGCCCGTCGGTGCCGCCGTGAGGTAGCGGCTTTGGATCGGATCGAAGGCGAACGCGTCCCTGCCCTTCTCATCAGCGAATCTATCGGCATTCAGCCTGTCGCTCCAGCGCGCCCGTGGAAATGCCTCCCGAAACCGTGCGAGCGTTATGCGGTCATGCGGCAGGTCGGTCGTCGCGCCCACGCGCGCGGCAGAAGCAGGTTCGTCTTTCTTTCTTCGTCCATCGGTCATGGTCCGAGCCAGCACCTTGTCGCGATCATGCGGCCCGTCTTGATTTTCCGAGGCGCTTGATCGCCTGTTCGAGCGGACGCTCGCCGTCACAATAGTCCTGCCAGGCAGTGGTTTTCGCAAGCAGGGCCGGCACGGTGCGGATGGTAAATCGCTTCGGATCGAGATCGGATTTCACCTGTGTCCAGTTGAGCGGCATCGAGACTGTGGCGCCGGGCCGCGCGCGCGGCGACAATGGCGCCACCGCCGTCGCCATCCGATCGTTGCGGAGATAGTCGAGGAAAATGCGGCCACCGCGAAGGCTCTTGCTCATCTTGATCAAATAGAGGTCGGGATTGTCGCGCGCCATCTGCTGGCAAACATCATGCGCGAAACCCTTGGCCTCCGCCCAGGCAAGAGGCTTGCGCTTGTTGACGGCCAGCGGGGTGACGACATGCAAGCCCTTGCCACCGGTTGTCTTGCAGAAGCTGACGAGGCCAAGCTCATCGAGCCGATCGCGCATCTCGCGGGCAGCCGAAACCACAGCAGCAAAAGGCACGTCGGGGCCAGGATCAAGGTCGAACACCAGACGGCCGGGTACTTCCGGCTTGCCGGGTTCGCAGTTCCAGGGATGCAATTCGATACCGCCGATCTGGGCGATCGCCGCTAGCCCCTCGATCCGATCGATCTGAAGGTAGGGCTTCTTGTCGCCAAAAACTTTCACCAGGTCGAGCAGGTTCGACGTGCCGGGCATCGCATGGCGCTGGAAAAACTGCTCGCCGCCAATACCGTCGGGCGCTCGAATGATCGAGCAGGGCCGACCCCTGATATGATCGATGAGCCAGGTGCCGACAGATTCATGATAGCGGGCAAGGTCCTCCTTTGTGACCGGCTCGCCATCGCCGGCGTCCGGCCAGAGTGGCTTGTCGGGACTGGAGATCAGGACGCCCATGACCTCTGCCTTCGCGCCTTTGTTGCGGATAGGCTTGTATCTGGCGGCTGCGACAGGTTCAGCGGTATCTGTCTTGGCGGGCGACGCCGGCTTCTCAGCGTCGACCTCTTTCGCAGGCTTGTCCTCGCGCAGCCCCTTGAAAGCGGCCTGACGGACAAGGCCGTCAGCAGTCCAACCTTCGAATTCGATTTCGGCGACAAGCTCGGGCTTCACCCAGACAACCTCGGCCTGCTTCTTCGGAGCGCCAATACCGGTGAACGGCGATCTGGCCGTCTCCAGCGCCTTCAGTCTCGGCAGCAGCGTCTCGACTTTTTTCGCGCCGTAGCCGGTTCCGACACGGCCGACATAGACGAAGTGATCGCCGCGGTGCACGCCGGCAAGGAGCGATCGAAATTTACCGTTGGTCCTGGCATAGCCACCGATCACCACTTCGTGGCCGGCCCGGCATTTCGACTTTGCCCAGGTATCGGTGCGGCCCGACTGGTAGGGCGCATCCATCTGCTTGGAGACGATACCTTCGAGCGACAGCTTGCAGGCGGAGCGGAGCACCGCGTCACCGCCGGATTCGAAGTGATCGACGTAGCGGATGCGGGGATCGTCGCTCGCGTCGGAAAGCAGTTTTTGCAGCTGCTTCTTCCGCTCGACCAATCGCATCGACCGCAGGTCCTCGCCGCCATCGAAGAGCAGGTCGAAGGCGAAGTAGACAAGGTTTCCCGTCTTGCCTTCCGAGAGCGCGGCCTGGAGTGCTGCGAAATCGGGTGCGCCATTGTCGTCGAGTGCGCAGATTTCGCCATCGATGATGCAATCGGGCAGTTCGGATGCAGCGTCGGCGATCTCTGGATATTTCGCGGTCCAGTCGAGCCCCTTGCGCGTCTTCAGCGTCACCTTACCGTCGGCAACCCGCATCTGGATCCGATAGCCGTCGAACTTGATCTCATGCAGCCAGTCGTCACCAGCCGGCGGCCGCGAAAGCGTCTCGCAAAGCTGCGGATCGATGAAATCCGGCAGGTCGACTGTGGTGGAAGTCGCGATATCCTTGCGTGATCTCTTCTTGCGCTCGTCAGCCGCCAGACCATGCTTACTGTCCCAGACGGCGTCCGCCTCGACATCCGCCTTCGCCATCATGAACGGTCTCGGCTTGCGGCCCTTGCCTTCGGCGATCTCATCCATGCTGCGGCCGGAAGCGATCGAGGTCGCGTTCTCCTCCAGCACCGCCGCACCGTTTTCCTCAACCGAATGTTCGTCATGATGTTTGATCAGCAGCCAATTCGTCCGCTTGCCGCCATCGCGGTCGTTGCGCATCCGGACCAGGACGAAGCTGCCGTGCAGCCGCTTGCCATGAAGCGTGAACTTGAAGTCGCCCTTCTTCAGGGCCTCTTCCGGTGATTTCCTACCCTCCGGCTCCCAGTAGCCGCGGTCCCACAGCATGACCGTGCCGCCGCCATATTGACCCTTTGGAATCGTGCCTTCGAAGTCGCCATAGTCGAGCGGGTGATCTTCGACCTCGACCGCGAGATGCTTGTCATGCGGATCGAGCGAGGGTCCCTTGGTCACCGCCCATGACTTGAACACGCCGTCGAGTTCAAGCCGCAGATCATAATGGAGCCGTGTGGCGTCGTGCTTCTGGATCACGAACCGCCGGCGGTTCGATGGCTTGACCTGCGCCTCACCGCTCGGTTCGCTGGTCTTCTTGAAATCGCGCTTGGCACGGTATTTCGAGAGATTATCGGCCATTGGTTTCGCGGACCCTTCCAGTCGTACGAGGAGCGGCGCCGGCGTCCCTTCCGATCGTCGATGCTCGCAGGATGACAACGCCGCCGGCGGTCCGTAGTTTCGCGGGGCGGGTGGGTCCGGGTCGGTCGAACAGTTGATATCGCGGTAAAGGCTGGTATGTTCCCTATTTGTTTTGGCGCGGGTCCTCCGGTGATGCGCCGATTCCCTTGCCATCGCTAAAGCCGCCATGAACGACATGAGCTCGATCCCCATTCGCAAAATCATCCATGTGGACATGGATGCGTTTTATGCGTCGGTGGAGCAGCGCGACAATCCAGACCTGCGCGGCAAACCAGTTGCGGTTGGCGGCTCCGCCGCGCGGGGCGTCGTCGCGGCCGCGAGTTACGAGGCGCGCGCCTACGGCGTTCATTCGGCTATGCCGTCGGTCACCGCCAAGCGAAAGTGCCCGGACCTGATTTTCGTGCCGCCGCGCTTCGATGTCTACAAGGCGGTGTCCCAGCAAATCCGCGAGATCTTTGCCGAATACACGCCGCTGATCGAGCCGCTGTCGCTCGATGAAGCCTATCTCGATGTCACCGAGAACCTCAAGGGCATGGAGATCGCCACTGAGATCGCGCTGGAAGGCGAAGATCAAGCAGGTGACTGGCCTTAACGCGTCCGCCGGAATTTCCTACAACAAGTTTCTCGCCAAGATGGCAAGCGACCTCAACAAGCCCAATGGACAGGCGGTGATCACGCCGAAGAACGGACCGGCCTTCGTCGAGGCCCTCCCTGTCAAGAAATTCCATGGCGTCGGGCCTGCGACGGCCGAAAAGATGCACCGGCTTGGCATCGAAACAGGCGCCGACCTCAAAGAAAAGACTCTCCCCTTCCTGCAGCAGCATTTCGGGAAATCGGGACCGTGGTTCTACTGGATCGCCCGCGGCATTGATGAGCGGCAGGTGAAGCCTGATCGCATTCGCAAATCGATCGGCGCCGAGGACACATTCGGCGAAGATCTCCATGAGCTTGAGGCTGCCCGCACCGGCCTGCGGCCGCTCGTCGACAAGGTCTGGCGGTATTGCGAAGCCAACAGCATTCGCGGCAAGACCGTGACACTCAAAGTGAAGTGGGCGGATTTTACGCAGATAACTCGGAGCAAGACCACTGCACACCCCATAGCAAACGCGGCTGAAATCTCCGGCATCATCGAGCAGTTGCTCACGCCGATCTTCCCTGTTCCGAAGGGGATCCGGCTGCTGGGCGTCACGCTTTCCTCGCTTGATCAAGCAGACGATGAAGACAAACCTCAGCTCGTACTTGCTCTCTGATAAATATTGCCCGAACTCACTTACGCGCCTATGTGCGGATTTTACGTTTAAACTTTATCGGGCATCTCCATACTGTCGCACAACCGTGATAGTTTTCCGCCAGTCAACTGGGGGGACGCTAATGGATACGAACTATCGGGTCACAGGAAAGAACGCGGCGGCACCGTTTTCTCTCACAATCCATCGCGGCGACGGCATGCTGCTTCTCGCAATGGACTGGAAGAATGGCCGGCCGCCGGAGAATTTCGTTGGCTTTGCGATTCGATACCGCGAGCCAGGAACCGACGTCTTCAAGAACGTACGCAATCGCATCGGCTTTCCTGGCCAGGAGGTCCCGGGTGAGGGCATTCGCACAATCGAGGCCCCGATCCAGAAATTCCGCTGGGTGCATTTTCCCTTCAACGCCGATCTTCCGGGCGCCTTCCTTTATCGAGTGATTCCGATGTTCATGGGTGCTGATCGCGCGCTCAGCCCTGGCGAGGCACAAGAAGCGGAACTCGCGCTGATGCGCGAGACCATTCCCGGAAAGCTCAACGTCGCCTTCACTCGCGGTTATGTCTCGTCGCAATCCTTCGTGCGCAACTTCGCAGAGGGCGGGCCCTTGATCGCGCTTGTCCCGCCGGATGGCGATCAGGGGCTGGACTTCGTGCCCACTCATGCCGATGCTGACCGCGCCTATGCCTGGATGGGGTTCGAAGCGCGCAAGGAAACGCTTTCGCTTCTCGAACGCGCCCGCGACACAGGCGCAGAGGTCCGCGTCATTGCGTACGATCTCAACCTTCCGGAAGTGGTGGAGCGATTGGAGGCACTCGGACCCAACCTGAAGGTCATCATTGACGACAGCGCGCGAACCAAGGGACATGGACGCCCGCACTCACCGGAGAGCCGTGCGGCCGAACGGCTGATCGCCTCGGCCGGTGCGGAAAACGTCAAGCGCCAGAACATGGCGAACCTCCAGCATCACAAGTCGATAGCGGTCCGCGGAGGAGGCGTCGACACAGTCGTCTATGGTTCAACGAACCACAGTTGGCGAGGCTTCTACGTCCAGTCGAACAACAGCCTCGTTGTTCAAAGCGCCAGTGCGGTCGGCGATTATTTTACTGCCTTCGAGGACTACTTCTCTGCCGCTGGCGCGCCGGCTTTCAAAGCCACTGGTAGTTCCGCAGGCTGGCACGACCTGGGACTCGACGGCGTCGACGCCAAGGTTGCTTTTTCACCTCACAGCGAAGCCAATGGTCTTCTAAATGAAATCGGCGCCGACATTGACGCAGCTGGTTCGAGCGTTTTCTTCTCGCTCGCTTTCCTTGGCCAGACGACCAGGGGACCAATCGGACCGGCGTTGGGACGAGCGCTGCGAAAGCCGGACGTGCATGTCATGGGCATTGCTGACGGGCGGGTCCAGGCCGAGAATCTCGGACTGACCGTATTTAGTCCCGACAATCGTCGGCGCGTTGTCCGGGCCGCTGCCCTGACGGGCAACGTCCCACCTCCGTTCCTGACGGAACCATCCGGCCTGGCCGGTGTCGACGGCAATCACCGCGGCACGCGGATGCACCACAAATTCGTGGTCCTGGATTTCGACAAGCCGACGGCGCGGGTCTATCTCGGCTCGTATAATTTCTCGGAGCCGGCCGACCTTGAGAACGGTGAAAATCTGGTCCTCGTCCGCGACCGCACAGTTGCGACCAGCTATATGATCGAGGCGCTCAGGATGTACGACCATTATCGTTTCCGTGTCGCGGCAGAAGACGGAGAAGAAACCGGCGCTCCTCTTGAATTGAAATTGCCACCGGAGGCGGGCGAAGCGGCGTGGTTCGAGCGCGACTGGACCGATCCGGTGCGCGCTCGCGATCGCCAGCTCTTTGCGCGGGCTGACTGATCGAACCGGCGAGCCTTAAAGTGGCATTTTGCGGCTCTGCCGACTTGACCCAGTGCTCGCTCGTCCTGTCGATCTCGATCAGTTCGGCAGGAAAGACCCGCTTCTGTAGTGCCAACAGGTCATCGAAGCTTAGCGTAGCGGTGACAGCTTCGTGAGGCCAAAAGCCGACGTGCGATCTCTCGTCGCCTTGAAGGGATACGAACTATCGGCCGGTCATTTCGGTAGCCGATTGATATGATATACAAATACTTAGCGTAAAATCGTCCGAAGCGGCGGATTTGCTCGCCATGGAGATCCTTGCCGTACCGATCGTTGACCGGTATTGCGTTGAGGGACGCTCAGCAACCGACGAGGACAAGATGGCAACTGGCACTGTAAAATTCTTCGCTCAAGACAAAGGCTTTGGCTTCATTACTCCTGACAATGGCGGCCCAGACGTATTCGTTCACATCTCAGCGGTCGGTTTCGGCGGCTCTCTTCAGGATGGTCAGAAGGTCAGCTACGACATGGGACAGGACCGCAAGACCGGCAAGTCGAAGGCCGAGAACGTCAGCGTTCTTTGAAGTAGCGTCGCCACGGCTCGCCTTCCGGCAATGTGCATCGCCGAAAGGCGGGCAATAGACATTGTGGTTCAAAACGAAAAGCCCGGGATTCCCGTTTCCGTGATTGCATACCGGTCCGGTGTTGCGCCAAATTGGCTAGCATAAGAAATTTCGCGAGCAAATCGATGGCGGAACTAACGACTACCGACATGGCGTTGATTGACAAGATCTTCGGGATGTACGGCGGATATGTCCTGGACTTCAGCAACGACCGTTTCGCGGCATTTTTCAACCGCGATCTCAAGATCGACATCTATCACGACCGCTATGCGATATACGGCACCTCCAAAGGGAAGCATTTCCGTGCGTTCCTTGAGATCTCACCGAACGCAGACGTAGTTCGCACGCTCACTGCGTTGTGGGAATATCGCGAAACCGGAATGCTTGATCGTGGGGAAGAAGAAACGGTGCCCAACGCACGACAGCGCCTTAGCAGTATGCTACAGAAGCTAGGCGGAAAGCCACTTCCGTCCGATCCCAACGACGCACCTGCGCCGCCACCGCCGGCACCCGAACCGAAAGGACCGAGTGAGGGCGTCCTTCTTGCGCTGGAGCAGGAGTTCCTTGCTCTAACGGCGATGGACGAAGCCCCCCAACAGCGAGGATACGCGTTCGAACGCTTCTTGAAGCGCTGGTTCGACGTATGGGGCCTAGATGCACACGCGTCGTTCCGTACTTCAGGCGAACAGATCGACGGTTCATTTCAGCACGAAGGAAGCACTTACCTTGTTGAAGCCAAGTGGCATTCGCGGCCCACTGACGCCGCAATGCTTCACAGTTTCCAGGGAAAATTGCTAGAACGCCCGGATTGGACCCGAGGGCTTTACGTTTCGTACGGCAGCTTTTCCGGCGAAAGCTTTGACGCTTTCACCGCCCGCCGCTTGATCATGATGGATGGTGCCGACATCTACCACGCCCTGAACCGCCGGCTCGATCTTGGAGAGGTCGTGCGGAAAAAAGTCCGCCATCACTCGGAGCGGCGCCAGCCCTTCGCCCGCGTGACGGACCTGTTCTCTGCTTAACGTTGACACATGAAATTGCTTACCACTGGGTTTGAGCTCCGAGGGCATTCCTATTGCAAACTTCGCGATGAAAGCCCAGGTCGAGTCCGTGCGAACGGTGATACTGCCCTACCACCGTTTCGACGCGGTCGGATACGTCACCGTTGGGTCCCGTTTCTCAAATAGAACCTTCCGCTCTGAGAAGCTCAAACAGCTTTTGTATTAAAGGGGTCATCACCAAACTTATCGCTCTCCCATCTCTCTCCTCTCCGACCTCTCGGATCATTTCAATTGGCTCAAAACTCATTCAGTAATGCATACTCAGTCAGATGATCTGGCACGCCCAGCGACTCCATGCGCTGGCGCAGCCCAGCAAGATCCCCGTAATAGCTGACCGTCCAGCGCACCCGGTTGACGTCGATATTCGCGATGACCTCCTCAAAATACGGGTGATCGACCTCCGACACCGAATGTCCCATCACAACAATCCGATCCACATCCGACAGCCCGGCGAAGAAGGCTGCGTTTTTCTCAATGACTTTGGCGGTGGGTTTGAACGTGTCCCTGAAGTAGTCGTCGACAATCCCCTGCCCTTCGACGACACGCATATCCGCACCCTCCGGATCCTGCTCGAAACGGTAGGGATCCGGGTTTGGATCGGGCTCCCATCCATGGCCCAGCACCAACGTCTCCGTTGGGTTCGCCGCCGCTCCATGGATGTGCAACACGTTTATGCCGGGAACCCCGTACAGGCGTTGTAGCGACGGCGTGTAGTTGAAGTTCAGGAAGACCGCCGACGGATCCACCGGAACGCGCTGCCCGCTGAACTCAGCAGCCGATGGAACGGGAAGCTGGCGTATCCATTCGGCAAAGCGCAACTGCAACGTCGTCGAGATCGCCTCGACCGCCTGCTGAATCTCGTACTGGTAATCGTGGTGGTATGCGTCGCTCCAATCGTCGGCGCCGTATCCGACCAGAAAGTTGGACGCGTCCTCGATCAGCGAATCGCTGTCGAAATAGGCCAACCGATCCTCGAATTCGGCCCAGAACTGAGCATCCATCGCGAAGTATTTCTCGACGACCTCATAGGTCTTGGCATCCGACCGCCGGAGATACTCTCCGAACGCCTTATAGGATGACGGAATTCCGTGGTGGAGATCGAAGCCGTTTCCGATGATGTAAAGCGTTTTCCCCATCCCAGCCCTTCAGCGTTTTCCCGTTCGCCAACCCATTCGCTCATCTACGCTGCTCTTCAATCACTCACATCCATATCCGGCTCCGCGATCAACTCCTCCGCCAATTCAGAAAGCCAGGGCGAAACATCATCGATCTGAACCGCGCTAGCGTGGGCCGCGTAATAATCGCCGACCGTCCGGAAGCGCTTCCCGAACCGCTCCGTAAACATCCTCTGCAGCTTGGTGTTTCTGCTCAAGACGCTCGACATGGCGCGACCACCTCGCAAAAACCTGATCGCATGCTCCGTTCCGAGCAAATAGAGGTGCTTACGCTTCGCCGTCGGATGTTCCGCAAGCAGCAGGTAGTCCTTGAAAACCGAATTCTGGCGGATCGTCTCCGGCCCGCCTCTCCACTGAATAAATTTGAACTCGGCAACCCGAACATTCGTCTCCAGATCGAAATCGCGGCCCGTATTTCCGGCACCGAGAGACACAGATTCGACGCGCTCGTCCGGCTCGAGAATATGTGGCAGGCACATGAGGATGCCGAGCGCATGAATTGTGACATTGATCTGTCCGGCAAGCCGCTTCATGCCGGCCGCGGCCGCCAGCACCTCACGGCCAGCCCCGGCATTTGCGAGGAAGCCCCTGCAGTCGCCGGCTGACACGCCTCGCACCGCACCCTCGATGCGCGATAATGTCCGCGTCAAATCCGGCCCGGTAAAGCGGCCGAGCAGTCTTACGATCTCAACAGGATCTGCAGTCAATCTGCTCCCCCAACTCGGCGCGCATCCACTCCGTCAACTCTTCGTCCAACGCAGCGTCGACATAGACGTCGCAACG
Organism: Sinorhizobium fredii; assembly: GCF_002944405.1. Taxonomy (NCBI): domain Bacteria; kingdom Pseudomonadati; phylum Pseudomonadota; class Alphaproteobacteria; order Hyphomicrobiales; family Rhizobiaceae; genus Ensifer; species Ensifer fredii. The sequence continues at coordinate 21,539 of NZ_CP024309.1, read as the reverse complement.
CGGCGCGATCCCTGCCTTTACGTCGATCACCAGATGAAGCCCAACCATATACCCGTAAGCCCCGGCCTGCTCCGTCATTCCCTTGAGTTTCCAGATGTCCCCATCGAAGTCCTTGTTGGTCGACTTCTTGACCTCAACGACGAGCAAATTTTCACGCTTCCCGACCCGATGTACGATCAGGTCGGGGACGATCGCGTCCTTCCCAATCAACTCATCATCGCTCAGGTCATAGCGAAGGCGTTTGATCACGTCCTCGCGGCGATTCCATTCCAAATCGATCGACCACCCGGCATATTCCCCATGCAGGAGATCCCGAATTCGCGCGACAAGCGCGCGCTCGGCAGGATCCGCATAGGCAAGATCCTTGTCCTGCAGAAGTGCACGCACCGCCACCGCTAATACTGAAAGTATTTCTTGCAAATCATCCCTCATAACATTCATCTACCATGAAATACCTCAATGAGAATCGGGGCCGCGACGTGAAAACTGAATTCGCCCACAAGAAGACGAAATCCAACACTCTTTGCCTTTCCTATATGCCTGCCGATGGCATCGCGCTCCCGCGAAATTCTGCCAGGAATCTTCAGCCATACCAATTTTTTCGGAGCTATCATCCGTGACCGAACAGCGATCGCGCTCATCGCAATGGCTTGCCTGGATGAATGACTATGTCGACGCTGCCAGACGCTTTACTTCGGAAGACCCAGTCGACGTTGCCTCAGACGAGGAGCGGGAGCTAATTGCGCTCAAAATGGCGCTGTACGCCCGAGCGCTGACGCTGTTCGAGGGCGCCTTGCTCCTGCTCGAAAACGACCGACAGCTTGATTTTCGCATCCATTCCCGCGGCGTCCTTGAGGCGACGATGTACCTCATCGCGCTAGACCGAAATCCCGCTTTCGTCGCAAAAATGAAGGACGATGACTTCAAGAGCCGGCATTCGCGGGCTGCTCTTCATCTCGATGCGAACACGTTCAGCGGCACCGACGACGTCAGGCAACAGCTGCAGGAATTTGTCGATCAAGGGCTTCAGGGCGCGAAGGCAATCCAACTCGGTACGCTCCTGGAGGGCAGCGACTTCGATCGGCTTTATCGCAGCTATCGCGATATTTCCGGGGACGCGGCTCACGTGAGTGTCACCGCCCTCAACCGGCACTATATCGAGCATCCCGAAACCGGATCGGCAACATTGACCCTTCATCCGGCGCTCGATGACGACGAGTTTCACCGCACGATGACCGAGCTCGGCATTTCTATGACAATCGCCACTCTGCTCATCATGAAGATCAAAGCAAAAACTGGCGTTTGGGTCGAATTTCAGACGCTACTTCGACGCTACCGGGCCTTGGCAAGTGAACGGCACCGCGCCGACCAACCGTCGCAGCAGGATGAGAACGCCTAAAAATTTCAATTCAGTCTCTGGGGGGAGTTTAGATGGGAAATTTCATTGCAGCAGTTCACGGCGTTCGACAGATTCTCGTCGGCCGCATCGTCACGATGGATGGGAACGGCACGATCTACCCCCATGGCGCGATCTGCATCGAAGCCGACCGCATTGCCGCCGTCGTCGCCGACCCTGGTCATGTTCCCAATGAATTCGCTGGCATTACGCCGATCGACACCCACGGGACGATCTACCCAGGCCTCATCGAGCTCCACAACCACTTGAGCTACAATTTCCTGCCCCTCTGGAACGTCCCGAAGACCTACACCAACCGAAATCAGTGGCGCGAGCACGAACCCGATTACAAGGTTTCGATCTCCCTCCCCGCTAATGTCATCGGCGGCAACGTTGATGTCGATTACCCGCGCAGTATCGCGCGCTTCGTTGAATGCCGGTCGCTGCTTGGCGGGACGACGACAACGCAAGGACTAAGCCGAGGCGGCGGCTCGAAATGGTACCAGGGTCTCACCCGCAATGTCGAAGCACCGCGCGACCCTGCCTTCCCAGCCGCCGGCGGCCAGACACTAGACTATACGGCAGCCCAGATCGCGTCGGACCTCGTCCCGGCGCTTCAGAAGGATCGCCCCTTCTTCTATCACCTCAGCGAAGGAACCGATCAGGACGCACGCCAGCGCTTCCTCGATCTCGAATACATTCCCAACACATGGGCCATCGATCCGGATCTGATCCCCATCCATTGCACCGGGCTGCAGGCCGCGGACTTTCAACGCATCGCTGCTGCTGCCGGGATGGTCTGGTCACCGCTTTCCAACCTCCTCCTTTATGGAAAGACAGCCGACGTCGCATCCGCAAAGGCTGCGGGCGTCCCGATCGCGCTCGGCTCCGACTGGTCACCAAGCGGAAGCAAGAACCTCCTGGGCGAGCTCAAGATTGCACGCATCGTCAGCGACCATCTGGGAGGCCTATTCTCTCTGGAAGATCTGTCACGGATGGTGACATCAACGCCCGCGAAAATGCTTGGCTGGCAGGGCCAGGTTGGTAGCATAGAACGCGGACTGAAAGCCGACCTCTTGATCCTGGACGGTGACGCGGGCGATGCCTACGCGCAGCTCATCGGCGCACGAGAAAATGAGGTCCTGGCCGTTCTGATCAATGGAACGCCCCGGCACGGTCGCCTTGGATTCCTTGACTTCAACGCCAAGGAACAGGAACGGATCGTTATCGGCGGGAAGGACTACGTCCTCGATTTGACCGAAGCCGGCGACGATCCGCTTGCCGGGCTTTCACTTGGTACCGCAATCGCCAAGTTGACGTTCGGCCTGGCGCACCTGCCTGAGCTCGCCGCAAGCGCTCCCTCGCCTACTATCATGGGATTTCAGGCGATCGAGCGAGATGCGATCACAATCGATTTCGAATTGGAAGACGATCAGCAATTCTCGACATTGCAGGACATTATGAAGGCGGCGGCGCCAGTGTTGAAACCATTGCCTATGTCGCCGATCACGGCCGTTGACGATCCTGGTTTCATCACCGCTTTGAAAGCTAACATCAACCTCCCGACCTATGTGAAGCAAGCCCTCTAGCCGGCCCGAACAGCCGAAGGCGACGTAATGCGCAAAATCCCGCAGTGGGAGTTCGATTTCAACGCATTGTCGCTCCCCCGCGGCCACGGTTTCGGCGACGAGTCTCCCGTCGGAGCGTGGGGTGGGTCGGACGGCCTCGCCTGCGGGATTGTCACCCGGAACGTCGCCACCAAGACGTTTGGCACGATTGTGATGCGCCGGCGCGTGGACTCGGTCTGGACGATCACCGAGCGAGGGAGCGGCTTCGGCTCAATGGATGCGGCAGTCGAAGCTTTAGAGCCCTCCCTGGCAGAGGGGATACCGCCGGAACCTGTCCCCTCCGGCGTCGTCGCACACCCGCCACTCTTTGATCTCAAGGATCGTGAGCCAAGCGATTCATTTCGACTGCTGGCAACTGCCGCGCGTCGGCCAGCCGCATGGGCGCTGAACCAACTCTATCTCGCCCTGCCAAGGCCCGACCGCAATTGGGTCAGCGACTGCCAGACCACCAATTTTCACACGCGCATTTGGGAGGCTCAGCTCCTCGCCTCATTTCGAGAACAAGGGCTGCTGGTCGAGCAGCCGTTCGAGTCGCCCGATTTTCGCATCGAGAGCCGCCTTGGCGGCGAAGCTTGGGTCGAGGCAGTCACGGCAAATGCGCCGTTGCCCTACAATCACGTCAATGCGCCTTTCGCGGAGATACCGACGGACAGGGAGGAGATTTTCTTTGGCAGCGCCGCTTTGCGCTTTGCGAAGACAATCGGCAATAAGCTCGCGAGACGGTATGATCAGCTTCCCCATGTTATTGGAAAACCCTTAATCCTGGCGGTCGCCGATTTCCACGCGTCTGGATCGATGATGTGGAGCCGTGAAGGGTTGATCGGCTATCTCCAGGGATCTGGCGCGACCGTGGCCGAGATCGGCGGCCGGCTGGAAGCTGTGCCGATGCCAGCTGAAACGCTTCTTGGCCCAGCCCGATTTCCGACCGGTCTGTTCGCAAATGATCGGCATGCAGAACTCTCAGCAGTCATTTTTTCCAACGCCTGCTCAATAGCCAAGCTCAACCGGGTTCCGATCTCCGCCGCGGGGGCGCCAGCCGGCTACCGTTATACCAGGATGGGAGAATTCTTCGACCGGGCCCCCGGCGCACTGAAAGGCATCCCCTTCTGCCTCGACATCACGAGCGACGAGTATCGCAACCTTTGGCCGCATCGGTATGAAGCCTGGACCGCCGAAATCGAGGTGATTCACAACCCCTTTGCCCACCATCCTGTGCCGTTCGAATTGCTGCCGGAAGGGCAACACTGGTTTGAGGCAGATGGCGAGTGGCAGTGCACTTCCGTTTACGAAGCTTCGATCTTGTGGTCGCAGACATTGATCACCGACGCTGAAAAGCCGGCCCCAACGCTGGAAGATTTTATAGACGCGAAGAAGCATCGCACTGACGCGTCTTCATTCGGAAAAAGCTGATACCGTGCGTGGTGATGCCCTGAAGTTGCCGGGCGGAGTTCGAAATGTCGCAATCTTTAGAAAACCTCACCACTGCGTCATCGATCATCCGAGCAAACGCCCTGCATCTCCCGAACCGTCCAATCTCGCGCAGCACGCGGTGCAGGATTAAGCAAAACCTGCTTTCCGCGATAAATTTCTGCCCAGTCTTGCAAAACGCGAAAATTTGGATATCGTTTCCCTCATCACGAAAGGGATTCGCATGATCGACGTTCGCCAAACCATTCTCGATGCGTTGCCGAAAGATCTTTTGCTGGATCTTGAAGATCGGCTTCGCGCTGAAGCATTGAAGGCCAATAACGTCGTGCAACGAGAATTCGCTTTGAATCCGAAACGCAGCCGGGAAGCCGAGGGGCAGATCCGCTTTCGTTTGCAGGAGCAGGGCTACGAAGAGGTGGTGCAGCTTCACGGCGGGTATCTTACTGACGGCGTAATGGTCGGAACAAATCTCAAGGTCTTTCAGCCTTTCGCCAGATTTGTTGGACCTCAGACCGGCGTTATTTTGGGGTTCGCTTCCATGCCGGAACGCAAAAAGATCCCCCCGAAAAATATGTCACGCGCGGCCGGCGTAACTCTGAATGTCAGCCTTCAGTCCAGCCTTTTCATGGACGACAAAAGTCCACAGCCGACGGATATCTTCGCATTGTTCCTAACAGCTCGTGATCGCGAACGCGCCGGAATGATCGAGGAGATCGCAATCGGCGTCATTGGTTCGGACTATAAGGACTTCGTATTTTATGAATCGCTGGAGAAGTTTTTGGGTGGGTATGGGTCGCAGCCGGAAATGCCTCCCGCCGATCCCCAAGACTCGCCGGGCGGTGGGAGCGTGGTCAAACTCCGGCCGGCCCGGAAGCTGTTCGTTCCGCCGGAGACCCGAAAAGATAAAGACTCCGGTGACGGCACAGGTGAATAAAGTCGCCTGTTAGTTAAAACCTGCGACAAGAGTGATGCTCCGTACCAACAAGTACGGAGCTTGTTGGATTCAAGGAAATGAGAATTGGCACACCAGGGTTTATTCCCGCCCGTTTGACGGAAGCTCGCGATGCAAGACGCGTCACAACCAAATCGGCTCTTGCACGGCGCCTGGGCGTAAGTCCTACCTCTGTTTCGCGCTGGGAAGACGAGACTGCCGATCAGAGCCCAGACTACTCGACTCTCATCCGCCTTGCCGACGAGCTTGACGTGCGGCCGGAGTTTTTTCTGCGCCCACCGTTCGCCAGCGAGCGGCCGACTTTTTTGCGATCACTAGCGAGTACCCTTGTTCGGGATCTCAACTACCAAAAGGCCCAAATGCATTGGCTTCAAGAAGTCAGCTACGTCTTAAGTCACTACGTCGATCTTCCTAACGTTGATATTCCTGACGTGCTTTCGGGCAGTCGGTATACCGACCTCCGCGATGACGACATTGAGAACATTGCGCTGCAGCTCCGGCGTCATTGGAACTTGGGGGAAGGGCCCTGCGGTGATGTCGTGGCATTGATGGAACGCGTGGGCATTGTGGTTGCGACTATCCCTATGAATACGACGAAGCTCGACGGTCTGTGTAGCTGGTCCCCGGTCGATGATCGTCCTCATGTTTTGCTCGCCACCGACAAGATGTCGTTCCCTCGCCGTCAAATGGATGCTGCCCATGAGCTGGCTCATGCGGTCCTTCACAAGAATGTTTCTGAATCCGAGTTCGAGGAGAACCTTCGCATTATCGAGCAGCAGGCTTTCCGGTTAGCGAGCGCTCTGCTTTTGCCATCGACGACTTACCCTCATGAAGTGAAGCATCCGTCACTTGCCATGTTGACCAGGCTTAAGGAGCGTTGGAGAGTATCTATTAAGGCTCAGATTAAGAGGCTCTCCGATCTCGAGATCATACCCGATGACTATTCTCGCCAACTGTATAAACTCTATTCGGCAAAAGGCTGGGCAAAAGGCGAACCCCTTGATCAGCATTGGCATGTCACAGCTCCAAAGGCGCTACGGGACAGTTTAACTCTGATCGTCGAGAATGGTGTCAGAGGCAAAACCGATCTCTTGGCCACCGAATTTACTGTTTCAGCGACAGATATTGAGACATTGTGTGGCTTACCCCGGGGCTGGTTCGATAGGGAAGCTGCTGAAGTTGTCACTCTGAAGGCTAGTGGTGATCACTCGCCACGAAGCTCGATCGGCCCGGGGGAAGTCGTTCCATTCCCGTATAGAAGGCGCTGATACGTTCCTCTAATTCTAAGGCGCAAAATGCGCGGGGTTAATGGGTCTGCTCGACGCGGTCTCGCGCTAGCGCACGAGCATGACTTTCGCTAGAGTTGCACAACGAGCAACTGAAACGGACATAATGCATACCGCCCCTCCTCCGAAAGACGCGCTGGACAACTGGTTAACGGGCTACCCGAGCGAGGTCGAAAATTTTGGCCATTTGCTTCTTGAAGAGAAGGCGGAAACCGATCCTGCGATCGGGGCTGATCTTGTTCCCTATTTTGAATCCGCGCATCTTGACGCGCGGCAGTGTTTCCACAAGCTCGCTCGCATCAGTATTCATCCGGACGAAGGTGATGCTGGCTGCGACGCGCACTATCCCGGATCACTTCCTCTCATCGCCAGAAAGGGTCTCTTTGGCGAAGTGATGTCAGGGATGGTCTCGGAAAACTATGAGTTTATCGGTAAACACGAATACCTGATCCCCGTCTCTCTCTTTCGCAATCACGAGGACGCCGGCCAATACATCTACACCCTCAGCCGGGATCCCACGCGCACGCGCGAGGTCCTCGGGCGCAAAGGTGATGACTTCATCGCGATCGTGGTCGATGAGGAGGGAAGGGTCACACGCTTCATCGCCGGCGAGGCGAAATGGCGGAGCATCTGGCGACAGTCGGTCGTGGATAGCGTCATGCTCGGGGAAAAAATCGTCGACCCGGCCGATCCAAACAATCGTATCCATAATGGCCGGGGTGTTTGGTACGAAGTCAATCGAGCGCTTGCCGTCCCGCTGGGCTTGGAGCAGCTGCACGCGATCCTCGAAGAATGTGAGCCGAACAAGTACGCGCGGGTGATCGCTTCGCTCGATCGCATCCTGGCACGGCGCAACCCGGATCCCGTTGAGCGCACAGATTTGATCCTTCTGGCGGGTGGCTCCGCACCCACTCGTAAGGCGAAACATTCGCTCATACCGTGGGAAGCTGTGCCGGAGGAATATACGGCCGGCCGGGATTTGCAGATCGTGGAGCTGCTTTTCTCGAATGGTGACGACCTGATAAACGCAATTTATGCAGGTCTGTGGGCGAGGGAGCAGGTTCTTGCCGGAGTTTGACCAGGAACGCGTCGACCTCGCTCGCGCCATACAGAGCGACCTCGCTCAGGAAACGACGTTGAGCGCCCTGCAGGCACGTTCATTCGTGCGTTGCCTGCAAACGGACTGGAATGTCGAGACGATCCAGTGGGTCGACCGTGACTCCGATACAATCCTCCAGCAGGCACGGTACCTGATCCGTGCTGGCAAAGTCTTGTCGACGGTGGGAGAGGGACATCCGGAGGAGGCTTCCTTTGCATTCCGAAGGGCAGGCGAGCTTCTCGAATGGCTATCAAGAGCACGCGACAAGGTCGCATGGCCAGATGCCGCAGCGCCTTCGCCGGCTGATGGTCGCGTTGATCGATCGGTCAATCTGCCCGATCACGGTCGCGACCGCGACGCTGACCGAAGGGGTGAATCTTCCGTTCGACATGATCTTCCTGCCCCTCTTGAAGCGCACGATTTTCAACGTGGCGACGGAAAGGCAGGAAGAATACCCGATGTCAGCCGCCGAATTCCGTAATCTGTCCGGCCGCGCTGGTCGACCAGGCGCGGCGAAGGGGATGGAAGGTTTCACCCTGATCGCCCTGCCGGTCGCGCATTCAACGACAGCCCCCAAGCAAATAGCCACGCAGCAGAGGCAGGTGCGGGACCGGCGCCAGGACTATGACGACCTCTTGACCAGGCTCCGAGCGGACGCCGTCGGTGATGGCGACACAGTAAGCCCGCTGTCCGTCTTGCTAAATGCGATAAAGGAACAGGTGATGCGCCTGCCCGGGATCATCGATAACGACGATTCCTAGACTGGATCGCCGCGACTGCGCCCGGGGATGTTTCCGATTATGCCGGTCAGGCAAACGCGTCGGCGCCTGCGCGTCTGGCCGACCGCCTTGATGAGCTCGATGCAACGATCCTGGCGGCAATTGAAGAGACCGCGGCGATCGCTGCGACCGAGACCACGCCCGCGGGTGCCGAGGCGATGCTCGTCGAGCTGTGGCAGCGAACCTTCACGGTGGTCGCGCAAGCAACCGAAGACTGGATGGAGCAGGCTTTCGTGAAACGCGGCCGGGGCATGGTTGAGACCATCTATCCCGATCCTGAGGAGCGCAAACGCCTCTATGACTACGGCTATTCGCCGCACGTCGGCCGCCGCTTCGAAGAGATCGCAGCGGCCATGCTGCTCCTCCTCCAGGAGGCCGCAGGCTACGGTACAATGCAACCGGAAGAACGGCTCGGCGTGTTCGTCGCGCTTGGCGAGATGGTTGCGGACGACGGCGGTTACGGATTTTCTGTCCGCGACACCGAGATGGGCCGAACCCTGTACGGCAATTGGCATGCGGTCCTGCGCTGGTGGATGGGTGTCCCGGGGGCTGAGGGTCCTGAGCCGCGCGACCTTCGCGCCTGGCAGATATTCACATCGGACAATTTCGAATTCCGACTCGGTGTCGCCATAGGCGCAGTTGTTGCTCGAGCATGGACGCAAGGTGCCGGTGATGCTCTCGCGACCCCGACGATCGACACTTGGAAAGCGACGACAGGTCTGCCGTGGTTTGCCTTCTGGGCAAAGGAACTTCTGCGATGGGGAACGCTCGATCCGTTTGTGGCCTTTGCCCTTTCTCTCGGCATAGCAAAATCCCGCCCCGAGGCCGAGGTGATGCGCGGCCGGTACATCGCATGGCTCAATGACGAATTGATCCTTTGGGACGGCGAGGATCAAATTGACCCCAGCAACCTTCTCGCTTGGTCGAGAACGCTAACGATACAACAGGCTGATGCGCCCAGGCGTGCTCCGATCGCGGCGGCTCTGTCAGGAACCGACGGGAGAGCGGGACGGTATGCCGTCATTCCGGTGCGATCCGGAGAGCGGATCCGCTGGCTCGACGCTTCCGGTTTTCGTCTTGCCGTATCGGAGACACCGGAAGGCTATCCGCGGTCTCCCCGGCAATCAGACGACTACGACCTCGTCATCGAGGGTCGAAATGTATCTGTTGTGCACCAGTTCTGAACCGTTAACCGTTACGCACCCAAGCCGAGTTGGATTTATTAGTTGTGCTTGCGTATGCCTCGGCTCGCGATGATGGAACTTCGGCGTAAACTTCGTGCGGGAAGATGATTCGCAATCGATGAGGCTGATGGTGACAATCGAATTCAGTCAGTATCAGTATTACCCCTGCCTTCAGTGCTCCGAGCCGGAGCATATCGGTTATCGGGAACTATCAGACGAAGACAAGGATGCAATCCTCCCTATTATCGAACTCAGCCAGACAAAAAATGAGGCGTCTTTTGGAGACACGATTCAAGCGGTCAAAGGACTTCTCGCTTCGCGACCATTCATCCTAGATTTGTCGAAAGACCGCGCTCCTACTGCGTTTGTGCCGAAACAGAACGCGGATCACGCCAAAATAAAAAAGCTTCAAGACGCTCAAGACAGCTACAATTCCGAGCTCCTTGCCTTGCTCTCGCCCGTCGATGGATTTGCGGCATGGAGGACATGCGTTAGCGCCTTCCCGCACGCAGTGCCTGTTCTCCAGTTCACCGACCCGGCAACCCAGGGGAAAAGCATCCTTCGCCAAGCCGCCCAACTGTGGAAGGCCGGATTTGAAAGGCTAGCCATTCGCGTCACACAGGAGTGTAGCGACGACATCTTTCCGATCATCGGACAAATTATCGCATTCTTGGACTCAGCGGATCAGCTGCTCCTTATCGTCGATTGCGGTCAGGGTCGGACGCAGATTGCGGAGCGAGCTGAATTCGCCAAGAAGGCCGTCGCTCGTGTAGTCGAAGAGTTGGATGCTTCGCAGGTACTAAGCTTGTCGGCCGTATGTTTGAACGACACGTTTCCCAGCCAGACAGAAACGAAAATTTACGAGTCCTACTCTTGGGAACTATGGAGAGAAGCCAGCACCGGGTTTCCTTTTTCATACGGCGACTATGCCGCCAACCGACGACTTAAGAAGCAATCGACGTACATGCCGGGCGATTGGAAAGCTCAGGTAGTATATGCCTTGCCCGAGTCTTGGATCGTATATCGGCACGCAAACGCTCAAGATACACAAGGCTGGATTGACGGCTCAAAGGCGGTCATGGCACACGCCTATTTTGATGACGGGATTGCGTGCTGGGGAAGCTCAATAATGAAGTCCGCTGCCGTCGGGAATCTGGACGCTTCGGGCTCTGCGCGGTTTTGGCATGGAGCGAAAATCAACATGCACATTCATCGGCAAATTCGGTATGCGCGAGACGTGGCAATTAGCGCAGACGAATTTTAGCAACACGTCGTTCTGATCTTAATCACCTCTCGGGCGAGGTTGCAGATTACCGATGACGCAATGGTCGAGGTGAGAACTTCCACCATCGTCTCTTTTCTCAGAGTCGTCGCAAGAATCGCATCGGCCATTCGCGCCACCTGAATCAGCTCCTTTTTTGAAAGAGCAAAGAGTAGCGCTCGGACATCGACGTTCTTGTTGCGCCTTGATGTACGGACGACCCTAAATCGGCCGTCGTCACCAAACACTACAATCCCCCACCAAGCCGGAATTTTGGATTTTGCATCTTTCAAATGCCGGGGTGTGGTAACGAGTGACACTCTATCAAAGAATTTGGAGAACGCTGGAATCTGGACAGTCAGCCGGTTCAGGGTATCTCGGTCACTTTTAATTTCGAAGCCAGCCATTTCACCGTTGACAAGCGCGACGTCGATGCGGGCCGACGGCCGCGGCATCTTAAACTCTTCGAGCATCTTTGCTGTCAAATGGTCAGGGTGCTGCTGCCGCAACCACGAAAGCAGTGGCGTCCGTATGCTGGCGTCCGTACTGGTGAGTATCTTAACCTGTTTCATCATCGATGAGCGTGTTATCAATCCTTAAAGAAACCTTCAACGACCACCGAAAGGACGAAAAAAAGATTGAGACCTGAGGCTTCCGCGCCTCGGACTATCGACACTGGCCTTTTTTGGCCCCTCTCATTGAGGGCTTCGATGTGGCAAAGCCGAACCTGAGACCCCACAGCTATTCCGCCCGCACGTGCTTAAAGAATACTCCATGCCCGAAACCTCCCCCTCTCGGTCATCTCCCGCAAGCCCAGTTCCAAAACAATCCGCCGCGCCGCCTGCGGCGTCACCTCGAGGGTCTTGGACACCATCCCGGCCGACACCAGCGGCTTTGCCATGACGAGCTCAACCAGCTCCGGCAGCTTTGACGACGTCCGACGCTTCTCCAGTTTTCGCTGAAACATCGTGCGCGCCAACGCCAGCCGGTCATGCTCTTTCAATCCGATCTCGGCGGCTGCCAAAAATCCGTGGGCGATGGCGAGCAGCCGGGTCTCCCGGTCGCGATGCCGGCGCCGATCGACGGGAATGGTTTTCAGGCCGAGATTGATGGCGGCGAGATGGGCGCCTGACGTGATGCTGGCCTCGCGCAGGATTGCGGCGGCAAACAGCCGGCCTAGCCAGGGCGCATGCTGCAGGACCGCAATCTCGTTCCAGGCATCGAGGGCGACAATGGCCTGCAGCACCGCCGGCAGATCAGTAGCCTGACGCAGGACGCCGCGCCATTCGTCGAGCCGCTCGTCCTCGTCCCAGTCAAGATCGTAGATCACGGGATCTTTTTCTTGCGCGCCGGCCCGTCCGGACCGTGCGTTCTCGATCGCCGCTTCCGACCGGGCCAGTACAGCATCGATTTCCGCATAGTCGACACCGGGGACGCCTTCGCCACTGTCAGCATCGTCCCCCTCCCCTATCGGCTCGACAGCGACAGGCCGCTTGGCGGCGGCGCCCCGCGCAGCATCATCGGCGCTGACCGATGTCACATCCGAGGTTTGCCTGAGCGTGCGAATGCCGTCGGGCGACAGTGCCCAGACCGGTGGTTGCGCCGCAATGCGCCGCCGGGTGCGCAGCGCGTCGCGGGCGATTGTCAGTTCATGGGTGGGTGTGCGAATATCGCGGGTGTCGTCGTGGAGGACGAGGTCTTCGAGGTGAACAAGTTCGCCGTCGATCCACAGCGAGGCGCAGGCGTCGGCAAAGTGCGATCGTTCGATCCACCCCTGTCCGACCGGCGAGCGGGCGATGCGCTCGTCGAGACGCGTCAACTCTATGCCGGCTCGAAAAGCCGGGTCCATCAAGCTCGATATGGGCAATCTCGCAAAATCGTAAGCCATTGAAATTATGGTAAATGATTTCTTACACGAACTCTATTTAAAAGTTAGTGTTCCTCACTGGATATGGCCGCTAGTTCGGCGTCTCACTTGCGATAAGTACCTCGTATCGATAGTCATCGTAATTCTATGGGTATATCACTGAACCATGAAACGTATTACACATACTTCTATTACTTCTATTACTTCTATGGCCGACTTAAACGAGTGCAGTCCTATAACGTACTTTGAGATGCTTCCACGACCTGCTCAGAGTCTATGACAGCCATGGTTGTCCTCGACATCGGTCGACCAACGCAAGACGATCGGGACCTAGAGAAAGCTGCCAGAGCTGGAAACTCACTCACCCTCCAACGCTTGGCTCTCTGGCTCAGCGATGGTGTCCTGTACAAGCGCCTGCCGGCTGAGCAGCCCCGCATCTTCCAACCGCTCGAGATCCGGCAGGTCGCGCAGCGTCTCGAGGCCGAACACCGACAAAAATTGCTTAGTCGTCACATACGTGTAGGGCGCCCCAGGCGTGGGGCTCCGTGGCCCTGAGCCGATGAACCCGGCGTCGCGAAGCGATCCGATCGTGTCGCGGCTTACGTCCTTACCGAAGACTTTCAACAACTCCCCGCGCGTTACCGGCTGCAGATAGGCGATTGCCATCAGAACGGCCGCCTCGTATTCGGAGAGGCTTGCCGCCCCTGAACGGGTCGGGGCGGCGGAAGCTCGGATTACCGGTCCATAAGCGGCGCGGGTGCGATGCTGCCAGCCGCCGGCGACCGCGACGATATCGTAGGGTCGTGTTCGTATTTCCTCACGCAGGTCCTCAATCAAGAGATCGATGCTGCAGGACCGACCGACCACACGCACCAAGGTCTCACGGGCGACTGGTTCGGCCGAGGCGAAGATAACGGCCTCGACCCGCAACATCCATTCACGCCAGCGAAGCTCCGCCGGCAGGTCCTCCAGCTCCCGATCAATCAGACGTTCATCCGCGGCCTTCCTTCTTTCGCTGCGGGATGTGTTTGCGGGTCTGGTTCCGGCCATGCTCACAATCCATAAATCCGGAAGGATGAGCGCCCGGACAGTTCGTGAACCGCGCCGAAACCTTCCAGCCGCTCGAACAGCCGTGTGCTGGCCCAACGGGAGAGATTGGCGCCGGGCGCGACGCCCGGCGCGGCATCCTCGTCGAGCAGTTTGCGGATCACGGTCTCGGCGCCCTTGGTGCGGACCTTCGGTGTGATGGCAAGAAGTTTTTCCGCGCGACGGGCAATTTCGCCGGCCGCACGCAGCGCAGCACCTGTACCTTCGACCAGGGCCAGGCATACGGCGCGGGGGAAGGCCGTCTCGCCCGGCCGCACGCGACCCCTGCCTCCAAGCGTCCGGAAAGCCGATCCATAGCGTTCGCCCATCAGCAGCGGTACGGGCAACGGCCATTTCAGCATGGAGGCTACCAGGGCATCGGCCAGTGCCCAGGCGAGCGGCTCGGCATCCGGACGGGCGGCGTGGATGGCGCTCACCAGGTCCGCCGCGGCAAACGGCCCGGCGCGGCCGGACTGCAGGGCATTGTCGACATGATCGACGGCCGCCGCCAGCCGGTCGTCCCAGGCGAGAGCGAGCAGATCAGCCAGCTCGGCCACGGCCTTCGAGGAAATGGCGGCCTTGCGTGTGGACAACCTTTCGAAGGCCAAAAGCACCCTTCCGGCGGGGCCGGGATCGCCTCCCGGCGCGGTGAGAAGCACGGCGTCGCGAAGCGCCGCCTCGTCCTCGTTTCGACCCATCAGCCGAACGGCGGCCGCAGCGCATTTCAGCGCCTGCCTGGCGCGCCAGCAGCCGGCCCAGACGGGTTCGCTTCGGACGAGATCGTCGAGCGATTTCAGGGCGATGCCGGCGGTGAAGGCGGCGTCGAGCTCGTTCGGCTCTCGGCCGCGTGGCATGGCCCAGAACGGTAGCTGGGCGGGTGGAAGGGACGACGATATCGGCTGTGGAGCGAGCGAATCCATGTCAGCAACCTTATCGCAAGCGTGCGGTTTATGCCATAAAATTAGCCCATAACCGCACAGCTCGTCGGCAAAGATTTACGTCTGATAATGTTGCATTATCGGACGTTTTGCTCACTATATGAGAAATGGGCCAAATCATCGAGCAAAACAGCGAAAAGCACGTCGAGAAGAGTTCTGCTCCGTCTGACAGCGCGGCCGGCGACAACGATGTTTCCGTGGCCGAGCCGTCGGCCGAGAACAGCGCGTCACTCCCCTCCCCTGTTGCGGAGGCGACCGCAGCGCTGCCGGCGCATCTCCGGCGCCTCGCCGATCGGGCCCGCGGTTATGTCGAGGCCTCCAGCTCCGCCAACACCCGCAAGGCCTATGCCTCCGACTGGAAGCACTTCGCAGCCTGGTGCAGGCGGCAGAACCTTTCGCCGCTCCCCCCGGATCCGCAGATTGTCGGGCTTTACATCACGGCTCTCGCGTCCGGGACAGCGGAGCGCGGCGCCAAGGCCAATTCCGTCTCGACCATCGAACGCCGCCTTTCATCACTGTCGTGGAACTGCGCCCAGCGCGGCGACCAAAAACTCGACCGCAAGGACCGCCACATCGCCACCGTTCTGGCCGGCATTCGCAACACCCATGCCGCCCCTCCCCGTCAGAAGGAGGCGGTGCTGCCCGAGCACCTGATCGCCATGCTCGAAACGCTTGACCGGGGAACCCTGCGCGGTATGCGGGATCGGGCAATGTTGTTGGTCGGTTTCGCGGGCGGCCTGCGCCGCTCGGAGATCGTCGGACTGGATTGCGGTCGCGACCAGACCGAAGACGGCCGCGGCTGGGTCGAGATTCTCGACAAGGGCCTGCTCGTCACCCTGCGCGGCAAGACCGGCTGGCGCGAGGTCGAGATTGGCCGCGGCTCATCGGATGCGACCTGCCCGGTCGTCGCCGTTGAAAGCTGGATCAAGTTTGCCCGGGTTGCAAAGGGTCCTCTCTTCCGCCGCGTCCGCGACCAAGGGAGGGATGTTGGACCGGATCGATTGAATGACCGCGAGGTCGCGCGGCTCGTCAAGAGGGCGGCATTGGCCGCCGGCATTCGTGGCGACCTCAGCGAGGGTGAGCGAGCCGAAAAATTCTCCGGCCATTCGCTGCGCGCCGGTCTTGCCTCCTCGGCCGAGGTCGACGAGCGTTATGTCCAGAAGCAGCTCGGCCATGCCAGCGCCGAGATGACCCGCAAATACCAGCGCCGGCGCGACCGCTTTCGCGTCAACCTCACCAAGGCGTCGGGACTCTAATGGCGAAAATCAGAGCTGTGCCAAGGTGCAGCGGCCGCCAATCTAGCCTTTCGGCGATCGCAGCAGGTGACACCTATCCAACTGCCGCGTCGCCTTTCGGCAGCGTATCTTCAAACCGTTCGTGCTGCGGGCCTTCCAACATAACCGCTTCAATGTTCTCGCAAGACATAACTTGAAGACGCAAAGGGATGTTGTTCCCGGGCCCGATCTGATTCATCAGCCAGCCGACACAGTGGGCTTCCTCCCCTGGGGGATGCTCATGGCAAGCCATGACATGACCTCTGCTGTCTAGCGATCCCGGCTCGGCGATGGTGCGGACAAGAGCCTGATGCAGTTCCTCGCTATAGCCACCCGGAATATCATGAGGGTTCGTCGACACCTTCCAAGGGCACTTGGCACACTGCCTAACCCGCCTCAGCTTCCAGCTCATCCCGAATCCTATCGTTGTAGGCAGCCAGTTTTATAACTGTGAGCGCATTCGTCCAACACGCATCTATCGGGCCTAACGATTTCGAACTCCCCTCCCCTGCTCCGTGTGAATCCGTTAGGTCAAAGTTCGGCGCCAGTTTTTCAGCTTAGCGCTACAATTGAGATCGGGAAGTAAAAGCCACATGGGCCATCCAAAACGGCAGAGCGGAAGGCCGATCCCTCCAAAACAGCTGATTTCGCGCCGTTTCCGCCACAGACGCCCGCTGACGCGATTTTGCGACCGCTTATGGTCCATGGGTCATCCGCACGGGCATTTCGAGTCAGGCGGGCTTCCATTTAGGTCATAAAACACGCTTGCAAAGGTACGTTTTCTGACGCATTCATTTCTGTACAGGCAGACCTTGAAACGGCCGCTAAAGACCGATGACGAAAGTTTCGCATCTCGCTCCCCCTTCCCCGCCAAAAAGGCTTATCGGTTACGCCCGCGTTTCGAAGGCCGACCAGCTCAACGACGCCCAGGTCGACGAGCTGCGCGCCGCCGGCTGCGATCGGATTTACCAGGAGCACCGGTCGGGCGCTTGGCGGGCAAGGCCGGTTCTTGCGAAGCTGCTGAAGGATCTTGCCGCCGGCGACATGCTCGTCGTCGTTCGTCTGCACCGGCTGGCGCCTTCGGTCAGCCACTTGCTCGAGGTCATCGAGGACCTCGTGACGCGAGGGGTGCATTTCCGCTCGCTGCACGATCCGATTGATACCTCGACACCGGAAGGCATGTTTTCTCTGCAGGTGCTCGGCGCTGTCGCCCAGTTCGAACGTGCGTTGATTG
This sequence comes from Sinorhizobium fredii, assembly GCF_002944405.1. Lineage (NCBI taxonomy): Bacteria > Pseudomonadati > Pseudomonadota > Alphaproteobacteria > Hyphomicrobiales > Rhizobiaceae > Ensifer > Ensifer fredii. The sequence goes on along the minus strand of NZ_CP024309.1, from coordinate 4,127 downwards.
CGGAGAGAACCAAGTCCGGCATGCAGGCCGCAAAGGCTCGCGGCAGGCTTGCCGGCAATCCGGGGCTTCGGGAACGCCGACCGGAGGCAATCCGCGCGGTTTCCGCAGCGCGCGAGCGCGCCTACCTCGATGAACTGATTGCGTCGGCACAGACATGGTTGCCGATCGTACGGCAGCTGCGGCCGCGGCACGGCTGGGACGATGTCGTGCGTATTCTCAATCGTCGAGGTCACGACTGGACGGTCGAGCGCTTGCGTCGGGCGGTTCATCGGATGGTGCGCGAAAAGCTCGCGGACCCGGAACTACTCAGCCGATCCCCGCGTCGGCCACCCGAGCATTATCTGATGCGGCTGGTTGCTGGCATCGCGATCGCCGATCCCGATCTGTCGCTGCGCGACATTGCCGCCCAATTGGACCGGATGCAGGAGCGGCCGCCAGGCGGCGGCAGGAAATGGCAGCCGTCTTCCGTCAGGGCGCTATTGGACGAGGCGCGCCGCTTCGGGCTGGTTCGGTCCTGAGTGCCTGGTCATGAGGCGACCAAGCTGTCGTCCGAGTGTGGCCTTCGTCCGGCCAAACGGTGGTCCTCCGCGCCCGGCAGAAGCCTGCGCTTGGAAACGGGCAGCTCGCCTCTTCCGGAATTCGATGGGAGGCACCTAGCGGAAATGAACCGCTTTTTTAAACGCGGCGATGGCACCTAGGGCATCTTTGCAGCGACCCTCAATGGAAATTCTTGGTGGAGACTGCGGTCGAAACCTCCCAACTTGGACCGCAGCCGTCATTCCAGCGTCTCAGCTGCCCTTTCGGCCCTCCATGGCGTCGTCGCATGCACATGGTAAACCGGTCATTGCGTGGCTTGATCTGTTCCTTGGACACCCTGCTCTCGCCGTTCGCTGCGACGACTTCTCTCCAGCCCGCGCCTTCGTGGTGCATCGTCACATTGACTGGTGCCGCGCAACTGCGGATCTGGCTCAGGCGAAATAGCGGTTTGCTCGTCACCTTACTTTCAGCTCACCTTGCGAAAACCGGTAGAGGGTTGTTCGTCGTCGTCCGCGTGCTTCGAGTCCCGAGCAAACGGCTCGACTTTCAAAGCGCTCAATGCAGCGACAAGTGCTGCCTTCATCCAGCGCCTCGAAGTCGCGTTGACCGCAAAGTCCGTTGCCCCAAGGCCGCTTCGATCATCTCGGGCGTAACTTTTTTCACCACGCAAACTTCATTCCAAAAGCCGAAGGGTCCCACGAGTTCGCCCAGGACATTAGCGTATTTATGGAAAACCCAAGATAACCGAATATCTCTTTGTCGCCCCGCAGGCCCTCGCCCGCTTCAAGCGCTGCGGGACGCGGCCCGAAATAGCCGCTGTCGGCCGGCCAGATGTCCCGTCCCGGCTAGGCAAAGCGACTGCTTTCCGAAAGCACAATCCGGGAGCGCTCGCCGTCAAGGCCGTGACAGCGCTCGATGGCCTGCGGGAATCTGATCGGCTCGTCGGATCGGGCCGGCGGCGTATGGGTAATCGGCAGCACGCGCACGATCGGCATGCCATCCTCGAGGGGCGTGAGCAGCGCCAGCACAAGGCAGGGCCGTTTTATCTCCCTCCTCACGACCTTCGAGATGTTGCCAGTGCCAGAGATCTTGATTTCAGTCGGCAGCATGCTTGCCCGTCAACAGTTCGGCATTGATGATCGAGACCCGACTCCATTTCGGACTTCTCGACCGCGGCAAGTTCGGCGTCGCTCAGCTCCGTGGTCGCTTCGACGGGCGCGCTGCGACAGCCGGCAGATAGTCCTCGGAGGCAGCAGGGTCCGTGGCCGGCCGTTCTTGGTAATACCGGCTCGCGCACGGCGGCATTCTGATAGCCCCGAATTTCTCGGAAACAGCCGCAGCGGTCACAGTCGACGTCATATCAACACTCCTATTGTCCGGAATATACGGATTTTCCGCAACTCGGAAGGAACACCGGAAACTGGACGAGAGGATCAATAGCCTTAAGGCGGTTGATCCGAACAGCCAAGCGGTGCATTGCCGCGCCGAAGAGTTCGACGGCTCGACGACATCCTGCCGTTCGCACGGGGCGACTAGATTAGCTGGCCGCGCTGCCGGTCGACGGTGACGTCGCGACGCTCAAGCACCTAGGGGGCGGCATGGGAGAAAACACGCTGGGGCGCTCGCCTCGGGCCTCAGCTATCTTGAGGCTTGGTGCGAAGGCCGCTGCTGTTCGCTTAGTCGTCCATCAGGGACCCGCGCCGGTGGGAAGCCGATCCGGAACACGTCATGCCAGCCCAGATAGAAGCATTGCGGGATGGCCGATTTCTGAGATCTTCCGTCCCCGAAGTCATGAAGCAATCACGTTGACGCTACGCCTCGAAGCAGGCGTCCTGCACATGTCGTAATCGCCATTCGAGCGATGGATCCCATTGTCAGAGCTAGTGCGATCCGCTGATATGGTGCGCAAAGAAGAACTTTAGCAGCTTTGGCGTCAGACCTTTGCTGGCGATCTGGCCCCGAACATCGTCTCCCCGTCGGGGTCTGCATAGAAGGTTATATGACCGCTGCTGTAATGTCCTTTTCGTTCCTTACCGCGGGCTTCACCCAGGTTCTGGGGTCAGTTGTCGATGGGCTATTCACGACGCCAGACGTCGATTCTTTCGACAGCTCGGTGAACTGTTTGCCGTCGTTATCGCAAGCACTACAAAAGCGCATCGTGCTGCTGGGAGCAGGTACTCGAGCCTATTTTAGGCAGAGGAGACGAGACTTTCGGAGTTACAGCTGTAACTCCTGCAGCTTCCTATATTCTCCAGCGCGACCCAGCAGGCTGGTCTAGCCGCACGGCCTCGTTACCATTGCCGTACGCGAAGCATCTCAATCGAGTCATCGTCGAAGCAAATCGGCATGAACGTCGCGCGGAAGCTCGTCCATTTCGTCAAACCCAGACCATTGTGATCCGAGATCGAGTCGCTTGCATCGCCGCCGAAAGCTATTGCGGCAGGCTCAACCAGGTAGAGATAGTCCCGATCCCAATGGTCGGCCTCCGCGACCCGCCAGCGGCCAATCGGTCGAGTTTTAAGCCCCGCCCATGACGGCACCGCCATCAGTTTCGGTACCCGCAACGGACTATAAGCGGCGGTCACCAAAGTGAGGGCCCATCCGCCGCTGTCGCGGACACGGAGCTTCATCTTGCCCCGCCCCGACTGATCCAGCCGAACGCCTCGTCGATGCGCTTACGGACGCGCAAGGTGAACCTATAGCCGGCATGGCGTCTCGTGCACTCGTCAACGGCCGAGTGGCGACCATGGAGGTTCTGCGCCACCTGGGGGCGTCGCCTTTCCTCGACCGCAAATTTTCAAACGAAGTGACTTATGTCGGGGGCCTTGTCGTCACCCAGCGATCGCTTGTGACCGGTCAGCAAAGGATTCGATCATCTGCAGCGCCGCAGCCGCGCGGCATACCCGCTAGCGCTCCGTCAGGGACGCTTCGATCAGCCAACTGTGGCGGTTTTCCTTCAGTGCCTTCCAGTAAAGACTTGCACGTTGATCAGTCGTTTAGGGTTGGAATGCCTTGTGCCGTGAAGTCTGCTTCCCGCATTCCGACCGGCGTTCCGACGGGAGTTCGCCCAAGGCGCATCAGCATCGAAGCTCTTCATCAATGCGCAGGCTTTGATCAACGTGCCATCGGCAGAGAAGTGGTCCGTTGACTGCAGTGCTTTAACCTCGGGCTGCGCCAGGATCGCGCCCTGGAACTTTTCAGAATTTCGCCTTCCAGCCACGGTCACGGTTCTTCGAAAACACAAAACGGTCCGAAGCCGGATCGTCAACGCCGGTGTCGACAACCCGCGGAACTGAAGGTCATTTTCCAGCCGTTTCATGAAAAGGCGCTCAGAACGGATCGAAAAGAAGGCTTGCAAAAGCATTGCGCGCATAAGCTTCTCAGGCGCGATCGACGACCGCCCGATCTCGCAGCGGATGATCACGTCGACTACGATCCTCCAGATCGACATAGCTGAAGAGTTGACCCGTCCTCACGTCGCCGCCGCGCATCCACGACTCCAAACAACCAGGGACCTTTATCAACAGCATGCTAGAGGCCTCAAGTTACAGCTGTAACTCTTGCGACGCAAACAGGCTTACCGCTCGCGC